>JAXHUC010000031.1:0-54966 GCA_034189805.1 Cyanobacteriota bacterium
CACCCAAAGAGGAAGATCGCTCGTGCAATGCTTGCGATACCACGAAAGGCGACTGTCTACCGAGATCGGTTCGGTATCGGCCGTTGCCATGCGTCCGGGAATTGCCGCGTTATAGATTTCGACGATCGCGCTCAAATCATCTAGCGTCGCATCTCGGATATTCATGTATATACAATAATGGGTTGATTTACAGTCAATAACAGGTTTGTTCGTCCTTAGTGTATAGCCTCCAAAACACTTACGCGAACACCTATGCGCGATCGGAATACAGTTGCATCACATCCTTGAGAGCCATGCGCGATCGAACCCCTAGGTTTAAAGAGGAAAGATGTCCCCGGCTCAAATGTGCCGATGCCGCACAGCCAATCGTCGCCGCGTTGTCGGTACACAATTTCATCGGAGGCAGCAGGACGCGCAGGTTGTGTTTGCCCGCTTCTTGTTGCAACAGATGGCGCAGGCGAGAGTTGGCCGCGACTCCCCCACCGACGGCGATCGTTTCTAGTCCGTAATCTAGAGCACAGGCGATCGTCCGTTTGACGAGCGATCGGGCGACGGTCTCTTGGAAACTAGCGGCCAAATCGGCGGTGGGAAGGCGATCGTCAGACTGTTTGAGCTGCCCCACCAGGCGCATGACGGCGGTTTTGAGTCCGCTGAAACTGGAGTCGTAGGGATGGTAGCCGCCACCGGATTGTTTGATTTTGCCTTCGGGTAGAGAAAATGCCTTGGGATTCCCCGCAGTAGCGCATCGATCGATTTCCGGACCGCCGGGATAGCCCAAATCTAACAATCGCGCCACTTTATCGAAGGCTTCGCCAGCCGCATCATCTCGGGTTTGCCCCAGGGTTTCGTAAACGCCGCAATCTCCGACGCGAATCAGGCTGGTATGACCGCCAGAAACCAATAAGCACAAAAAGGGCGGTTGGAGTTGCGGATCGGCTAGATATGCCGCGTAGATATGTCCTTCGAGGTGATGAACGCCTAAAAACGGCTTTTGATGGACGATCGCCAGGGTTTTTGCCGCCGTCAGCCCCACCATCAGCGCACCCACCAGGCCGGGGGCGCAGGTTGCCGCTACGCCTTCGATCGCCGACCAGTCGAGTTGAGCGGTTTCTAGAGCTTGGGCGATCGCTGGATTGATACTTTCTAAATGTTGCCGCGAAGCAACCTCGGGAACCACTCCCCCATACTGGCGATGAGTGGCAATTTGCGAAGTTACAATACTACTCAAAACTTCGCGTTTATTAACAATAGCGACGGCGGTCTCGTCACAGCTTGTTTCAATTGCTAACGTTATTGTCATTCGATGTTCGTTTTAAGATAGAAGTGAATAAAGGAGAGCGTAGTAATTATGATAGGATGCCTCAATGTATCCTTAAGTTTGTTAATTCATCTCCACAAACTTATTTGTTAAGTTTCGTTAAAAGAGGAAACACTTTTATGCGAAAGATATTGGCATTTGTTCTTGCCGGAATTCTTTGGTTTAGTTTTGCCCCAACGGCCCATGCAGAAGTGGCCGGTTTGACCCCTTGTAACGAGTCGCCTGCATTTATTGCCCGCGCGAAAGCAGCGACAACCGAACAAGCCAAAAACCGCTTTGAAGTCTATGGAAACGAACTGCTCTGCGGTGAAGACGGTCTACCTCACTTAATTGTTGACGGTCGTTGGAGTCATGCTGGAGAGTTCTTAATCCCTGGAATTCTCTTCTTGTATATCGCCGGTTGGATTGGCTGGGTCGGTCGCAGCTACCTCATCGCGATTAGGAGCGAAAAGTCTGCTGAAGACAAAGAAATCATTATTGATGTTCCTCTGGCCGTGCAAAAGTCCCTGGCGGGTTTTGCTTGGCCTTTGGCAGCATTCAAAGAAATGACAACGGGCGAAATGTTCGCTGGCGAAGATGAAATTACCGTTTCTCCTCGTTAATTCATTTTCTTGTCTGCGATTTCTTGCATTTGATTTTTGTCTTTGAATTTTGGGAGAGTTTTTCATGAATCGATATCTATCAAGCGCGCCGGTTTTGGCGACGGTTTGGATGTTTATCACCGCTGGAATTTTAATTGAATTCAATCGCTTTTTCCCCGATCTACTCTTCCACCCATTGAAGTAGCTTTTGGGTTTTAGCAAAAATATCTCAATCCGGCCTAGTTAAACACTAGGCTTTATTTTGCGTTCGAGTTGGAAATTGCTCGGCGATCGAGACTTTTACCAGATCGAGAACTCGATAAAGTTGAGTCAGTTTTTGTTGCAGATACCAGAGGTTATTTTCTGTAGCTTGATATTCGAGTTCCCGAGCAATTTCTTGCATCGACTCAATACCTAAATTGGCGCTGGCTCCTTTAATTGCATGGGCTTGATGGATAATATTTTCTAGATCCCCCGCTTCGATCCCTTGTTGGAGTGCGACTAACTTCTGACTTACATCTTCGACAAACATCTGCAAAATTTCTTGTTGAAATTCGAGATCGCCATCGGAAATTTCATTGAGTCGATCGAGATCGATCGAGTTACCATTTCGATCGCGTCGTTCGGATTTTGAAGCATCGATTATCGCCGCAACGGGATGCAGGTATCCCACCCAAAAGTCAATTTTGGTTTTGAGGGTCTCCAGATTCACCGGTTTGGTCAAATAATCGTCCATCCCGGCGGCCAAACACTTTTCCCGCTCGCCTTTCATCGCGTGAGCGGTTAAGGCGATCACAACAGTGTGTCGGGTTTGACGGTCGTTATCGCGCTCGTAATGGCGTAACTCCCGAGTGGCATCGTAGCCATCGAGGATGGGCATTTGGCAATCCATCAACACCAAATCCCGATCGCGCCGTTCGAGCTGTTCGAGTGCTTCTCGTCCGTTCGTGGCACACTCTGCGCGGTAGCCCAACATTTGCAGTTGTCGCAGGAGTACTTTGCGATTGACGGGGTTATCTTCAACCACCAAAATTTCGATCGCCGCGTTCGGTGCAAGCTGTGGCGTTCGTCCTCCAGAAGCCGGATTGAGGGATTCTAGACCGGGTAATGGGTCTGCGGATGAGTCTTCCGATATACTCGCAAGCGCTCCTTCAATTGCGTTCGACGGTTGAAATTTTGCCGTAAACCAGAACGTCGAACCCCGATTTTCTTGGCTCTCGACCCCAATTTCTCCTCCCATCAACGTGACGAGTTGCTGGCAAATCGCCAAACCCAAACCCGTTCCCCCGTACTGCCGGGATGTTGATGAATCCACTTGGGAAAAGACTTGGAATAACTTGGGCAAATCTGCCGCGCAAATTCCAATTCCCGTATCTCGTACCTCAAATTTGAGGGAGATATCCCCAGCAGCGCGATCGCCTCTTGAAGAAAGTGCGGATGGGCGATCGCGATCGACATCGATAGAAACAAGAACTTCAACGCGACCGCTGGACGTAAATTTAATCGCATTCCCAATCAAATTCATTAATACTTGACATAAGCGACCCATATCTCCGACCAATTTTCTCGGGACGGCCAGAGCGATCGAAGTTTCTAGATCGATCCCTTTTTCCTCCGCTCTATTTTGGAGCAAACTCACGACATTACTCAGACAGCGCTCTAGATTAAACTCTAGCTTTTCCAAGTGCATCTCTCGAGCATCGAGTTTGGAAAGATCGAGAATATCGTTAATAATTGCCAGTAAGTTATTCGCACTCGACTGAAGTGTTTCTAAGAATTCTTGCTGTTCTGGGGTGAGATCGGTATTGAGGAGAATCTCAGAAATTCCCAAAATTCCAGTCATTGGCGTACGAATTTCATGGCTCATATTTGCCAAAAATTGTGACTTCAGTCGCGAACCTTCTAAAGCCAATTCTCGTGCTTTTGCCAACTGACTCATCATTAAATAAGAAACGCTACATAAAACCACGATACTCAAAATATAGGTATAAAATCGATACCGATTATTTAATTCAAGTGCTCTGGCATAGTGAAAGTCATAGAGTAATAAGAGTTCGTCACTCAATTCTAAGGTGGGTATTTCTAAAATTTGCCGCACGAGTACATCGACAGTTTCTTGGTTTTCTAAAATTACTTTGGCATGACGAACGACTAAATCTAACTGTTTTTGAATTTCTGGTTCGAGCTTGCGCTCTTGATAGTTTTCAATAAATTCGAGAGCGACCAAAATTTCTTTTTTGGTGGCTGGCTCTTGAATGAGTTGATAGAATGCAATCCGATCCATCAAAAAACTCAGTTTAGTTTTTAGCTCTCGATCGGACTCATTTAAAGATAAAGAGCTTAACGTTTCGCTCGTGAGAATCGGGAAATAGTTGAGAGAATTTTGGAGAATTGAGTTATAAGTCTTAAATCGCTCGACTAACTCATCTACCTGCTCGATTTTTTCCCCTTGCCGTTCTAGATTTTCTTTGAGCTTTGCCTGACCTTGAAGGTCGAGAAATGTCGGAACTTGCATCAAATTTTGATGAAGCCGATGTAAATCTTTGACTTCTAAAACTAGAGGGTCATAAGATTTAAGCATTTTTTGTCTAGACTGTAAAACATCTTGATTGAGTGTGGCATATCGTTGCTTTATTTTTAAAAGATTTTGATTGAAATAATCGTGTTGTTCTAGATCGAAAGTGTTGGATTTGCCGACAAAAAAGATTAATAAATACAAAACTCCAAGTACTGTTACCGCTTGAATCCAATACTTTTTTTTCACGATCGCATTCCTCGAAAAGAGCCGCATTTAGTGCTACCAAACCTCCCATAGTATTTTAACGATTTTACCCATTAACTTGAGTGCGCGAAAACTCTAAAAGCCGATCGAGATTTCCTGGGTCGTCTACCCCATAGAATAATAAAGAGATGCAAAATTCAGAGTCAATTCATGCTCAAACCATTAAAATACTCATTCTTCACGATCGGGCTGGTTCTGTGCGCAATCGTCTTCTGCTGCCTGTTGCCCGTATCTAGCGTGCGGGCCGAAACAATTATCCTCACACCACCTTACCCAATGGCTATTTTTCATTTTTCCGGATCGCGACCGAACGATCTTGGCGTAACCCAAGGAAAGCTCGCTTCCTGTCCGAGTTCGCCTAACTGCGTTTCGAGTCAAAGTACGGACTCAGAACATTACATCGAACCACTCGCTTCTGAGGCAAATCCTAAAGAAACATTTGTCAACCTCAAAAAGACGCTCGACTCGTTGAAAGAAGCCGAGATCGTCACAGCAGACGAGAATTATATTTATGTCGAGTTTACCAGCAAGCTTATGGGGTTTGTGGATGATGTCGAATTTTATCTCGATGAAGCCACCGGGACGATCCAAGTGCGATCGGCTTCCCGTTTGGGAGAGTCAGATTTAGGGGTAAATCGCAAACGCATCGAAATGATTCGAGAAGAACTCAAAGCCTAAAACCCGAGAAGCATTCGCGCGTAGGATAAAACTTCAAGGGAGTGGTTTGACGATCGGCTCGCCAGCCACGCGAAAAATCTGCGAAGATCGTCAATAACCTTTACAAGACAACTTGCCCGGATACCTGACGTTCGAGGTGTCCGGGCAACTGTTTGAGGAAATAAAAAAGAGATTTGACTCGAACGCGACAAGTATTGATGGCTTCTCGATCGATTCGAGAGCGTTATCGACAATCGAATTGAAATGTAAAAATGGTTACAGTCGTAACTTGGTTTTTATGCAGTTCGTGTCATACTAAAATCAGGAAGACCAGTACGAATTAAGACCCCAACATACAGGAGCCAAAAACGTGAAAAAAGTAGAGGCGATTATCCGACCCTCCAAGCTCGAAGACGTGAAAAGCGCACTCGTCAATGCTGGGATTGTTGGCATGACCGTTTCTCAAGTCCGAGGCTTCGGACGACAGAAAGGCAAAACAGAGCGCTATCGCGGTGTTGAGTACACTGTAGACTTTCTCGCAAAAGTCAAAATAGAAGTCGTTGTCGAAGACGAACATCTCGATTTAGCCATCAATACCGTGATGAAATCCGCTCAAACCGGACAAATTGGCGATGGGAAAATTTTTATCAGTTCCATCGAACAAATCGTACGGGTGCGCACGGGAGAGAAAGACTTAGAAGCGGTTTGAGGAAATCAGGGAGCTTCGGGGGCTTGAGAGGCTTCGGGGGCTGAGTGTTTGAATGATATCCCGTTTCTCCCGTTTCTCCCGTTTCCTCCATTCCCTCTATTCCCCTACACACCCATCGCAATTCCCAATTCAATTTGCTCGATCACCCACTGCCAAACCTGATAACCTTGGGGACTGAGATGTAATCCATCTGTGGTTAAGTTGGGCTGCAAATCTCCACTCGCATCAGTAAAGTAGACCTGTAAATCGACAAACGTTGCTCCTTCTCGAGCGGCGATTTCTGCTAGTTGTCGATTGAGTTCGCGAATGCGATCGTTGGGTAAGTTTTCCCGACGAGTGGGCAATATGGACTGGACGATCGTCTCGGCGTAGGGGTGGGTTTGGCGTAAGTACTCTAAAATCTGATGGTAGTTGGCGAGAATCTCTTCATCGCTCAGACCGATTTTGATATCGTTAATTCCGGCCATCAGGTAAATGCGATCGGGATTCGTCGCATCTAAAACCCGGAGGCGACTGAGAATTCCCCCCGTAGTATCTCCGGAGATGCCTTGATTGAGCCACAATCGATCGTCGGAAAATTCCGATGCGGGCATCCACAAACTCAGGGAATCTCCCAGAACGATCGATAGGGGACGATCTTCCTGAGCGTCTGCCATTACCGTGGCTTCTGTGGCGAGTAACTCTTGCCATTGCTCGTGGGTTGGAGTTTCGATCGCATCGACCCAAACCGCCCGAAAACTGTATCTGGGCAGGCGCGTGTGGATAAATCCGGCATTCGCGGCGGCCACTCGTTGGTAGTAAAGTTGCGCCCCAGAGACGGGAACCGGTCGCCTTGAGGTTAAATCGGAATGTAACTCCCAATTGAATTGGGCGTGTTGTGGGGGAGAGGAGGAGCGATCGATCGAAAAAGTTTTGGATGCGACGGACGGCTTGGATGAGGCGATCGCCTCAGCTGATACCGCCGTTGTCGAAAAGGCGATCGAGAAGGTCGCAACCAGACCAGTTGCCAGTAGAGAGAATGGGTGCATGGAAATAATTTGTAGGTGACGCAACGAAGCCCTACTTTTTTCTGCACCCAAAATGAGAGGATATCGGGAAACTTTTATCGCACTCGGCGATCGACAAAGCCTCGATATCGATCGCCATTTATCCCTTATCGCTCTGTGAGACGTAAAGCTGTCTTCGTCGTGCGATGGCAGTTGCCAGTTCGATTAGGACCTTTGCCCAATTCTACCAAGACTTTTCTTTTCTAGCTCCGGGATGTGGCTCATCTACCACAGATGCCGTCAATGGGTTACGATCTTGACTCGCCCGCGATCGATCGCCCGTAGCAGTCGATCGATCGCTCTGCGTTCGTCTTCATCGAGGTTTTCATCCATCGCTGCAACCATCAATCCATAACGATCGCACAGGGTTAAATACCCGCTTTCGGAAGCTGAGGCGAATATTTCGGAAATGGCACCGGGAAGAAGTTCTACGTGAGTGGACATTGTTTTTGGGTTTTGGAAACAGTGGAATGGTGACTTTTCTACTATCTGCTTAACTTTTTAAAAATGGGGCGATCGAACTCTAAGATTATCGTGAACGCGATCGTTCGTCAAAGGCGATCGTCTTAGGGTTTTAATGCGATCGACTCTGACTGGCAAATGTGAGAGATATCACAAGGGAACGAACGACACCCTCGAGCCTGTATTATTTTGTAGTATTATGGTGGGCTTAGGCCTCTCACTACAAAATTTGGCATGAGCCTCCATTCACCCGTCCATCTATTTGCGCGTCTACTCGCCTACGCTCATCAGTACCAAGCTCGCATTTGGCAAGCCACAGCCTGTTCGATTCTCAATAAAATATTCGATCTGGCCCCTCCAGCCTTAATCGGTGCGGCCGTCGATGTGGTCGTCGAGCAACAAGATTCTCTAATCGCTCGATTTGGGGTCCGCGATATTTTGGGACAACTCCTAATTTTGGCTTTGTTGAGCTTTATTATTTGGGGTCTAGAATCGGTTTTTGAATACGCTTACCAACGGCTGTGGCGCAACCTCGCCCAAACCATTCAACACGACTTGCGCTTGGATGCCTACCGTCACCTGCAAGAACTCGAACTCGCCTATTTTGAAGACCGCAGTACGGGGGGGTTGATGTCGATTTTGAGCGACGATATCAATCAGTTAGAACGGTTTCTCGATGGTGGGGCAAATGAAGTCATTCAAGTCACTACCACTGTCATTGTCATCGGGGGGACGTTTTTTCTGCTCGCCCCTGGGGTTGCGTGGATGGCAATGTTGCCGATACCGTTCATTCTCTGGGGATCGATTGCCTTTCAACGCCGCCTCGGTCCTCGTTACGCCGACATCCGAGAAAAAGTCAGTTTGCTTAACGGGCAACTCTCGAACAACCTCTCGGGGATTACAACGATTAAAAGCTTTACGGCCGAGGAATACGAAGCCCGACGCATCGCCGCAGAAAGCCATGCCTATCGCCGCAGCAACCAACGGGCGATCGCCTTAAGTGCGGCATTCGTGCCCTTGATTCGAATCGTCATTTTACTCGGATTCACGGCAACCCTAATATTTGGCGGTTTGGCAACTGTCAATGGCAACCTGACGGTGGGAACCTACAGCGTGTTGGTCTTCCTCATCCAGCGCTTACTATGGCCGCTGACGCAGTTGGGAAAAACCCTCGATGAATACCAACGGGCGATTTCCTCCACTCGGCGCGTGCTACGATTGCTCGATACTCCGATCGCCATTCATCCAGGGGATAAACCCTTACCCCTCGAGTCGGTGAAAGGGGAGTTGAAGATTGAGGATGTGACCTTTGCCTATCACGATCGCCAACCCGCGATCTCTCATCTTTCCTTGCAGGTTCCGGCCGGAAAAACGATCGCCATCGTCGGTTCTACGGGGTCGGGAAAAAGTACGATCGTCAAACTCTTGCTGCGGTTTTACGAAGTGCGATCGGGCCGGATTACCCTCGATGGGGTGGAGTTACAAGACTTGCAGTTTCAGGATTTGCGACGGGCGATCGGGTTGGTGAGTCAGGATGTCTTCTTGTTTCACGGGACGGTGGCCGAAAATATCGGTTACGGCAGTTTCGATGCTACCCTCCCGAAAATCGTCGCCGCCGCCACCGTCGCCGAGGCTCACGACTTCATCATGCAGCTCCCCCAGGGCTACGATACCATTGTCGGGGAACGGGGACAGAAGCTTTCGGGCGGACAGCGGCAACGATTGGCGATCGCGCGGGCCGTGCTGAAAAACCCACCAATTCTGATTTTGGACGAAGCCACCTCAGCCGTCGATAACGAAACCGAAGCCGCCATTCAGCGATCGCTCGAACGCATCACCCAAAACCGCACCACGATCGCGATCGCCCACCGCCTTTCCACCGTCCGCAACGCCGATCGCATTTACGTCATGGAACGGGGCAAACTGATGGAATCGGGCACTCACGAAGAATTAGTCGAGAAAGGGGGGATTTATGCTGGGTTGTGGCGAGTACAGATGGGAGAGGGTGTGGGGACGCGGTGACGCGGTGACGCGGAGAGGGGGAGAGGTGGGAAGGACAAGGGA
Organism: Cyanobacteriota bacterium; assembly: GCA_034189805.1. Taxonomy (GTDB): domain Bacteria; phylum Cyanobacteriota; class Cyanobacteriia; order Cyanobacteriales; family Geitlerinemataceae; genus Zarconia. The sequence continues at coordinate 9,620 of JAXHUC010000031.1, forward strand.
GACAAGGGAGATGGGGGAGACAAAGAGAATTTTGCATTTTTAATTTTTAATTTTTAATTTTTAATTTTGCATTCCCTACTCCCCAGCCACCGACGATTCGACCTTGCGCGATTCGGTCACGTCAAATATCACCTTAAACGGCTTTTTCAGTTCCGTTTGCAGTACTTGTTCGACAGTGGCGACTTCTTGAGGTTCGATCGGCTCGATCGCCCGTACCACCAGAACGACCGATCCCGCTCTCGAATCGATACTCGTCTCCACCAGTTCGATATCCTCTCGAGCAAGGAGGGGACGACTCGCTAAGATCGTCCGGATGGAATTATTGACTTTGGCTTGGTCGATGAAGTCGATGAGGCTGAATCCCAACGGAATCGCCAGCAACCCGATCAGGAAAAACGACACTCCCCAAGACATCGAGCGGCGCATGGGACTGCTGATGGTATATCCGCCCAAGATGTAGACGAGGGTGCAGGCAAGGTTAATGCCGAGTAAGTTGGTAATAAACAGGAGAAACGCACCTCCGCTCAGTTCCCACAACCCTTGAGACAAGCTCAATCCCACCACGCATAGGGGGGGCATCAAGGCCACGGCGATCGCCGTACCGGGAACGGCATCGCTGAGTGAAGAGCGAATTTTTGAATAACCGCTGATACCGCCAGCCACCAACGCCACCATCAAATCGACTAAGTTGGGCTGGGTACGGGCGAGTACTTCACTGCCAAACTCCGGTATACCGACGACCGCACCAACAAAGCCCGAACAAAGAATCGCCATCGAAGTCCCGACTGCCAGGGAGAGAGCGCTGTTGGTTAAAATTTCGCCATCTCCTTCGAGCAAACCGAAGGACAGACCCCGAATCGGTAACATCAGCGGAGCGATAATCATCGCCCCAATAATGACGGCCGCGCTATTGACGAGCAACCCGAAGGTGGCAATCAAACAAGAGCTGACAATCAAGACAATAAAGTTGAGATCGAGTTCGGACTCTTTAACGAGAGACTCCCGCATTTGCAAGACGGGAATTGCTTTGATGCCGAAGCTTCTGAAAGTTTGCCAAATTCGTTGCATAGAAACACCAGATTAATACACCCAGCGATCGCCACCGGGCAGAAGAGAGCGAGATTCGATCGCCAGAGTTGAGGCTGGCACGTCCGTCCGGAAGTTTGGCCGATCGCGCCCCGGATCGATGTTGTCGATTTCTGATGAAAACGAAGTGGGGAAGATGGGGCGGGGGGAAATCGGATTTTCACAATCTCGAACCCGAGTACCTCAAAGGACGATCGAGAGGACACCCAACCCAGACTTGCAGACTTTCCCCGATCGCCTTGGCGACCCATCAAACTCATTTGAGGGAACTCGATTTCGATCGTGGCAATCGACTTTAACCCAGGTTAGAGCAACTCATGCGTCTAAGCAATCATCTCAACGCTTCGGCGCGAACTTCATCAATACCCCTTGAGAATCATGTAATTCAAAAGCATTCAAATCCCCGAAGCCATCCTCTGCATCGATTCCGGGAGAGGCAATTTCTACCTGCCATTGTTTGAGGTTCAATCCCAACCAATCTCCCAGTTTCACTTGCATCGGTTCTCCCCCCATGTGAGCGACCATGGCAATTCCCTCGGAACCGTTATTGGGATTGCTGCGCACGCCGTAGAATACCGTTCGTTCCCGATCGCTTATTTTATCGAAGCGATCGGTCCCGATCAGGTTTTGAGACAACCACGGATGTTCTTGGCGGAAGCGACGCAAACTCAGGTTAAAATCGGCCCGATGGCGATCGACTCCTTCGAGATAGTGACCGACGTTGCACACCGCGTAGCAATCTTCCATAAACATCAACGCAAATTTTTTCAGTCGGGGAACGTCCAAAGATTTCAGCCAGGTCACCATTTCCTTCGAAGTGGTCCGGATGATGGGTTCGATTTCACAAGCCTCTTCCTCATCTCCCACGCAAGCATTTAAAGCATCGGGAAGTTCTGATAAATCGCAGTTGAGTTCGATCGTGGCATACTGCAAAATCTTGCCGAACTCCCGTAACTTCTCGAGGGTCTCAAATCCCAACGACTTCATGAGCGAAAACATCTGCGGCTGTTGGTACAGTTCGGGCGTAATTTGCCAATCTAAAAATCCCATTTCCTCCGCCACGACTTTCACGCCGTAGCGTTCGTCGGTGTTGCGGAAAAACATCCATGGCGCGTGGGTCGTTGCATTGATAAAATCCATCGGCAAACCGGGACTGAACCCGTACACCCACAGCGTCACCGCTGGATTGTCGTAAGCATTGTGCAAGACCTCGGGCAGGATTTCTCCCAGATTCCAGTTAATCGGTTTGTCGAGATCGACTTGGTTTCCCCGGCGCACGGTATCGTGGTTGGCACACCCGGTAATCCAGTTACTCCCGCGACGGATTACCTCGAAGACGCGCCGCCATTTCTCTTCCCAGTAACCTTTGAGGGCGGGGGTATTGTGGGCGAAAATTAGCGGCCCCCACTGGTAGGATTCCGGCATCAAATGAATCAAATCTAAATAGGTTGAAGTGTCTTCCCATCCTTCTTGAGGCCAGGGGCGACCGTCCTCGAAGATGGTAAACAACAGTCGTTTGTGACCTTCGATGTCTTGAACGACATCGCTCATGGCCAGCAAGTAGGTATCGTCGTATTCCACAAATCCGGAGAGGGGATTGAAAAAGCGGAAATCTTGTCCGCCATCGACGCGAATCCCATCGACTCCAGTATTAATTTTGCGCCGCTGCATCTCCAGGAAAATCGCTCGCACGATCGGTAGTTGGTGGTTCAAGTCCTGACCGTACATATTCGGTCCTTTGAGATATTCCCGGTTGAGCAGCAACTCCGCTTGGTTGTCGGCGTGACCGTAAACCAAATCGTAAATGACTTGGATCGGACCTTGGGAAAAGTTGTGCAGGGTGGCGATAAAGTCGATCGCCTCATCGGGACGCAAACTGCCCAATAAAGCCGGATTGGTGGTACTCGACCCCAGAATCGGCACGTCGTAGCCCCAGTCTTGGGTATTGGGTTTGGTCAGTGTGATGGTCAGAACATCTTCAACTTCGGAAACCAAAGCAAAAAATTCGCTTTCGGGGCTGTACTCGTCGCGAAACTCGATGGTGGGTTCTGTCGGTAGCAACTGAACGGCATCGTAACCGACGTAGTTGGTTTCGGCGGGGGTGAGGGACTCTCCAGCCGCGAGTTTGTCGGAGATGCGCTGGTACAGGCGGGTCAATCCTTCGAGCGTCCCTTCTGGGGTTGCCGTACCGACGTGAAGCTGGAGGATGTTGTGGGGAGTGCCGATGCGGGGAATCGTGTTATTGTCGAGAGCGACGGCTGGACTGACGAACATCGTCGGCATTTCCACGGCGCTGGTACGGGCTAAATAGTCGAGGTCGGCACGATTGCGTTGAACGCTATCGATATCGTACAGCTCGGCCGGGGCGAAGACACCGTAAGGCAGAGAGTAGGGGAAGACATCCCGAATCGCCTGTAATTTGCCCTGTTGGTCGATGTAGCGAATCCAGTAAAACGAGCCGAGGCGATCGCGACTCCCGACTTTCATTCCCGAGACGACCCCCCAGAGGAACTCTCCTTCTTGAATCAAATTGAGGCGATCGCGTCGGAATTTGACGGTTTGCTGGTCGGCACGCGGATCGATCGAATCGAGAGGCGTGAGCACTTCGAGGTAAATTTCGTGCTTGCGCATCACCTGTCCGATCAGTTCTGGCACCCAGAAGCCAATTTCGGTAAGTTTGTCGGCACGATAGTGCGCGCCGAGGAGTCGCGCGAGTTGCTGACCTTTTTCAAAGTAGCTCAGATTGGAGTGGTCGATGGCGATCGCTCGATCGACGAGTTGTTGCGTTGCAGCTTCGATGAGTTGGATATTAGAGCTTTGGGTTTCTACAGTCACAGTAGCGCGTTGAAGATAAGACTGTTTAAAATTCTAGGCGATTTAAGACCGCCTAGACTGGGTAAATGCGCAATATGCAATCCTTAACTCTTGACAACGCACGACCCTTATGAGTACCAGAAGAGTTATGCAAAGAAAATATCGCGCGGTTTTGAGTTGGATGGCAGTTCGCGCTTTCTTCAACATCAGGCGCGCGTAATATCAAGTTCGGATAATCCGTGACAAAAAGAGCGCAATTACTGAATTGATTCTCCAATTCTCTCCCCATGCTCCCGAAGCCTCCGTTTCCCTCCTTCACGAGTGTCCTAATTGCTAGGCGCGACGGCGATACCTACCCTTCACCAGCCCTGCCCACCTTTTCGAGCAATTGAAGCGTTTTTTCCGGTTTGACCAGGGTATTGGCGCAGAGAATGCCCGATGCGGCAACTGCGGGAACTCCAATCCCCGGCATCGTACTGTCGCCGACGCGGTACAATCCCGAAATTGGGGTGTGAGTGCTGGGAAACTCTCCTTTTCCCGCAGCGATCGCCGGGCCGTAGGTTCCTTGGTAGCGGCGCAAAAATCGGGCGTGAGTCAGAGGCGTGCCGATTTGTTCGAGGACGATACGTTCTCGCAGATCGGGAATGACTCGTTCGAGTGCCGCGAATAACGGTTGCGATCGTTCTCGTTTGCGATCGGTATAACCTTCATCTCGCACCCAGCCGGCGTAGGGTTCGAGGGTGTAGGCGTGAACGACGTGATGTCCTGGGGGGGCGAGATTGGCATCCCACACCGAAGGAATCGAAATCATGCAGGTATTGCCGGGAACGGTAATCTCTCGATCGGCGCGATGGACGACGACGTGGTGTCCCGTCAGGTTTTCCAACCCATCGGCGCGAATTCCCAGGTGCAGGTGCATGAAACTTTCGATCGCCTCGGTATTCGTACTTTCTTGGCGGCAAGCGGCGGGTAAGTCTTCTGGGGCGAGTAATTGGGTGTAGGTGTCCCAAATCGTGGCATTAGAGATGACGGTATCGGCTTCGAGAATTTCCCCGGATTTCAAGCGTACCCCTTTGACTCGTCCCCCTTCGACTAAAATGCGATCGACATGGGTTCCCAGGCGCAGTTGTCCGCCCCAACGCTGCAACCCCCGTACCAAGGCATCGACGATCGCCCCGCTACCGCCGATGGGGTAGTCGATAACCGAGTGGGTGCGTTCGCCGAACATAAACGCAACTTCCGGGGCGATCGTCCCGTGGGCGGGCAATCCCGACAGGAGAAAGCACTCCAAGTCGATCAGCCGTCGCACCCAAGCATCCTTCACCTCTGCATCCATCAAGTTTCCCACCGAACTTTGAATCGTGCCGATTTGGGGCAAGAGTTTCAACAGGGAAAACCCGTACCGCGTGAGTAAAACCGGGAGGAGTTGCCAGTCCGATCGCAAAATAAATGTGGGAATCTCGCGCAACCCATCGTATAAATCCAGCAATCGCCGCTCGAATTTTTCGAGTTCGATCGCCCCTTGGGGGGTAATTTCAGCGACGGTTTGGCGGTAGCGGTGGCTGTTGCCGTATACCGGGAACGTGCCTTCGGGAAAGTGGTAGTGTCCCAGGGGATCGTAGGCGACGGTAGCCAGGGATTCGCCGAGTACGTCGAGGACTTGTCGCAGGGGATTGAGGCTGTGGCGATCGGCCAGTCCGCAGTAGAATGAAGGCCCCGAGTCGAAGTGAAACCCTTGGCGCGAAAAGCTATGGGCCGCCCCGCCAGGGATGGTATGGCTTTCGCATACGAGTACTTGTTTGCCGTAACGGGCGAGTAATGCCCCCGCCACGAGTCCGCCGATGCCGCTGCCGATGACGATCGCTTCAAATTTTGACATGTTCGATGAATTGCCTATCGATTCAGATAAATAGAATGCCGCTCGATCGAGAAACCATTCCCGAAACGCTCTTCTCTTTAGTATTATCTCCTCGATCTTTCTGTGAGATCGCCCCTCCACAGTTCATAAATTTCTAAAATTGAGACGGAACCAAAACCCAAACCTCGCGTCAGGCTAAATTTACCCCAGATGAGAACCGGCAGTGGTGCAGTTTCAGCTCGTTAAATTCGATGTCAAGTTCGATCCCAAGACGCAAAACCGATCTCGCTCGCACAGAAACTATCCGGGCGAATGGGTTCCATGAATGAAGAGTAAAGAGAAACGAGGACGCGATCGCCATGCCACAGGTTTTCTACTTACCCGATCGAATCGGCGTAGAAGTTGAAGAGGGAGATTTCCTGCTTGACGCTTCTAAAGCCGCAGATATTCCCCATACCCACGTCTGCGGGGGGGCGGGTCGCTGTTCGACCTGTCGGGTGGCGATCGTCGATGGTGCAGATAACTGCGGCAAACCCAACGCAACCGAACGCTCGATCGCCCATCAACTCCATTTCGCACCCAGCATCCGTCTGGCTTGCCAAACTCAGATTCTCGGCGATGTGACCGTGCGCCGACTGGCGATCGATGGTGAGGATTTAGAGTTAATTAACGCCCAAATTAAAGGGAAAGTCCAGCCAGAAACCATCGGTCAAGAAAAGAACGTCGCCATTCTCTTTGCCGATTTGCGCGGGTTTACGTCTCTTTCGGAAGAATTGCTGCCCTACGATGTGATTTACCTCCTCAATCGGTATTTTCGCCGGATGGGAGAAGCCATCGAACGCCACGGGGGCATTATCAATAATTACATGGGAGACGGACTGATGGCGTTGTTTGGTGTGGGAAGTAACGATCGCGCTGCTGAGGGAGCGGTTCGAGCCGGATTGGATATGATGGCGGCGATGGAACGGCTCAATCCCTACATCGAGACTCTCTACGGTCAAAACTTGAAAATTGGCGTTGGCATTCATTACGGTGATGTGGTGATTGGGGAAGTCGGGGCGATCGATAATGCCAAACTGACGGCGATTGGGGATGCGGTGAATTTAGCCTCGCGCATCGAATCGGCGAACAAAGCACTGGGAACGACGCTGTTGATTTCCGAGACGACTTACGAGCAAGTGAAAGAACTCGTCTCGGTGAAAGCTGTCTTTCAGGTGAAGTTGAAGGGGAAAAGCGGCGAATATCCCTTGTATGAAGTCGATGGCATCGATCCGCCTCGGGAGGTTGAGCCTGTTGCCCGGATATCGGATAAGAGCGATCGCAAACCGTCGCTTTGGAGAAAAATTCGGCAACTGTTTATCCGGGTCTGGAAAGCATTCCGAAGGCTGCTCGAGTCAGGCAAGTCTTAGAGGCGATCGAGAAAATTGAGAGGCAAAGCAACGATAACTGAGGCAATTAAACCCGATCGCCTTTTCTTTCGAGAAGGGGCGGATAGGCGATCGAATCTAAAATGTCTGTCCTAGAAACTCCTCTAACCTTTGGGGATTTTGCCTCTAGATCGGATTTTTCTCTAAATACTCTTTCAAATTTCTTATAGCTACACAAAACTCAAAGAAATACTCGTATAAATTTTTAAAGTACTTATCATGGCTAAACCAATAGCCATCATTAATACGATCGGAATACATCTGACTGACTTCATTATTCAACTTATAAAATTCATCAATTTTTCGCATCCAGTTTGATTTGAAAATACTATTTAATAAAAAAAACTAATTGAGAGTCCAAAAAAGGAAAATATTTTGCAATTGAATCTTCTGTATCTTTCATCTCTTCACATGCAGTCACTAATCCTGCCAAACCTGCAATTTCAATTTCAGAGTTTTCTAGATTTTTACGATAATAAGCCCCTTCATCTAAATTTTCAAAAACCTTCTTACAATCTCCAACTGTAATTCCTTCTAAGGATATCAAGCATTCAGAACTATTTGTCAGATCTTTTAAAATTTTATAGCAGCGCTTAACGAGAATACTAGTTTCAAAATGAATGCAAATTAATCCATGTTTTTGAGCTTCTTTCTTAGGTAAATAAGAAGTCAAGTAAAAAATAATAAAACCAGAAACAAAACTCAAACTCAATCGACTCAACAACTCTCCTAAATCAGATGAGCGTAATGCTTGGTGATAACTGTTCCATAAAACCCAAGGAAAATTATTAGCCCAGGAGGCATTAATATCAAAATAATAAATACAGACAAAGAGAAACGCTAGAGCAGAAATGGGAAGTAAATTTTTCACAAAACCTCTTAGGTTGCAAGCGAGTTAGCAGTCTAGTACAGTTCGGCTCAATGAATGCAGACCGCTCGTAGCTTAGCCGATGCGATCGCCAAATAACTATTATTGGTCGGATTCAAGTTCAGATGCTATAGCCGATGAAAGTGCCCGTCCCGTTCCACCCAGGCTCTCGACCCCGGATCGCGCCGCCAACTCCAACCCGCACACCACAACCATCGATGTCGATGAAATGGTAGCGCTCTATTGTATCTTGGGACAATACGAGCGCCACACGCGCGCCGACCGTACCGATCGATCTACTATGGCAACCATCAACGATAACTACCTCAAACTCAAAGCGGGCTACCTCTTCCCTGAAATTGCCCGACGGGTGAATGCCTTCGCAACCGCCAACCCCAACGCCCCGATTATCAAACTCGGAATTGGCGATGTCACCGAACCCCTACCCGAAGCCTGTCGCGCGGCGATGACGGCGGCGGTTGAGGAAATGGGCGATCGGGCGACGTTTAAAGGATACGGCCCGGAACAGGGCTACGGTTGGCTGCGCGAGAAGATTGCAGCCGGGGACTTCCAAGCGCGCGGATGCGAGGTGGATGCCTCGGAAATCTTCGTCTCCGACGGGGCGAAGTGCGATTCGGGGAACATTCTCGATATTTTCGGCAAAGATAACACGATCGCCGTTACCGATCCCGTTTACCCGGTGTATGTGGATACCAACGTGATGGCGGGTAATACCGGACCGGCGGACGAGAACGGCAAATACGGCGGCTTAACCTACATGCCGATTACCGCCGACAACAACTTTACTGCTGAGATTCCCACGGAAAAAGTCGATCTGATTTACTTGTGTTTCCCCAACAATCCCACGGGGGCCACGGCAAGTAAAGAACACCTGAAAGCTTGGGTGGATTACGCCAACGCCAACAATTCGATTATTTTCTTCGACGCGGCTTACGAAGCTTTTATCACCGACGAAAGTTTGCCCCATTCCATCTACGAAATTGATGGGGCGCGAGACTGCGCGATCGAGTTTCGATCGTTCTCGAAAAATGCTGGATTTACCGGAACTCGCTGCGCTTACACCGTGGTTCCCAAAACCCTGACAGCGAAAGCGGCAGACGGTTCGGAAGTCGAGTTGTGGAAACTGTGGAACCGCCGCCAGTCCACTAAATTCAACGGTGTTTCCTATATCGTCCAACGCGGTGCCGAAGCGGTGTATTCCAAAGAAGGTCAAGCGCAAATCGCCGAACTGGTGGGTTTCTATCTCGAAAACGCCAAGATAATTTGCGATCGCCTTACCGAAGCCGGACTCACCGTTTACGGCGGGGTTAACGCGCCCTACGTCTGGGTGAAAACTCCCAACGGTTTGACGAGTTGGGATTTCTTCGATAAGTTGCTGCAAACGGCGAATGTCGTAGGAACTCCCGGTTCTGGATTCGGGGCGGCTGGCGAGGGCTACTTCCGCATTTCCGCTTTTAATAGCCGAGAAAATGTTGAAGAAGCAATGAAGCGCATCGGTCAAACGTTTAAAGCCTAGAAATCTTTACTAGAGTTTGTTTAAACTCTTTTGTTTATAGCAATTTTCGTTTAGGTCGATCTCACCGAATGAGGGCGGGTTTTGAAACTAGATCGCAGTGAGGGCAACATTTTCCGCTAAACCCGCCCCTACAATTGTCTGGGTTCTATCTTTGTGAAAACCACGATAAATCCCCCAGAACAAATGCTCTGAGGGATTCATCGATCTGAACAACGGTCGTGGTGAATGCTTAAGCTGGGTTGGTTTGGGTATTGTTTTGGTTGTTCTGAAGCAGGCGAATCACCGCTGCTTTTTCCAAAATTCCCACTAACGCTCCATTTTCACCGACTACAGGGAGTTCGAGCAGTTTTTTCTCTTCCAACAGATTGACCGCTTCGAGCAAAGATCGATCGAATTTGACGGTGTTGGTTAGCTCGATGGGTTGCATCAATTCTGCCACCTGAATTCGCGGCCAATCGGAAGTCGGAATTTCTTTCATCCGATCGATTTCCACTTCGCCGAGGAGTTGTCCGTCATCGTCTGTCACCAGGAACTTGCGCCATTCCCGCCGTCCGATGATAAAGTTGTTAGCAAATTCCCGTAAGGATAGATTCGCCGAGACGATGGGACTATCGGGGGTTACCGCATCTTGGGCCGTCAGATCCGAGAGTTTTTGCTGTAGTGTTGCCGACTGGGCCGAACGTCCGGCATTTTGCAGCAGGAACCAGCCGATTAACGCCGTCCACAGACCGCTATAAACGCCGAAGAGTAGGGGAACCGTCCCGAAGGCGATCGCCATCCAACCGATAATCTGACCGACTCGACTGGCAAAGACTACACCTTTATAAGGGTTTCCGGTAATCTTCCAGACAACGGCTTTGAGGATGTTTCCACCGTCGAGGGGTAAGCCGGGAATTAAGTTAAACAGAGCCAGTACCAAATTAATGGAAGCCAGCAGGCTGAAAATTGCCGCCAACGGTCCGGATATGGCGAGGCTGTTTCCTAAGAGGGTGAAGAAGAGAAATAAGAGCAAACTAACCGCCGGACCGGCGATCGCCACCCAAAAGGCTTGAGCGGGGGTATCCGACTCTCGATCTAAGCTTGCCAGACCGCCGAACAAAAACAGGGTAATGGATTTGACTTCAATTCCCTGCTGCATGGCCGCAAAGCTGTGTCCCAATTCGTGGGCGAGTACCGAGGCAAACAGGAGTAGGGCCGCGACAAACCCCAGCAACCAGGGGATAGCATCCCCGAGTCCCGGAAATTGCAGTGCGAGTCTGCCTGCATAGCTTAGGGTTACCAATCCTAGAATCCAGAACCAGGACGGGTTGATAAAAAAGGGAATGCCAAACAGATTCCCAACTCGAAAGGTGCCGTTCATGTGCGCCTCCTCTAATTTAGACTGGCAAGGCTGAATCGGTATAAACTTTCATTTTAGTCTTTCTCGAGTTCGTTCGAGACCCTACCGATTTATCATCTCTTGACCTATTGATAATGTAACGAAATGTAAAAAACACCACAATGGCAAATGTCCGTACCTGGGGGAGGGAGATGGGGAGGTGAGGGAGGTGAGGGAGGTGAGGGAGAAGGAAAGACGCGGAGACGCGGGGACGCGGGGACGCGGAGAAGTGGGAGATGGGGAGAAAAGGCAATATTAGAAATTTTTGTCTCCTTGTCTTCCTCTCCTGAAGCTCCCGAAGCTCTCCAACCTCACACCCCATTCCCCATTCCCCGTTCCCCGTTCCCCATTCCCTCTTACAGTAAGTGAGCGTACTTGGGATTATCGCGTACGGCTTTGACAATTTGTTTGATATCTTGAGTGCGGTCTTTTTTCACTACGAGGGTGACATCGCCATCGCGAACGACGAGGATGTCTTCTAAACCGATGGTGACGATGACTTCGCGATCGTTGCTGGCGTAGAGAATGGCCCCTTCCGTATCTTGTCCGACGTGGTTGGCGAGTTCGAGGTTGGGTTTGTCGCCTTTGAGCAATCGCTCGATCGCATTCCAATCCCCTAAATCGTCCCATCCGAAAGAAACTGGCAGCACGCAGGCTAACTCGGTTTTTTCCATCAGGGCGTAATCGATACTGGTTTTGGGCAGTTCGGGATAGGCTTCGACACCCCGCGCTTCGAGCATTTCCATCAATTGGGGGGCGTGAGTGCGTAACTCGGCGAGGGCAACCCCCGCGCGAAAGACGAAAATACCGCTATTCCAGCTAAAGCGTCCGGTGGCTAAAAATTCTTCGGCAGTGGCGGCATCGGGTTTTTCGGTAAAGCGATCGACTCGATAGGCATCCAAAGAACCGTACTGACCGATCGCCTCTCCTTGTTCGATATACCCATATCCGGTGGCGGCATAACCGGGCTTGACTCCCAGGGTGACGATCGCTTCGCGGGCGTTGGCCAACTCGACGGCAGCTTGGAGGGTTCGATCGAATTCATCGCGATCGGCAATCCAATGATCGGCGGGGAAAAATCCCACCACCGCATCTTCTCCGTATCGCTTGGCAACTTCCAGGGTCGTCCAGGCAACTGCCGGGGCAGTGTCTCGTCCTTCGGGTTCGACGAGGAGATTTGCTGTCGGCAGCTGGGGCAGTTGCTCTTGAATGCCCGGTGCCAGATGAGAGGCGGTGACGATCCACAACTGTTCCGGACCACCGGCCATCGGATGTAGGCGTTCGGCGGTGGATTGGAGCAAGCTCAGCCCGCTACCATCGAGGGACAGAAACTGTTTGGGGCGCTGCTTGCGACTCAAGGGCCAGAAGCGTTCGCCCTTACCGCCAGCGAGGACGACGGGAACGAAAGATTGACTCATGACAAATTTTGGGGATTCCTTTTCGGACTGAGTTTGCAGAAGGGTTTGATGGATTGGGGTCGAAATATCAACTACATCCAAACTAGGTAGACGCTGTGAAGAAGCCGTGAATGTCGGTGTCGATCGAGTCGAGCGTTGCTGCGGGGAAGCCGGATTGCGTGAAGGTTACGCGATTTTTTTGCCGACGAGAACCAACCAGGATTGTGCCTGGCAGGGTAAACCCGGTGGTCGGTAGTAGCGATCGAGAATTTCAAAACCCGCTCGTTCGACGGTCGGTGCGAGGGTTTCGTATTCCCAGAGGGTAATATATCGATTCCCTGTCGGACGCTGGGTATAGCCTTCTCCTTCCCCTCGCGCCATCGACATGACGATCGCCCCATCCGGAACCAGGGTTGCCCACAAATTTTGCAGCACCGAGACCCAAGCGCGGCGCGGAACGTGAATGAGCGATGCGTTGGCAAACACTCCATCAAAGGTTTCTGGCGGCAAATCGAGACTCTCGAAACATTGCTGCCACACCTCGCACCCCGAAGCCTGTTTCGCCATCTCGACAAAAGCGGGTGTCGCATCCAAACCGACGGCTTCGTGACCGAGTTTTTTGAAGGCAACTAAGTCCCGTCCGGGGCCACAGCCGAGATCGAGGATTTTGCCGGGGTCGTTCGGCATCGCGGCGAGCAGCGCACCTCGATTTTGCGAGACATCGTGGTCCCAGGTTCCCTCTCGAAAGGAGTTCGCGGTCAGTTCGTATTCGGCGATCGTGATTGTTTCGTGCGGCTCCACCATATGCTGGCGCTCTCACTCAAATGGGTACGGTCGGTCGATCGAATTAATAGAATTGTCAAGGGATGAATTTATTCTTCCGAACCGACATCCCGAGAAATTACATTGAGAAAGTGAGTACAGTTCTCAACGATCGGCTTAGTGTTGTTGACTATGTTTAGAAACTTTATTTTAGAAGTAATTCTATATTATAGAATATCACTTTTTTCGATGGATTTGTTACCATTCTCAAAAAAAACGCGACACCTGAATTTTTCGAGTTTCGCCTGCTTTTCCTTTTTCCAAGCAATTCATTATTTTAGCGAAAAAGAAGTAAGATGGTTTGTAGGGAACCCACCATCACCCCCAAAATTCCACCTAAATTAACAATGGCTTGCAGCTCGGTTTTCACAATGCCCTGAATGGCCGTTTCTAACTCTTGGGGAGAGGTCGATTTAACGCGATCGATAATCATTTGGTCGATGGCTAAGATGGGAATTGCTTTGGCGACGATCTGTTCTAAATCTTTTTCTAAATAGCGATCGAGAATAATCGCGAGTTCGGTGCTGATTAACCCCAACGAAGAATTAAAAGCCGAGGAGGTTTTCAATCGATTGAGGATGAGCTGAGAAATACCCTCTAAGTCTAAAGAGTCGCTCAAATTTTCTAAAAACTGGGTGCCTTCAGCTTGGATGTAAGTTCTGACACTATCGCGAAACGTCTTGCGTAATTGTTTGACCGTCGTCACCGGGAGATTTTGCAAAGATAAATTTTGCAGCCATTCTTTGAGCCGTTCTCGAATCGATAAAGACTTGACGAGTTCTGACAATCGCGAGTTGGTTGATGCTTTTTCATCCAAACAAAACGTTCTCAACCGAGTGAGGGTGTTGCGCAACCCAAATAAATTGGCCACCACCCAGTAGGTTCCGCTGGTGCGTTCGCGAAACCCATCGTCGATAATGGCAATATTGCGATCGGTCAAAAAATCGATCAGACCCAACCGTAACGTATCCGGCGGAAACACCACCCGCAGCATCCAGTCGGCCAACTGACCCGCTTGCGATTCGGTGAGCTGAAACTCGAGCAAAAACTCATCGAAAACCCGATCGAGTTGTTCTTCTAAAAAATCCTCTCGCCGCGCGAGCACTTTAATCAGCCGAGGGAGCGATCGACCTAATAAATCGTGGAGAATTCCCGCTAAAATTTTGGTGGTTCTGCGTTCGCTATCTAACTTAAGCTGTTCGCGGGCCGTTTGCAGCAACCAGAGAATCGCCTCTTCAACCCGCTCGGTTTTCAGGAGTCGCCGCGCCAGGTTCTGCAATTCCTCGGGGGTGAGGAGCGAACTCATAATCGTATCGGAGACCCGACCGGCCAAACGCTCTTGATTTCGCGGAATCAGACCTGGCGTAAACGGCACTCGGCGCTTGCCAAGATAAATCGGCTTGTAGGGTCGAAAAAGCATATTAATGGCTAAATCGTTAGTGAAATAGCCAATGACCCCACCGAGGATGGGAGGCGCAATTAAAATTAATACATTCGACAAGTTCAAGAGCGTTGACCGAGAGCGAGATGTACGAGGCGAACTCTAAAAGCGCAGTCGAGATCTGACATTGCCACGTTGAACCGCGACGTTTAAGTGTAACCTTTGGTTGCCACCAATACCCCCATCATACCGCCCGCAATCGGATAGTGCGTGGCGCGATCGAAACCCGCAACCCGCGCGAGGCGAACTTGTTCGCGTCCGACGGGGAACCGCTCCAAACTCGACCCGATATAGGCGTATTCTGCCGTCAGACCAAACCGTTCGGCTGTGGGAACGACCACGGTATCGAGATACCATCGCTCGAACGATCGCATCAGAACCGACTCCGGACGGTGCATATCTAAGATTGCCGCCGATTTGCCAGGTTTGAGGACGCGATGCAATTCTTGCAGACCTCGAGAAATATCCGTCAGGTTCCGCAGACCGTATCCCATGGTGGCCGCATCGAAAGTGGAATCCTCGCAGGGTAAATCGAGGGCATCTCCTTCAATCCAATCGACCGCCCCAGGGGGATAGCAATGGACAGAACGCTCTCGGGCCACTTGCAACTGAGCCGTCGAAAAATCAACCCCAACGACCCCTCCGTTAGGGGCAACCGCCCCGGCCAGCCGCATGGCTAAGTCGCCACTGCCGCAGCAGACATCCAAACAGGTGTCTCCCGGTCGCGCCCCAGACCATTTAACGGTCATTTGCTTCCAAACCCGATGCGCGCCGACACTGAGACGATCGTTAAATCGATCGTACACCGGAGCGATGCGGTTGAAGAGGGATTGAATTCGATCGGCAGATGGGGCGGATGACATGGGTTTTCGATCGGGAGTTTTCGAGCGGGACGAGCCAGATGCGGACATCATATCAAATTCAAGAGGGTTACCCGACCCGGAAATCGCCCGTCAGGTTTGCTCCGGCATCACTGCCACCGCGAGAGCCACTTGTCGGGCGCTCAGGTGCAGGAATTCGAGTCGCTCTTCATTGAGTTGGCAGGGTTGATGCCACTGAAGCGACAAAATTCCCCAGGTTGTGTCTCGGAAGACCAAAGGCACGACCAAGTGCGAGCGAATTCCCGCTTTTTGGTAGTGCGGCAGTTCCGATAAGTCGGCATCGGCGGCGATATTGATCGCCCACTGAAAGGTTTTTTGGGCGATCGCTTCTCGGACGAGGGGATCGCCATCGAGCCAGTTTTCCGGATCGGGTTCTCGACTGTAAAGACCTGCTGCACCGAATCCCTCGTCGGTTATCCGTTGTAAAACGCATCCATCGACGGCGAATTCTTTCCCCACCATCGCGGCGAGGGCTTCGAGCGCTCCGGCGCGATCGGGTGCGGTTTGTGCCGTCTCGAGAATAGCCCCGAGCAGTGCCATCTCCGATTGCGATCGCTCTAATTCTTCCGTGCGCTCCTTGAGTACTTTATAGGTATCCGAAGCCCGCTGCACCACCTTTTTCAGTTCGGTGGGGTCCCAAGGTTTTGTTATATATTTATAAACTTGACCGGAGTTAATCGCTTCAACTAAATCTTCAATATCTGTAAACCCCGTCAAAATAATCCGCACGGTGTTGGGAAATTGGGGAACGGTTTTACTAAGAAACTCGGTTCCTTTCATTTCGGGCATCCGCTGATCGGAAATAATAACGGCCACTTCCCCTTCGCGCTCGAGAACCTCTAATGCTTGCACGCCGCTTTCGGCTTTGGTTACTTGAAAATCGCGTCGAAAGGTTCGATAGAGTAAATCGAGATTGTCTGGTTCGTCGTCTACAACCAGCATCTTGGGTTTTTGTCGTCGCGTTGTCGTTCTCAATTGTCTTTTTAGGGTATCTAGTTCTGAAATAGTGTCATTCATAGGAACCTCTGCCAGGAGTTAGCGATCGCGGTCCTTTGGCTCCGAGTTTCAATAGCACTCAACCGATGAAAACTCCACTTTATCTTAACCTTCATCTTGAAGAACGTCGGCTGAAATCACCAGGGGCGACTATCGGCTTTCGAGCCAGCGAGCGCTTGCACGTCGAACGATTTTCTCTTGAGGATCTCGGGCGGTTCGATCGGTGCTTGGCGATGGTTCGTCACTGAATGCAGGGTTACTTTTGGGGGTGAAATTTACCGATCGCTCCAACTCCCCTCCAAGGGACAAAGCTTTAAACCCAGAAAAATTGGTAAGATCGAATCTACCTACGATTGGACTCCAAAATATTGGATCGATCTATCTTGCGATATTTTGGGGTCGATCGGGAACCAGGCTTCGCCGCACTCCCCAATGAAGCGGGCCAGATGCGAGAACTCAAAAGCTTGGGTGGCACGTACACTGTTCTAGCTTCAACATAGAATCGCAATCGAGGGGCGAGGTAATCGAGAATTTATGCATATCATTCCGGCGATCGACTTACTAGAGGGGCGCTGCGTCCGATTGTATCGAGGAGACTACAATCGCTCCCAAACATTTAACGAAGATCCCGTCGCCGCGGCTAGGGAATGGGAAGAACGAGGCGCGTCGCGGCTGCATTTAGTCGATCTCGATGGGGCTAAAGTCGGGCAGCCGCAAAATCAGGAAATTATTGCCCGAATTGCCAGCACGCTAGCAATTCCCGTTCAGGTGGGAGGCGGACTGCGCGATCGTGCCAGCGTCGAAAATTTATTCGAGTTGGGGGTCGAACGGGCGATCCTGGGAACGATTGCCGTGGAAAAGCCGGATTTAGTCGCCGAGTTGTGTCAAGCGTTTCCCGGTAAGATCGTTGTCGGTATCGACGCGCGCGACGGACGGGTGGCGACGCGCGGATGGTTGGAAACCTCTGAAGTGCTAGCAACAGACCTCGCCGCACGGATGGTGGATTTGGGAGCCGCAGCGATCGTTTATACGGATATCCATCGGGATGGAACCCTCAGCGGGCCGAATTTGGAGGCGCTGCGGCAGTTGGCTGGGGCGATCGAAATTCCGATTATCGCTTCGGGGGGGGTGAGTTCGATTACTGACTTGCTGAGCTTGTCGGCACTCGAACCCCAAGGGGTCAGCGCGGCGATCGTCGGACGCGCGCTGTATACGGGAGATATTTCCCTCGAGGAGGCGCTGCAAGCCGTCGGTCCGGCTCGAATTCTCGACGTTCCCCCGGATTTAGGGTCTTCGGCTTGGGCTTGAGGATGTACGAACGGCAATCTGCGCGAGCGAAGATTGGCTGGGAATTTTTGTCAGGATAATCGGGAACGTTAAAGGTCGTTTGTGACTTTAGTCTGACGATCTCGCATCGATTCCCTCAAAGGATTATTTGGGTGTATCTATTTCGTCGAGTGCAATCGTGACTCCTGAAGAACTTCAATATCTAATTCGGAAAACCGTTGCGTATTTAGAATTTCACAGCGATGATTCTGCCCGAGAATTGGTGGCTCGATGGCAAGAGGCTCTCGCTCAAATCGATCGCCTGAAGCAGAAGCGTCAATCGTCTTAGGCTGCAATTTAATCAGTGCATTACCGCTAGATACCATGCCGAATTATTCTTCTGTTAACTACTTGCACGATAAGCTCGTTCAGGCGAGTCAGAAGCAACTTACAGGTCGGCTAGAAATTCAATCAGGTCGAGGGAAAGGATGGGAGCTTTATTTCTGCGTGGGCTATCTTTCTTGGGTGTCGGGAGATTGGCATCGCATTCGACGTTTTCGCCGCCAATTAAAAGCTCAAAAAGTCAAAATAGACTGGAATCTGCTCTCGCTACGGGATAATAATGACATATTTCCTTGGGATTTTAAAGCCATTCAAATTTTAAAAAAGCGAGGGTTACTCACGGAAAAGCAGGTTTTTTCGATTGTCGATGCCATTGCCAGCGAAGTTTTTTTTGACATCCTATTGTCAGGAATGAATTGTGACTTAAGTTATACAACTAACCTACAAGAAGATACACTTTTATTTTTAAAGATGCCTTCTTTTCAGTTAAGTATAAAGTCAATATTTACTAAAGTTGAAATGCAAATCGATCTCTGGGTGAGGGCGGGATTATTATCAATTTCTCCCAACGATGCTCCAGCGATTAAACATAAAAAAAGTTCGATCGATAGCCCAAATAAAACCTATCAAAAACTGGCAGCGAGAATGAATGGCAAACGGACGTTGCGAGAGCTAGCCCAACACTTTAAAACCGATTCCTTTAAACTCGCGCGCTTCCTAACGCCTTATATCCGACACGGATGGATCGAAATTATTGAAGTTCCCGATATTTCCTACTCATCGATTACTACTCCGATCGCCCCAGCAACTAAATCTAAAGCCGTTCCACTCGTTGCTTGTATCGACGATAGCATTCAAACGATTAAAACCATCGAGCCGATCGTGAAAACCGCAGGTTATCGATTTATCGCCATTCAAGATTCTCTCAAAGCCATTTTAACCTTAATCGACACCAAGCCCGATTTGATTTTTCTCGACCTGGTGATGCCCGTTGCCAATGGGTATGAAATCTGCGCTCAACTGCGGCGAATTCCTCAGTTTACCAAAACGCCAATTGTGATTTTGACCTCGAACAAAGGCACGATTCCGCGAATGCGCGCCTCGGCGGCTAAGGCTTCGGGATTTTTAAGCAAGCCGGTGAATCCTCAAAAAATTCTGATGGTGATTCAGAAATACTTACCCCAACGACAGCCGTAAATTCGCCAGCAGATCGGTAAGCATTCGTTTAGTCTGGGTTTTATCGACTGAGAAAATTCATCATTTTTGACTTGCGAGTCCGTTAAAGTCTCAGCTTTTGAGACTCGAAATCAACGGGTCCATTGTTCCAAGATATAGCGATAAAATCGATCGACCTGAACCTGTTTCATCATCTGAATTTTTCGTCCTCCCGGCTGTATTTTCGTTCGTCCCTGACTGCGACCCTCAGTGACAATCGCCGTTTCCACTTCTTCTAGTTTGTAAAACTCCGGACGCGCCAGATAAGCCGTTGCCAACACATCCCAAAAATAGAAGTCTTGGGGAATCGCCAGGGCATAACATTGTCCGGCAAAATCAGAGAGGGGATAGCGGCGTTGACTGGCAATCTGACGCACGAACTCCGAAGTGACCGGAACTTGATTGGTGATATCCAACGAACACAGGACGATCGGGATTTGAGTTTGCCACACGCGATCGACAGCGATCGGGTCCCAAAAAGCATTCCACTCCGCCGATCCGTCGTGTCCCGGTTCCCAAACCGACTCCACATTGCCCGGAACCTCCAGTGCCCCACCCATCCAGACGATTTTCTCGATTTTGGCTTCGATGTCCGGGGCCGCGTCTAAAGCCGTTGCCACGGTGGTTAAAGGACCTGTCACCATCAACGTCACCGGGGCGATCGCCTCTCGAATTGCCCGTACCATCCAGGTTTGCCCCGATTCTGCCACCAGGGGAGTTCGCACTTGCCCGCTTTCGTTGAGAATCGGTAAATGGTCGATAATATAGGAATCTCGGCGGTAGAGGGGCGGAAATGGATTGATGCCGCGCACCGTACTCGCCGCAACGGGAATATCGGGGCGATCGAGCAGGTCGAGGAGTTTGCGCGTGATGCCGAGGGCCGGTTCGATATAGCAATCGGCTGGGGTGACGACAAAGCCGATGGGTTCGACATTCTCCATGGTCATCAGTAACAGCACCGATAAATAATCGTCTATGCCGCCATCGTGGTCGAGAAGAACCAGGGGTTTAGACATCGCAATTTTTGGGGAAGATTGAGTTTGAGAGGATCGAGATCGACAAGCATTACCGCATTGAGTGCGATCGGATTGTTCGCCAAACTAACAACGAACCGACCGCGCACCGAGAGGTTCCGCTAGAATATTAAACATCAAATCTAAGACACATCTCACGCTGGGGTTGAAAAGGAAAACCGTGAACGAACTCAGAACAGCGCTAGAGTTAGCCAACGACGAAGAATTACAAGGATTGACGCAAATTTTATTTCAGCCTCGGTTCAATCCTCTCGATTATTTAAGCGCCCCCGACCCGATCGATCTCCAAAGTCGAAGTCGAGATATTTGGATTGACTCCCTTGAAGAACGATTCCGCTTTCTCGCTGCCGATGGTTTCACGGTGTTGCGAGGTCGTTCGGAACGGGTAACCTACCGCCAAGCGCTGATTCAAGTTTGCCGCTATCTGAAAATCGTCTATTCGGAAGATTTGTCTACCACGGATTTAGAGGCAGAGGTTTTTCTTCACCTCATCGGTCAGGCGTGGCAAAAGTTACCCGCTTCAGAACGAGAAGCCTTGACCGTGCGGGTACAGCGATCGCTCGCTAAATCCAATCTCAGCCAACCTTTACCTCTTTCGGTACAGCGCGATCCGATGCGGTTGCTCGTCAAAGGGGGAAGCGCTTTAGCGGTCAGTTCGGTGATTCAACCGATGTTACTCCACCAAGTTGCCCGTCAGTTTGCGATTCAGTTCGCGCGGCATCAGATGGCCAAAGAAGCCCTCAAACGAGGCGGTGCGGTCGCTGCATCCAAGTTTAAAGCTTATGCCGTCCTCCAGGGCGCTCGTCGGGGAATGGTGCTGAGTGCGGCGCGATACGGGGCGATGCGCAGCGTCTTTGCGTTGGTGGGTCCGGCGTTGTGGACGTGGTTTTTAGCGGATATCGGCTGGCGGGCGATCGCCACGAACTACGGTCGCATCATTCCTACCATTTTTGCCCTGGCTCAAATTCGCTTAACTCGCGCCGAACAGTGGGAAGCGGCTTAACTTCGAGCTGGTCATCAATGGGATTCGATCGCGTGTTGTGTCGATGGGGATGCAAGATGCGATCGTCGATCTCGTAAAAATACTGAGATTTTCCGATATTTTTTCTGAGTCGATCTGTCGCTCTATAGAATAACTCGGACGAACGAAGGGTTCGATCGCAATTTTGAAGATGGCGACGATAAATAAGACCTTTTGCTTCAGTATTAATACTGAAAAACTCGAATGTCGCCATTTTTGAGTTGTAAATTTATACGATGTTTTATATAATGCTATCGAGTTTGTGCGTCTCTGAAAATTGATTCATTAGTTTCCGCCCGATCGCTTACCTGAAATTCACACCGCTCGACGGAAAACATCAATAATTTTCCCAGTGCAAAAACGCTATCGATCGCCTATTTAAAGTCATAACGCGATCGTCGTTTTTGGTGGTGTCGTTCGAGTTTCGATCTATGAGAAATTAATAACGATCGCTCCCAGGTTAGAAACAGGTTTTCAAAGTATCTATCTGTAGCGCGAGCGAATAATGCTATATTTGAAAAATTTATTGACTCTAAGTTACGTTGGGTTTACGATTTCCGAGATGATTTGTTTGAACCGATCTGTCAGAATCATCATGTTATCGATTCAATAACTTACAACGATTATCTACGAGCGAAATTGTTATCTTAATTGAGTTCGTTCGTTCGACTAAAATCTGACGATATGTAAATAACGCTCTGCCGGTTATTCAGATAAACTCGCCAAAAGGGAAAAATAATGCCCGATCGTGTCATCCGCAACCTGCTTGCCACACCGAGTCCCGCTCAACCGCTCTACAATTTGGGTAACGCTCTAGCGAAACAGGAAAAATGGTCGGAAGCGATCGAGGCCTACCGTCAAGCCCTGAAAATTTCACCTAATTATAAGATTTATTTTGCTTTAGGTATTGCGTTAGAAACTTGTGGAGAAATTGCTGATGCGCTTGAATGCTATAGCAAAGTTCTCGAACTGCAACCAGACTTTGTTGAAGCCCAGAAAAAGCTTGAAAATTTAACCCACTCCACCTTCCAAAAGCAATTT
The DNA here is from genome assembly GCA_034189805.1 of Cyanobacteriota bacterium. Taxonomy (GTDB): domain Bacteria; phylum Cyanobacteriota; class Cyanobacteriia; order Cyanobacteriales; family Geitlerinemataceae; genus Zarconia. Next base: position 32,044 of record JAXHUC010000031.1, read on the forward strand.
TCTCCCAGTCGGATTTCTCCCCATTCGAGCGAAGTCAAAATTGCCTTAGAAAAAGCAAAAACTTCTTTGGATGCAGGGGAATGGCAAGAGGCGATCGACCTGTGCGAACGAGCACTGAAAATTCAACCGAATGCTGCTGAAATTCACGCAATCCTCGGCAATGCCTTCTACGGGAAACGAGAACTCGACGGGGCGAAAAGGGCTTATTTAAAAGCTTTGGAACTGCAACCCAACCGAGCTGACATTCAAGCGAATCTCGGCAGCGTCTATGCCCAACTCAAGGAACCCGAAGCAGCGATCGAATGTTATCGCCAAGCGACCCAACTCGATAAAAATCAACCCTTAGTATATTCAAACTGGGGGCGATTGCTGTTGAAATTGGAACGATTTGAAGAAGCTGCCGGGTGCTATCAAAAAGCGATCGACCTCGATGGAAGTTTTGTAAAAGCTTATTTGGGTTTGGCAGACGTAAGGAGTCGGCAAAACTTATGGTTGGAGGCCGTTGAAGCTTACCAAGCAGCAACGCAGCTCGATTCTAATTCCGATCGGGCGGCTTATGGACTCGGCGTTACGCTAATACAGCAAGACCGGATCGACGAAGCAATCGTATCGATTCAGAAGTCGATCGAACTTAACCCCAATCTTGGGCGGTCTTACTATCAATTAGGTAATGCCTTCGTCAAAAAAAACCAGTGGGAGAAAGCAGAAGCGAGCTATCGCAGGGCGATCGAGCTAGACCCGAGCCTTGTTTGGGCTTACAGTTTTCTTGCAGACATACTCATTCGTCAAGAACGGTGGGAAGAGGCGATCGCCTGTTACGAAAAAACTATCGAGCTAGAACCCAATATTCACGTTTCAGTCTATAAAAACCTAGGTGAAGCCTTAGAACGAGTGCAGAATGGCGAATTCACCGATAAGGTCGATCTCCATCGGTGGCCTTACGTCACCACCGAGACCCATCCCTTTCCCAAAACCCTACCCAACGGTCGTCCTTGGCCGAAAATCTCGATCGTCACTCCTTCTTTTAACCAGGGTGAGTTTGTTGAAGAAACAATTCTATCGGTCATCAACCAGCAATATCCCCATGTCGAACATATCTTCATTGATGGCGGATCGACAGATGACACCATGGAAATTGTCGCTCGGTATGCAGACCATTTCCACTTTATTGTCAGCAAACCCGACCGCGGACAAAGTCATGCCTTGAATAAAGGATTCGCTCGCGCCACCGGAGAGATCTTAACGTGGCTCAACAGCGACGATCGACTGGCTCCGGGGGCTTTATATGCCGCTGCTCTGGCATTTTACACCAGTCAAGCAGATGTCATTGCTGGCGTGTGCCAGGTCTTTCAAGGAAAACAGGAAGTGCTGCATCACGTCACTTCCTCTGCGCCGGGGCGAATGTCCTTGACGGATATCCTCAATGTGGAAAACTGTTGGCTGAGTGGAAAATTCTTCCATCAACCGGAAGTCCTATTTACCCGTGCCCTTTGGGAAAAAACGGGGGGGGCGGTGGATGAATCGCTCTACTACAGCATGGACTACGAAATGTGGGCGCGATTTGCCGCAGCCGGTGCCCACATTTGTCCCATCACCCATCCCATCGCTCAGTTTCGGATGCACGAAGCTCAAAAAACGAGTACGACGCAGAAGTACAAACCGGAATTGCTGGCAACGCGCGATCGAGTGCGCGATCGCTTTGAAGATGGGATGACCGCCGCGCAGCCCTCCTCGCCATCTCCAGAATCCTCATCCAAACTTTCACCCAAACGAGATCGACTGCGAGTGGTGTTGTTAAGCGATATTGGTTTTTCCGGGGGAGCGGGTATTGCTCACGAACAAGTGGGTCGAGCATTGGCGGCTGCGGGACATCAGGTCATTCCCGTTGCTGGGGTTTCGGGATGGGAACCGCAACCGATCGAATTTTCAGCAGGTCGGGCGCTGCAACTGATTGCAAGTTTGGAACCGGATTTAGTGGTGGTGGGCAATCTCCATAACATTCAAGAGAGCGTGGAATTGTTGGAAGGGGTTTCTCAAAAATATCCCACTATTTTTGTCATGCACGATCGATGGTTGCTCACCGGGCGTTGTGCTTACGTGGGTTCCTGCGACAAGTACAACCACTCGTGCGATCGCACTTGTCCGACTTTCGATCGATATCCCGCTTTAGCCCCCGATGAAATTCAACCGACCTTTGAACGGAAACGCCAGCTTTTAGTTGGCAATGATAATCTGTTGTTACTGGGGAACAGTCAGTGGACGATGAATTGGGCGCGGGAAGCGTTGCGCTCGAGTTTATCCGATACAGTATCCGATCGAGGGCAAGATTTGCTCGAAACCCGCATTCAGAAGATGACTCTGGGAATCGATCTCGATACGTTTCGCCCCAGAGAGAAACAAAACTGCCGCCAGCGGTTGGGATTACCCACCGATCGATTTATCATCCTTACGGGGTCAACCTCGATCGAAGACGAACGCAAAGGCGGACGACATCTGATCGAAGCATTGAAAATAGCGAGCTTAGAGAATATCTTACTCGTGGCATTTGGTTATGGTTCGTCTCAAATTGAAGGCATCAATTGTGAAATTCAGCACGTTGGATTTATTCAAAATCGCAATTTGCTCGCCTATTATTACAGCGCTGCCGATTTATTTGTGGGCGCGAGTTTAGAAGAAGCTTTTGGATTAACGTTTGTCGAAGCTGCCGCTTGTGGAACGCCAGCGGTGGGATATGCTGTGGGTGGAGTTCCCGAAGCCATATGCGATCGGATAACGGGTCGGCTCGCGCGGGAGACTCGACCGGACGCTCTCGCCGAAACGATCGCGGAATTATATCGAGATAGGGAACAGTTAGAACGGTTAAGTCGTTCGGCTCCCATTCATGTTGCCAGTCATTTTTCGATTTATTCGAGCTATCAAAGTTTAGTCGTCGCTCTCGATCGGGTCAATTGGCTCGATCGACTGCAAATTGCCCCGATTAGTAAATTTGGAGTCACCCCCCCTCAACTGAGTCCTTCATTATGCGTCAAATATTTAGCCAACAATCACATCGATGACAAGATTCTGGAAGGAAAAGAAATTAAAGGCTGTTTGTTTGCTGGATTTGGAGCGCTAGAATCTCCTTATCCCGACCTAAATTTAGCGGGTTACAGTCGTTGGGCCTTATCGCCAGAAAGCAAATTCGTTCTCGAAACCCAAGAGCCACAGCAAGGGCATCTCCTTCTGGCTTACCGAAATGTTTGTCCGAGTCAAGTTTTAGAAGTTTGGGAAGAAGATCGATTATTACTCAAAACCTTAGTCGATCGCTCAGAAATTCGCCAAGAAAATGTTTTAACATTTCCTGTTCGCATAAAATCGGGACTGAACTTCTTTACCCTAAAAACTCATCAAACTACAGAAGATAGTTCCCGTCGAAAGCTGGCAGTTTTAGTCGAAAAAATTAAGTTTTTCCCCGATTTAAACTGGTACGAACTCGGCAGTACAGAAATAGGAGAGACAACCGAGAAAACAATCGTTATGGATGGCACTTTGCAAGGAACCGGTTGGTTTCCTTGGGAAAATGTCGATGGAGTGGCCGTGCGATGGATGGAACGGGTGGGAAGTGCGATTATCAGTGGCATAGATGTGACCCAACCCCTAGATATCCGGGTCGAGGGAAGAGCGGCCGTCGCACCGCAGTTACTCGAAAACCTGACCCTCAAGGTCAATGGCAATTCCATCGTCGGGGAAATTCAACCCCAAGAAGATGGCAGTTGGCAACTCTTGGCACGGGTTCCCTCAAAAATGTTAACTCCCCAAGCACCTTTCGTGCTGTCGTTGCATTCCCCAGAAGTCTGTCAGCTATCCCCCCAAGACCATCGACGGGCCAGCGTATTGGTGGAGGAGATTTTCATTCAAGCCGTTGACGTGGAGTTAGAACCGCCAAACGAAACTGTCATTTTGATGGATGAAACTCTACTCGGAACGGGCTGGTTTCCCTCAGAGGAACGCGAGGGTGTTGCGGTCCGCTGGATGGAAAAAGTTGGCAGCGTCGTGGTGGAAGGGGTCGATACGACTCAACCTCTCCAAGTGCGCGTTCGGGGGATGGCAGTCCGGGAAGAGCACTTACTCGAGACGTTACAGGTAAAGGTCAATGGACATTTAGTGAAGGGTGATATCGAGCGTCGATCTAATGGAGAATGGCAGTTTGAGGGACAAGTTCCAGTGGAAGTATTACCTCAAAATATGCCGTTTTTACTGACCTTAGAAGCTTCTGAAGTTCAGCGGCTGTCTGCTGAGGACGAACGGTCTGTCAGCTTGCTAGTGGCATCCATCATTTTTGAGTAAGCTCGCGAACTAAAGTGCTACAGCCTAGTTTACTGACTCATTAGAGTTGTTGGATAAGGATGAAAAGTCAGAGAATCCTTGACCCCTTCTTCGGATCGGACTTCGATCGTTTTCACGGCAATGTCGCTGAAATTCTCTTCAGATAAGCACTTCAGCTATTCTAGTTTTCATTTTTGAAAAACTTTACGATCGAGTCTGATTTAGAGTCATGATAAAGTATAAGCTACAAATAGTAGCTAGTTTAAAAATTAAAAATCAATGAAAAAAGCAGTTTATACAACAGATAGCCAGGAACTCATTCTCGATATTCCCGCTCCCTCAGATTTTTCCAGTTTTTTCGTGTTTGCCATGCATAAGTCAGGGAGCGTGATGCAAGACAAAATCTTTGAAGATATTTGCGCGTATTTTAAAATTCCTACAATTAGTATTGCCAAAACTGCTTTCCAGCAAGGAATTGAAGAGGGAGCATTTAATAAAAATATTTGCGATATTTTCCAGAAAACAGGCTATTGTTACTATGGCTTTCGATACTTACCACCTTATTTAAAATATTTCGATCTTAGCGATTTCAAAAAAGTATTATTAATTCGAGATCCTCGGGATATTCTTGTCTCTCACTATTTTTCAATAAAAAAAAGTCATACAGTTCCTCAAGGAAAAGTTGGAGTAAAGCTGTTAAAGTTACGAGAAGAGTTAGCGCAGATGGAGATTGATGACTATGTGCTTAACAAAGCACAGGGATTTAAAAAAATCATGTTCGATTATAGCTTATTAGAAGGACTCAACTTTAAGTTATTTCGATATGAAGATATTATTTTTCAGAAGCAGCAATGGGTACAAGATATTTTAAACTTTTTAGGATTAAACATTCCAGAAGAAAAAGTAAAAAATATTGCTCAAAAGCACGATATTTTTCCAACGGGTGAAAATCCTGATTCACATATTCGTAAGGTGACACCCGGAGACTATAAAAATAAATTGAAACCAGAAACAATAGCAAAACTAAACGAGTGTTTTTACGTCATTTTAGAAAAATACAGCTATGAGCTTACTTAACCGCAATATCCAGATGAGTAATGAGATACCTATTGTCATCTATCAAATGGGTAAGGTAGGTTCTCAAACCATCTGGAAATCTCTTCAGGGTATGAATCTCCATAATCCAATTTATCACATTCATGTTCTAAATTCAAAAAATATCGATAAATCGATTGAAATCTTGAAGTCTAAAGGTTCTCCCATTACATTACAATTGCAACAAGCTCAAGAGCTGATTGCATATTTAGAGAAATGCGAGTATCCGGAGATGAAGATAGTTACAGTTGTTCGAGAACCGCTCGCTCAGTTGCTATCATCTTTATTTCAGAGAATGAAAGTTCATACTCCGCAGCTTACCGATTCAGATGGAAGCTGGAAAGTGGATGAGATTGCAGAGCATACTTATAACTTAGTGCGGGCGAAAAAGATTAATGCATTTCATTGGTTTAAAAGAGAATTTAAGGAAGGATTAGGAATTGATGTCTATGAATATCCATTCGATCGCCTGCAAGGATATAGTAGAATTTCAAAAAATGGTTTAGATATCTTGATTTTAAGGTTAGAAAGTAGCGAAAATTGGGAACATTATCTGACAGAGTTCTTTAATTTTCCCGTACCGTTTAAAATTCTGAATCAAAATCGATCGGAAGAAAAAACATATAAAACTGCATATCATCAAGTGAAATCTAGCCTCAAATTTCCACATGAGATTTTGGAAGAGATTTACTCATCCCCATATTGTCAACATTTTTATACAGAAGAAATGAACGAGGGTTTTATCGATCGGTGGAAACTGGCTGAGTGACAAGCCTTTGACGACTGAGCTAATTTGTAAGAGTTCGATCGACCCCCCGACTGAAGATTGGAAAAGAAAAAATTTCATCCCAGGAAGTTCGATCGGAATTGAGAACGATATGCTCTAGATTTCAAACGATGCATCCACGGTTTCACTTCCGATCGCTCGAAGAGTCGATCGATAACGGCTTTCATTTGCCGGTCGCGCGGGGTTGAAGTTGGCTTTTTCGGGGCAGTACAGCTTACTTCTGGCAGCCAAGCGGCTCGGCTTCCCCGCAGGAAAACAAGGCGGAGTATAACTTCGATCGCTGCTGATTCCCCATCGAGTTGGGGATCGAATCCACTAGCAAATGCAAGCTGGCGACGGCGGAACAGGACGGCACTGTGACTTAAGGGTTGCCAGAGTCGATCGAGTTTCCAAACGTGTAGGTCTTCGAGATCGGGTATCTGTGTCCAAGGTGCGATTTTGAGGGTTCGATCGCCATGGGGATACTCGTAGCCGCTTAAGAGCAGATCGAGGGTCGATGCTTCTCGTTTAAAACAAGCCATCTGTTTGGCAAGCGTACCGGGAACTAATAAGTCGTCCGGTTCGAGAAATGCGATAAATTCCCCCCGCGCGGCTTCCAGTGCTTGGTTGCGCGCGGCAGCGATACCCGGTCGATTTGGGTTTAGATATCGCACTTGGGGGGAGTTCGGTGGCAATTGGGTTAAAGTTGAGCAGTTGCCGACGATAAGGATTTCGCTGCGGATATCGGTTTGGAGGAAGATACTGTCGAGGGTCGATTGGATGTTCGATAGCGGAGTTTGAACCAGAACGAGACTTACCTGGGGGGCATCTCGATCGGACGCGGGTTTGAGCTGCCAGGTTGCATGGGCGATCGTTCCTCGTTCCCGGACGTTGCCCAAGGTTTTGTTGCGCTGGGCTTCTTCGCCGAAGTAGGCAGCATTTTTTCCTCCGCGCAGGTGGGTGTAAGGATGATTTTGATGGATCGCGGGTGCCACTAAGCTCGCATCGACGACGGGATAGCTTTGCGCCAGGGCTGTCTCCACCATCCAAGTATCCCAATAGCCCCGCCCGATGGCAAACTGGGGAATCGCAGCAAAGAGGGATTTGGGGAAGACGAAGTAATCTTTGGCTTCGTGGTTGGCGAAGGTTCCTCTTTGGCGGACTTGTTGCAGCAGCTTGACATCCCAGTTCGGCGAGAAATCGAGGGATTCGGTAATATCGGTATCCCAACGCCGTCCCAGCATCAGAAATTGGGGAAGTTTTGCCGCCACCGCACTCACGGCTAGGGTGAAGTCCCGAGTGAGGAGAATATCGGCGTTGAGATAAGTCAGGATGGGGTGAGTTGCATCCTGTCGAGCGCGGGCAAAAATGCGATCGAGCAGGGGTGTGCCGTATTCGTTGCGCTCTAGATGAGGGAGATGGCGCGCGCCGAGTTCTCGAGCAACGGACTCCGTACCCTCTTCGTCGCCGATTAGAAGAATTTCCGGAGTGGGTTCGAGGTGCGTCCAACTGGCGATCGCATTGCGCTGAATCGTGCCGATGTGACCTTGAAAGGGTTTGGGAACTGTAAAAATACTGAGATGGATAGGGGATAGGCGATCGGAGTTAACGTAGATGATGCTAACCATAATTTAGGAAAAGTTTTTTGGGGTCGGGAATAACCCAGGCAGCGACAGGAACTCCACTCGTTTTTCTGCGTATTTGCCCTCGAAAACAACCTCAGTAGAAGCACGGAAATTTGTAATTTTTCAAGGATTTAGGTTGTCAAGTGCGATTGAATTCCTTACAATGACTTCCAGATTGCTGGAAGTAAGCTTAGCAAAGTTATTCGTTAAGGGGCAACAATCAAGCTTTGAAAATAAAAAAGTAAAAGCACTTAACGAAACCAGATGGCAGTAGAGGACTGTATCTTTGATTACAAATTCTTAACTGCTCCTCGGATGAAGAAGCGTCTTAGTCTCGCTAATTATGGAGTAAAAAAATAAGTCTTTCTACCGACTTATTGTTAAGATATTCAACTGGAAAGTTATTTCCTCAATTTATATTATACGAATTCAATAAACTGGTACTTCTAAAAGTTTAAACTTTAAAGTTAGAGTTAAAAGTTATGCTTGAAACGATTCAGCAGCAGATCGAAAATGCAGATCGATTAAGAGAGCAAGGTCAGTTGGATGAAGCAGTTGCAGCTTATCAGCACATTATCCAACTCGATCTTGAAAATCATCAATCTTATACCTCTCTTGGAGCAATCTTTCTAGAGCAAAAAAAATACGAAGAAGCAGAAATAATATACCATCAAGCGATTAGTTTGAGTAAAAATCATGGATGGTCGTACTGTAATTTAGGCCGCTCGCTACTGTCTCAAGGAAGAGTTGAAGAAGCAATTCCCTATTTGCAGAAAGCGATTGCTATCGATCCGAGTATTGCCGATTTCTATTACTATTGCGGAAATGCATTAACGAAGCAAGGCTATTTTGAAAAAGCGACAAATGCTTATCGCAAAGCTAGTGAGTTAGAACCAGATAAATTTATCTACTACCATCAGCTTGGAGATAGTCTCTTACTTCAAGGAAAGTTTGAGGAAGCTATCAGTCCCTACCGAAAAGCGATCGAATTAAACGCCGAGTATGCTTGGTGTCATACCAATCTGGCGAGGGCTTTAGCAGAGTTAGGACAGCATCGAGATGCGATCGACAGCTACCGCCAAGCCATCGCACTCGATCCCCAGCAACCCAGTTGGGTTCGTCAAAATTTAGAACGATTGCTGCGGATGCCGGGGATCGATGGGGGAACGGCAACTGCAACACAGACAACTGCACTGCCTCAACCGGCTGCGGAAACGTTACCCGAGCAAGACTATTTCAGCCTTGGATCTCAGCATGAAGAAGCAGGGGAGGTGGAGCTAGCCCTGGATTGTTACCGCAAAGCGATCGCCCTTCATCCCGAGCAAGCGCACTATCATCAACGGCTTGCAGATATCCTGATGCAAGTGGGGCAGTTCGATGAAGCGGTTGCGGCGTACCGACAGTCTTTAGAATTGAATCCGGATAGCCCTTGGGCCTGTCGGGGTTTGGGAAATGTCCTGCAAGCTCAAAGCCAATACGAGAAAGCGACGGCTTTATATTATCGTTCGATCGAGCTGTACCCTGACGATTATCATACTTACGAACTACTGGCAGATACATTAGCTAAGCAGGGAAAATTTGCCGAGGCGATCGAAGCGTATCGAGGTGCGTTGGAGAAAAATCCCCAGGAAACCCGATTTCAGCAGCGAATTGAGACCCTCAAACCCAAAGCCGCACCAGACTATTTTCGCTTGGGGGAAGAACGTAGCGATACGGAACAATGGTCTGAAGCGATTGCCTACTATCGCCAAGCCATCACCCTCAACTTGCCAGGAGAAGCGGTACACCACCGATTGGGCCATGCGCTTTGCCAGCAAGGACAGTTGTACGACGCATTTACGGCTTATCAAACCGCTCTGGAACTGAACCCAGACTGCTGGCATACCAACAAGGGATTGGGAGCTGTTCTGGAACGACAGGAGAATTTCCCAGATGCGATCGCCGCCTATCGCCGTGCCTTAGAAGTTCAACCGGCGCAAGCCGCAGTCCGCCAAAAGTCTGATGAAGCAGCAGTGCCGATGGATGTGGTGGTGACGTACAACGAGGTGAATAACAAACACGGCACGGGAATTTTAATTCTCAGACTGTTTAAAGAGAGTCCTGATATTTTTGCGATTCGCTCCCGCAGTGACTATGAGGGAGACCAGGATTTTGGGGACGTTGCCGTTCACTGTGAATGTTCTGGACTCTCGCGGGCCGAACTCTACGAACGAGTGATTGCAGATATGGAGGGGATCGATGCGCGCAGGGTGTTGTGCATTCCCTATTCTGCCAACGATCTGCTGATGGCGATCGCCATTCGGGATATTTTTGGGGTGAAATTATGCACCTATATTATGGACGACCAGAACGTCCGCGAACGGAATATCCCCGACGAACTGATGCGGGAAGCCTTGGAAAAGTCGTCGCTGCGGTTGTCCATTTCCCCAGAAATTCGGGATGCCTACGAACAGAAGTACGGTCTGGATTTTTGGCTGCTGCCTGGGTTGGTTCCCGATAACTTACTGCAACATCAACTAACAGAACCGGCAGAGTATCAGGCTTATACCCAAACTCAAACGGGAATCTTGGTGGGGAATATTTGGGCCCAACGGTGGCTCGATTCTCTACGCAGTACGATTCGAGATTTCGACTTAACCATTGACTGGTATGCCAATCCCAATCCAGGGGGATTGACGTTTAAAAAAGACGAACTTCATCAAGATGGTTTGATTCAGAAAGGTTTGGTTCCCGAACCGAAATTGGTTCAAATCTTACGGCAACATCCCTATGCCGTACTCCCCAGTGGCAGTTCCGACGATCCAGACGATCGCCCGGAAATTTCTAAGTTAAGTTTACCGTCGCGCATTCCGTTTATTTGGGCTACGTCCAATACACCAATTATTGTGATGGGAAGTCGAGAAACGGCGGCCGCTCGGTTTATCGAAAAGTTTAATGCGGGGGTGGTTTGCGACTACAACCCAGATCGTTTTCGAGAAGCCGTGGAATACGTTTGCCATCCCGAAAATCATCGCACCCTCCGACAAAATGCCATGGACGTGGGACAAGCGCTGTCGGTACGAGGGATCGATAAATGGATTTGGGATTCCCTAGAACGAGGGGAACCGGAGGATATGCGATTCGAGCGGTTATTACCCCGAACCGGTGGTGGAAATATCATCACGGGTAAAAGTCAGGGGATGGATATCCTTGTCAATCACAATGAGATTAACGATCGCCACGGAACTGGGATATTTTTGCTGCGGTTATTTCAAGAAAGCAAGAATATTTTTTCGATTCGCACCAACAATCACTATGGTGGGGAACAAGAATTTGGGGAGATTGCCATTCACTGCGATTGCTCGGGACTTTCGCGTCCGGAAGTGTTTCGTCAAATTGCTCGGGAAATGGAAGGTATCGAGGCGCGACGAATTTTATGTGTTCCCTATTTTCCTGAAGATGTTTTATTGTCGTTGGCGATTAAAGAAATTTTTGGGATTCCCCTATGTACTTATATCATGGACGACCAAAATATTCACGAACCGGGAATTCCAGATGAGCTGATGGGAGAGGTCTTAGAAAAGTCCGATCTGAGGCTGGCAATTTCTCCGGAATTGGGTCAGGCTTATGAGGAAAAATATTCATCGAAGTTCTGGGTTCTCCCAGCAGTGGCACCCAAAGAATTTTTACAAACTGAAGTTCGAGTACCGGAGATTTCAAGTTCGTTTTACAGTCAGAAGCGGGGGGTTTTAATTGGAAATGTCTGGGCGCAGCGATGGTTAGATTCTCTGCAACAGACGTTAAAAGAAACCGGAATTAAAGTAGATTGGTACGGTGCTGCGAATCCTACAAATATTTCTTTTGATGTGGATGAATTACGACGAGATGGACTTGACAAAAAAGGATTTATTCCGGAAAAAGAGTTGATTGAGTTGCTAAAACAATATCCTTATGCTATTCTGACGACAGGAAATACGGAAGAAGTAAACGATCGCCCAGAAATGGCAAAGTTAAGTTTACCTTCTCGCCTAACTTATATCGCTTCTGTTTCTAACACACCCATCATTGTTTTAGGAAGCAAAGCAACAGCAGCAGCACGATTTGTAGAACGGTTTAATCTTGGTGTTGTGTGCGACTATACGCCTTCAAGCTTCCGTCAAGCCGTAGACTATGTGTGCGAGCCAGAGGTGCAGCGAACGCTACGAGAGAATGCAACAAAGGTCGCGTTAGGTTTATCCTCAGAGGGAATCGATCGATGGATTTGGCAGTCTTTAGAGCAGAAGCAACCCATCGACTTGCGATTTGAGGAATTGATGAATCGCTAAAACAAATTTCTTATCGTTTTAAGTATTTAGAGTCAATTTTTTGCAGTATTAGGGAGGTAACAATGTCATTCATTCTAGTGACCGGATCTGCCGGTTTAATTGGTTCCGAGTCCGTGCGATTTTTTGCCAACTTGGGTTTGAATGTTATCGGCATTGATAACGATATGCGATCGGTTTTCTTTGGGGAGTCGGCTTCCACCAGTTGGAACCGAAATTTACTCAAAGATGAGTACGGCGATCGCTATAAACACTATCATTTAGATATTCGCGATCGCGAAGCAGTTGAGAATCTGTTCCAGGAATATTCTTCGGATATCGACTTAATTATTCATACGGCCGCACAACCCTCCCACGACTGGGCTGCTCGCGACCCCCATATGGATTTTACCGTCAATGCCAACGGAACATTGGTATTACTAGAAGCAGCACGTCAGTATTGTCCCGACAGCGTCTTTATTCACTGTTCGACCAATAAAGTTTACGGAGATACGCCTAATTTTCTGCCTCTAAAAGAACAGGAAACTCGCTGGGAAATTGACCCCAATCATCAGTATAATGAGGGTATCGATGAATCGATGAGTATCGACAACTCGAAGCATTCATTGTTCGGAGCCTCTAAGGTCGCAGCGGATATTTTAGTTCAGGAGTACGGTCGATATTTCGATATGAAAACGGCTAGCTTCCGAGGGGGATGTTTGACGGGACCGGCTCATTCTGGGGCAGAACTGCACGGTTTCCTGGCATACCTAATGAAGTGCGTTATTTTGGGTAAACCTTATACGATTTACGGGTATAAAGGTAAGCAAGTTCGGGATAATATTCACAGTTACGATTTGGTGAATGCGTTCTACCATTTCTACCAAAATCCCCGCTGTGGAGAGGTGTACAATATGGGTGGTTCTCGTCACAGTCATTGTTCGATGTTGGAGGCGATTTCCATTGGGGAAGAACTGTCTGGGAAGAAGCTGGACTATACCTATACCGAGAATAATCGATCGGGCGATCATATTTGGTATGTTTCCGATGTGAAGAAGTTTCAGTCTCATTATCCGGAGTGGGAGTATCGGTATAATCTTCGGAATATTTTGGAGGAGATTTATAAGGCTCAGGTAGAACGACTGTAAAAATCAAGTTTTTTAGTGTTTTTTGTGAGGTGTATGTAAATGTTGTTTCTTTGTTATGGAATGCCCAAATCAGCTAGCAGCTTTGCCTTTACGTTGGCAAAAGATATCGCACAAACGAAAAGCGATCAGATGCAGCTAAAGTCTACACTGCCAGAGGATTTACGCGATTTCTTTATCGTGAGCGGTTTAGGAAAGACTTTAACTCGGATTAGCGATCTGATTCCAGAAGAAGAGATTTATGTCCTTAAAACTCACAATCCTTTAGATAAAGAAACCCAAGAGTTATTGTTATCTGGGAAAATTAAAGCAATAGTCTCCTATCGAGATCCTTATGACATTGTCGTTTCTTTGAAAGAGGCAGGAGACCGAGAGCGTCAGAAGCCAAAGAATCGCCAACGGGAGTATTTTACTCAAATTACAGGATATGAAGAAGCTTTGGAAAAAATTCCAAATTTTTTGAATAATGCTCGATCGTGGATGGAGTTTCAGGAAACTAAACTGGTCAAGATTTCTTTTTCTGATATTTCAAAGAATCCTCTAATTATTGCTCAGAATATTGCCCAACATATGGGTTTAGAAGTCGATACTTCTAAAATTGCAAACTCTTATGTTTCTAACAAAGAATCAATCTTAGAGTTTAACAAGGGAGTGGAGGGTCGTGGATATCAAGAGTTAAATATTCCAGAAAATAACTCTATCAAAAAGCAAATGGATGAATTTATCGATTTATATTTTTGATTATTCAGTTGATTAGAAAAATTCAATTCAAGTAATTTCAACGTACGTTAATCTATGACAAAGCATAAAAATACTAACCAAGAAAGATATTAGTCCAGAAGTACTATCTCTAATCAAGAAAAAAACTTCAGAAGATATAGCTTTGTATGAAAAAATAATTACAAGCTAAAACTAACCTCATTCTAATTTTTTATCAAAACAAACAAATCTCATAGGAGAAAAATATGGAAATCGATAAAAATCAAACCTTGTCAACCATTAATTCTTCATTGATTAATGCTTCACAAACAAACGAGAACGACTCCGAGCTAACAACAGCAATTCAAACATGGCAGAATTTCATTCATAACAAACTCGATGAAATTTCAGCAGATGATGCCCAAGTTCTCCAAAATTTGGAAGAAGACCAGATTTCTAAATATATTATTGGAAACCCCACAAAAATTCCTGCGCGCAACATTGATAAAGCTGTTAAATCTCTTAATCTGAGTGATGATGAGAAAAGCTTTTTTCAATCGTTCTTGCAGCAGGTCACTTCAGATACTTTTTGTGTAGACCTTATAGAGTCAGCTGTAAATAAAGGCTTTTGCAGTGTCGCAAACCCTTTTGGAGAAGGAAGTGCGATTTGTAATCAGAGCTTTCATGAGGGGAAGATAGCCGCATTGAGGTTTCTTGTTAAAAATGGCGATACATTTTTCATTTTGCAACGGGTTAATTCAGCTGATGTAATCTATTTTCCAACCAGAAAATTGATAATTATTATTAGTTATTTTAACTTAAATGAACTTACTCGACTAGTATACAATTTATTTAATAATATTTGTGATGTTTTAGAATACTCACTTCAACCATTAAGTAATAAATTCGGAGGGATATTAGCTTCTTGGAACAGACCGTCACACTATTATTACAATCTTTGTCTAGGATTGTACTACATTGATCGGAGAAATCTGATCGAAAAAATTCCAGCCATGTATATTTGTCAAGGAGAGAATTTTTTTCAACTTGACAAGCTATTTGGTTTTAAGGGCGAATATAATCAATATTTAGATTCAAGCTATCTTAGTCAAAAGTCTCAAAGAGATCGTGAATTTTATCTCAGTATCGGTAGCTATGGTTGTTTTCGCAGACAAAACCAAACGGATAATGAACAAGTTAGCAACATGATTGTTGCCAAGGCCGCAGAACTTGTTGACTTTGAAACGGCTGATGAAGTTAAAATCGCAAAGGAATGTTATCCACTAATTTGGTTTGGTGTTAGCGCTCAAAAGAGATTGTGGGTTGAACAAATTGAAGGCGGAGCTAGAATCATTACTGAACTCTCAAAACTCTATCCCAAAATCGGAGTAGTTTTTGATGGTTGGACTTGTTCTGAAACTCCGCAGAATGGCGATATTGCTCAGACAGAAAAAGACCAGGATGTAGCGGACAAAATAATACAACTACTGCCGACTCAAATCAAAACTTTTAGCGTAATCGGTGCAACGACAGTTCGGAAGTTAGCCTTCGCCAACGTTATAGATGCATTTATTACAAGTTATGCAACTGGCTCGATTAATGTAGATCGTTTTGCTAGAAAGCCAGGGATCGGACACACAAATACAACACGAATTGGTAAAGAGCAGATTCATTACCAAACTCTTACAATACCTCCTGAGAAAGTAGTCGATATACCCAATCCTAAAAAGCCAGTAGCCGGAGAAGGTCAGTTAACCAGCTACAGCATCGATCCGGATGTCATATTGAATATGATGAAGGAGATTCTTGCAGAAAATCCTTGCACGATTCATTTACTCGACTGCACCCTCCGTGATGGTGGTTATTACAACTCCTGGAATTTTTCTCTCGATACCATCAAAGAATATCTTATTGCCATGCAAGCTGCTGGTGTAGATATTGTAGAACTGGGTTTGCGTTCTCTCAAAAATGAAGGTTTTAAAGGTGCATGTGCTTATACCACCGATGATTTTCTGCGTAGCTTGCCGATTCCTGAAGAACTAACCGTTAGTGTCATGGTGAATGCTTCAGAATTGGTTGGGGCTGTGCCTCTGGAAGAAGCCTTGCAGCGCTTGTTCCCCGAAACCACTGCCACTTCTCCCGTCCGGTTAGTGCGGATTGCCTGTCACGTCCATGAATTTGCCAAAGTTTTACCGGCCAGTGCTTGGTTAAAAGAACGGGGGTTTTCAGTCGGTTTCAATCTGATGCAAGTGGCAGATCGAACTCAAGAAGAAGTCGAAGCCCTTGCCCGAGAAGCTGCCCAATGGCCTTTAGATGCCCTTTATTTTGCTGACAGCATGGGCAGCATGAACCCAGAACAAACCGCACAAATCATTAACTGGTTGCGCAAACACTGGACGGGGGCAATGGGCATCCATACCCACGACAACATGGGGATGGCGCTACAAAATACCCTGCGGGCATTAGAGGAAGGCGTGACCTGGTTAGATGCCACCGTGACCGGGATGGGACGCGGCCCTGGCAATGCCAAAACCGAACAACTCGCCCTCGAACTTGCCGAACGTCGAGAAAGACCTTGTAGTATCGTAGCTTTAATGGGTCTGATTCGCCGTTTTTTCCGACCCATGCAAAACACTTGCGGTTGGGGAACGAATACCTACTATTACCTAGCTGGTAAATACGGCATTCACCCAAGCTATATTCAGGCAATGCTGGGGGATACCCGTTATCAGGAAGAGGATCTTCTGGCAGTTATCGAACACTTGCGGGTCGAAGGGGGTAAAAAATTTAGTCTCAATACCTTAGATGCGGCACGTCAATTCTATCAAGGGGAACCTCGTGGGACTTGGCAACCTGCAAGTTTAATCCAGAACCGAGAGGTTTTATTACTAGGTACGGGACCAGGAGTCGCCGATCATCGTGCGGCCTTAGAAAGTTATATCAACAAAGTCAAGCCTTTTGTGATTGCACTTAATACGCAGTCAGCGGTTGATTCAGATTTAATAGACGTTCGGGTTGCCTGTCACCCAGTCCGGTTATTGGCTGATTGCGAAAAACACACTCGTTTACCTCAACCTTTAATTACACCGGCGAGTATGCTACCTGAAGATATACAGCAATCTTTCAGTCTAAAAAAATTACTTGACTTCGGATTGACTGTCAAACCAGACACCTTTGAATTTACTTCTACGTATTGCGTGTTACCCAATTCAATGGTAATTGCCTATGCTTTAGCAATTGCCACCAGTGGGCAAGCAAGTCGTATTTTACTCGCAGGGTTTGATGGTTATGGTGAAGACGATCCTCGTAATGCCGAAATGCAGTACTTATTAACAATTTATGAGGAATGCAAGCACTGCTTAAAACTTTTAGCTGTTACACCCACACGCTACACCCTAGCGAGTCAATCTATCTATGCAATGTAGTACTCTATCAATTTTAAAAAGGGAGACTAAGTTGGTACGAGGGAAACAGTTATCTCTCAAAAATAAATTCACCGAGTAGTAGTTTTTGTGTCGTTGGATCGCAATAAAAAGATATAAATTAAAGAAATCTAAATCGTAAAATAAAAAAAACTTTATTTGTTTCTGGTATGCAGCGCAGTGGAAATCACGCAATTATCTCTTGGCTAATTGGTCAGTTTGATAAGCCTGTTTTTTTTCTAAACTGCATAAAGTTAAAAAATAAAGATTCGCTTCAAGATTTCAATCCTATTGAACTTCCATCTAATAGCTATTGTCACATAGAAAGAGTAAATCGAAAAAGAGTGATAAACTGTTCGGATATAGAAATGATTAATAAAAATCACGATTACTTGCTTTGTAGTATAGAAAACAAAAATGTTGTTCCAGGCTTCAAAAATCTTGAAGAATATATACAAAATAAACTAGGAGAATCTGAAACAAAGTTCAATATTATTATATTGAGAGATCCAATTAATGCCTTGGCAAGCTATATAAGATGGAAAATGCTATCTGATATAGAACCAATTCAGGTTGAAAAGATGGCGAAAAATTATACAAAAAAATGGCTGAATCATGCTAGTGTAGCTTCACAAAAAGAACTGTTGAACAGCCATAATATTATCCCCATATTTTACAATAAGTGGCTTCTAAGTGAAGATTAGAGGAATCAAGTCTGTGAGTTAATTGGATTAATAAATAACGATATTAATATAAATCATGTATCAGATGCTGGTCGCGGTTCATCATTTTCAAAACAGAAATTAAATCCAAACAAAAAATCCGATTTTTTGAAACGTTTTGAAAATCTTAATACTCAAGAGAAAAATATATTAAGATCCGCTTTGTTGTCTCAG
Organism: Cyanobacteriota bacterium; assembly: GCA_034189805.1. GTDB lineage: Bacteria > Cyanobacteriota > Cyanobacteriia > Cyanobacteriales > Geitlerinemataceae > Zarconia. The sequence continues at coordinate 50,277 of JAXHUC010000031.1, forward strand.
AATGATTTAATCGATATTTCGCAAGCTATATTCGGTCCGGAGTATAAATTTCCTTCGATTTAATTTTAACTCACATTCATGTTATGAAAAACAGATAAAATACCACTTCTTATGTAAAACATAATGAAATAGTTTTGAATTTTTAGGAGCTATGTATTTTGGAATGAAAAGTATCATCGTAATTCCTGCACGCTATCAATCCAGTCGTTTTCCGGGGAAACCGTTAGTTCCCTTACTGGGAAAACCAATGATTCTCTGGGTGGCTGAACTGTCTGCTAAAGCTGTAGGTCAAGAAAATGTCTATGTGGCTACCGAAGACTCTCGTATATTAAATTTAGTAAAGTCTGCTGGTTTCAATGCGGTAATGACTAGTGAAAAAGCTATAACAGGAACGGATAGATTAAGTGAAGCCGCTGAAAAAATAGATGCTGATATCTATATTAATGTACAAGGTGACGAACCGTTGCTAAATCCGGATGATATTCTCAAAATACGGGATCAAAAACTCGATCGTATGGAATCAGTTATTAATGGGTATTGTTGGATTTCTGATAGTGAAAATCCAGAAAGTATTAATATTCCAAAAGTTATTACTAACGAACACGATCGGTTAATTTATATGTCACGCAAGGCTTTGCCAGGCTTTAAAAATGCTAAAAATGCACCGAATCGACATAAAAAGCAAGTTTGTATTTATGCCTTCACAAAAGAAGAGCTTATAAGCTTTAAAAAATTTGGACGAAAAAGTAAGTTAGAACATAGCGAAGATATCGAAATCTTAAGATTTTTGGAAATGAATAAATCTATTCTGATGGTTGAAACTCAAGGAGGAAGCTTGGCGGTAGATGTTCCAGAAGATATTGCTCCCGTGGAAGCAGCATTAAAGCGAGTACATGGAATATGAATGTACAGAACTACCAAACCTTCATTTTTGACTGCGATGGTGTAATCCTAAACTCTAACAAAGTCAAAACCCAAGCTTTCTACAAGACCGCTTTACCTTATGGCGAACAAGCGGCACAATCCTTAGTCGATTACCACGTAAAAAATGGTGGTATTTCCCGTTACAAAAAGTTTGAGTTATTTTTAAATGAAATTGTACCGCCATCGAAAAATGGACTCAGCCTTAATGAATTACTGACGACTTATGCACGAGAAGTTCGTCAAGGTTTGCTTGCCTGTGAAGTAGCTGAAGGCTTAACGGAACTCCGCCAAAAAACAACCCATACTAAATGGCTTATCGTTTCTGGAGGAGACCAAAACGAATTGCGAGACATTTTTACTCAGCGAGATTCAGCTCAACTTTTTGATGGCGGGATTTTTGGGAGTCCCGATCCCAAAGAGAAAATACTTTCCCGCGAATTAGCCAATGGTAATATTCAACAACCTGCTGTGTTTTTTGGAGATAGTAAATACGATTACCAAGCAGCCCAAGCGGTAGGGCTAGATTTCATCTTCTTAAGTGAGTGGAGTGAAGTTAAAGACTGGCAAAAGTTTTGTAGAGAGCGCGATATTCCACACTTCGAAAGTTTATCTTCTATTCGTTAAATCTAAAAACATCCAGCATCTACCTGCGGACAAGGGCGAAAAAATAAGGAATAAAAGTCACAATGTCTTCCCAACCAACCTCTCCCATTTCAACCTACTTGGCAAAAGCCCAGGACCTCAACGATCGCAACCAACTCACCGAAGCGATCGCCCTATATGAAGAAGCCATCGAGTTCTATCCCGACAATGCCAAACTCTTTTGCGCCTTAGGCATCGTTCGCGAGAAACAGGGAGACATCGAAGAAGCCATTGCCAGCTATCGCCAAGCCATCGAACTCGATCCCCAGCAACAGACTTGGCTCTATCTCGCCCTCGGTCAACTCCTAACAGACCGAGAACAACTTGACGAAGCCATCGCCACCTACGAAGCGGGTCTGCAAGTCTATCCCGACAATCTCAAACTCCATCAATCCCTCGGAACCGTTGCCGAACAAACCGGGGAAATCGATCGAGCCATCGCCCAGTACCAGCGCGCCATCGAACTCAACCCCAAACAACCCACTTGGGTTTACTTCACCCTGGCTCGATTATTCAAAGAACGAGACCAATTCGACGACGCGATCGCCACCTACCAAACGGCCCTGGAAGTTTATCCCGACAACGCCAAACTCTATCCCTCCCTAGCCATCGTTACGGAACAAAACGGAGACATCGACGGGGCGATCGCCTATCATTCTCGCGGCATCGAACTCAACCCTGGGCAACAAACCTGGGTCTACCTCACCCTCGGTCGATTACTCACCGAACAAGACCAACTCGACGAAGCCTCCGCCAACTATCAAGCCGCCCTGAAAATCCACCCCGAAAACGCCAAACTCTATCAATCCCTCGGCGTTCTCGCCCAAAAAAAGGAAGATCCCGATGGGGTCATCGAAAACTACCAGCGTGCCCTCGAACTCGATCCCCAACAACCCCCTTGGGTCTATTTCACCCTAGCTGAGTTCCTGGTCCAACGGTCAAAATTTGACGAATCGATCGCCATTCACCAAACTGCCGTCGAACGCTATCCAGAGAATCCAGAAGCGTATCGATTGCTCGGAACCTCTCAAAACCAAGCCCACCAGCTCGAAGCCGCCATCGACAGCTACCGCCAAGCCATCGCTCTCGATCCGGATAGTGCCATTTGGGTCTACCTCACCCTCGGTCAACTCCTCCAGGAACAAGACGATATCGAAGGGGCGATCGCCCTCTACAAAGCCGCCTCCGAACGCCATCCCGACAATGCCGACCTTCAGCGAGAACTGGGATGGGCGCAAAAAAAAATGGAAATGTCGAAGCCGAAATCGCCGCCTACAAGCGCTGCCTGACCCTCAAACCCGAACAGAACCACTGGCTTTACTTTCATTTAGGCTATCTCCTCACGAAACGGGGGGAAATCGAAGAAGCCATCGGTTTCTACCAACAGGCGATCGAAGTCCAAGCGGACTCCGCGAATGCCTATTTCCGACAGCGCGCGGAATTCTTTTGGCAACAAGGCGATCTCGATCGAGCCTTATCCGCCTACCAGCAAGCAGTGGTTTTATCCCACGAGTGGCACGATGAAACCGATGAAGCATTCGTCACTCCCCTTTCCCCCGACGCAATCCCCCGCATTTGTATCGTTACCCCCGTCTTCAACGGCGAAGCCTATATCGACGAAACCATCTACAGCATCGTCACCCAAGCCGGTCGCTTTATAATCCGCTATCACGTTCAAGATGGCGGTTCCACCGATGCCACCCTCGACAAATTAAAAGCCTGGAAACGACGGTTGCGCAACGATCGAATTCCCATCCTCTGTGAAGGGATTGAATTTACCTTTACCAGCACCCCCGATGGCGGGATGTACGATGCCATCAATCGCGCGGTGACCCGCATCGACCTCGACAATGGCGACTGTATGGCCTGGATAAATGCCGACGATCGCCTTGCTCCTGGCGCACTGGCAACCGTCGCCGATATTTTCACCAAATTCGATCGTATCCATTGGCTGGGGGGTCGAACGTCCCTAATTGACGATCGAGGCATCACCACCAATCTGGCTCTTCCGAGTCCTTTCAGTCGTCAAGCGATCGCAGCCGGGTTGCACGATGGTCGCAAACTCCAATTCATTATGCAAGAAGGAACCTTTTGGCGGGGATGGCTGTGGCGAAAAGTCGGTGGCGTTCGGGACTCCTTGCGACTGGCCGGGGATTACGAGTTGTGGCGGAGATTCGCCGAACAGACCAACTACGTCCTCGTCGATGCCGTCCTTGCCACCCATCGCAAAAGACCCGGACAACTCTCCGAAACTATGGATCGGTATCACGATGAAGTGGACGCAATTTTAGGCGAAACCGGACTCGCCATTTATGAAGAAACCTGGCAAACCTTCGCAGGTGAGACGGAAACCGAACTCGATCGACTCAGACAAGATTTTAGCGGTCGAATTTTGCAGTATAGTACCGCCCTTGAATCCTGGCACTATTCCCTCTTTCCCCATATCGTACATTTAAGCCCGTCAACGATCGCCTCAGCCACAGAAACCCGATCGGCTATTACCGCTTCCTTTGGCAAAGGGTTTGGAGAAATGGAGAACTGCAACCCGGTGAAAAACTTACCCAGTGGAGTTCGGTGGACGCAAGCCAGAAACAACGAACTCGAATTTGATATTGAAGAACCGGGAGATTACGAAATCACACTCATTTGCCAAACCTTCCATTTTGTTTCCGTTCGTTTGAGCCAGAACGAGAACATCCTATTTTTACGAGAGTTACCCATTACCCATCACCATGGCAACTGCAAGATTGTTGCTAATACTGCCTTCAATCGAGGTCAAAATTTAGTCACCCTCGGAGTGACTCAAAAAAATAGTAGAAGAGCCGGTCGCCTAATTGTCATTTCCTGTGAAGCAGTTTTGCGATCGACCCTCGCATGAGAATTCAGTATTGAATGAAGAAACCAGTCTCCCAAACATCCGAAAATTGCTCGCCATAATCGTTGCACTGGGTAGAGATCGAAGACAGCATCAGCCGTGAAAATCCCTATTTGTTCGGCAATGCTTTGGGTAATTATATCAAGTTCGGATAATTAATTACAATTAAACGACTCTTGCTCCGAGCGAAAATTCTATCCCTTGTATGATGCCTAAAAATGTCACCGTCGTACCCCATTTGAGTGACCA
>JAXHUC010000032.1:0-54946 GCA_034189805.1 Cyanobacteriota bacterium
GGAGAAATGGGAGATGGGGAGATGGGGAGATGGGGAGATGGGGAGATGGGGAGATGGGGAGATGGGGAGATGGGGAGAAAAGGCAATATTAGAAATTTTTGTCTCCTTGTCTCCGCGTCCCCGCGAGTCTGTTGAAAGCTGAAGGCTAACTTCACTTCAATCGATCGGTTATTAAACGCCGGATAATTTCGCTAACTTCCGCACTCATCCTGGCATCGAGTTCGACGGCTTCGCGATCGGGATTGCCGAGGGCTTTCGCTGCCCGCAGGGTCATCGCAGCGGACTTGACACCGTTTCCGGCATCCAGACGTAGAAAACAAGTGTAGGCGATTTCCGTGCGGCGGCGAGAATCGCTGTAGCCGTAACCGACTTTGGAGAGAATGACGGGGGAGGTGATGCGTTCTTGCCAACCCAATTGTTCGATCGCCACATCTGCATATCGGGCAATATCTTTACCGCTCGATCGGGCAAACAGTTCTAGGTTATCCGATCGCAACCCCGGCAGTCGGGCATCTGGGGGCAGGCGATCGTGCCATCCCGACATCGCCATCAGTCGGGTGAGGGCATAGGCGGTTAACAGGTTTTCTCCCGGTTGGGTGGCGCGAGTTTTCTTTTCCCGCGACGGTTTGGCGAAAATGCGATCGCCTTGGCGAATAACCGGGGATGCCATGACCGGATCTTCGCCGTACAACCCCCGAAAATTCAGGTCGCGATTGCCGGTGAGATTCTTCACCCACAGTTCTAAATCCGTGTAGTGGGAGAAGCATTTAAAGGTCGCGGCAAGGGCATTAGAAGAGGCAATGTTTTCGTCGTAAGTCATCACCCCATCGATGACCTCACGTAAGGGAAATACCCGATCGCCCTCGCAAATTTGCGTGCTTCTGGCATCTTCTTCTAAGGCACACAATAAGTTGAGGATGGGAATAATTTTAGTCGTACTCCAAAATTGCACTTTATTGAGCGCATTTCGACCCAACCAACGAGCTTTAAACGGACCGCCTGCCGTACCGCCAATACAAATACAAGCTTCTTGAATTTCTGGGTGGAGAAAGTACAAACCGCTCTCGTCGATCTCGGGTAATTCTCCCAATTCCGGAAATAGGGGCGCGCCGGGAATAGCTAGGGTAACTTTCTGTTGCAAACGTTGGGGATAGTCTGCAATCTGCCCTCGATAGGGAGAAGTTTCAATCCCTCGATCGAGGACGGCCATTCGATACGCATTAAATCCAGCTTCCGATTTCAAAACATTCGTATAAATTTGCGATCGGGTGGGTGAATTTTTTTCAACTTCCGCAGAAATTATCGGTGATACTTTTGCTGAATTATTTTGATACTTCTGGTCTTTTGAAGTGGGGCAAAAACTCAGAAACTCTCGAATTAGACCAACAATCCAGTCAATGACAAATTGAATCATATTCGATTGTAATTTTGGCAGCCAAATTTTGGTAAAATTATACCATTAAATTGTCAAAAATAGGGGATACTATGGCTTTGGGGCATCTCGTTGAGGGGCGATGGGTAAGCGATCGCGAACAAGAAGATGAAAAAGGTCGATTCGTCCGCCCTTCGACAACGTTCAGACATCAGATTGCCGCCGACGGCAGCAGCGATTTTCCCTCCATTGCCGGACGCTACCACCTCTACGTCAGTTTAGCCTGTCCCTGGGCGCACCGGACGTTAATTATGCGGGGGCTAAAAGGTTTAGAAGAGGCGATCGGACTGTCGGTGGTCGATCCCTACATGGGTGAAGATGGTTGGTTTTTCTCCGATGCCCCCGGCTGCATTCGAGATACGGTCAATCAAGCCGAATACCTGTGGCAAATCTATACGAAAGCCGAACCCAATTACTCCGGACGAGTGACGGTTCCGGTACTTTGGGACAAGCAAACTCAGACGATCGTCAATAACGAATCTCGCGAAATCATTCGCATGTTCGATACCCAATTTAATGCGATCGCCACCCGAAAAATCGATCTATTTCCCACCGATTTACAAAGTGCGATCGACGAGACGATCGATGCAATTTACCAACCGATTAATAATGGAGTTTATCGGGCGGGATTTGCCACGACTCAATCGGCATATGAAGAGGGGCTAACGGATCTATTCAACGCCTTAGAACGTTGGGAAACCGTCCTCGCCCAACAGCCTTATTTATGCGGCGATCGGCTCACAGAAGCCGACATTTGCATGTTTACCACCCTCCTGCGCTTCGACCCGGTCTATTACGGGCACTTTAAATGCAACCTCCGCCACATTTGGGACTTTCCCAATTTGTGGAACTATCTCAAATCGATTTACCAACAGCCGGGAGTGAAAGAAACCTGCAATTTCGACCATATTAAACAGCATTACTACAAAAGTCATACCAAAATTAATCCTACGGGAATTGTCCCTAAAGGTCCGATTTTAGATTTAGATTAATTTAGATTTAGATTAAGGCGACGTGCGTTGTCGTGCGCCACAACTCCCTAGTACAATCTAAGTCGGACCGAACGAGTCAATTTGTGGCTCCCGCACCCGATCGCTCGCAGACACAGCACGATTGAGAAAGTTGATGCCAGATCTTCTACTACCCGCTTTATCAGCGACCGCATTAGGATTGTTAGTGGTCGTCACCCTCGGAGTCGCTTACCTGACGCTTGCAGATTGGCGCGATCGTCGCCGCCAGGAAAACGAAAAGCGAGAGACGGGCAAAATCAAAGCGCGCAAACGCTAGCAGGACGAAGACTATCCTCGTGCGAGGGACTCTAGCGATCGCGAAGCTAGACTCAAGGCTTAACCCGCCTCAGTTGGTACAGCCGCTTGTCTGGCGGTTTCTAGCCACCCATCGACGAGTTGCTGGTTATTTTCTACCCATTCTCGAGCATGTCGGCGAATATCGTCAGGACGGTTCTCGCCTTGTTGCATGAGTTGACCTTCAGCACTAATATCCTCGATCGGAATCTGCACTTGTTCCAACCAACTTTTCGCAGCCGGGTTCGCTTCTAAAAATGTTTTATTCGCGATGATGCGAACTCGATTCACTAAAAATCCAAGATTTTGACCATCTACAGAAGTATCTTCTCCCGTCCATTTTTGCTGTGCTGGGGGTAGTGCCGTGAAGGGAACTGGCAACCAAGTCGTATCTTCCCCAGTCTTTAATGCAAAGTCAATGGCTGACGGTTGAGAAGTATAGAAAAGAACGGGTTCTCCTTGTTGATAACGAGCAATAACATCAGCCATCAAAATCTCATTTTGCCCTTTATCCTGTTTGACGGTATCTAGCAATTCATAAGCTTCTAAGTGATAGTCGATCGTGCGTTCGCAGGCCCGACCGACATCACAACCCGCTAAGTTTGCTTTTCCGTCACCATCAGAGTCGAAAAGTCCAGCGATTTGGGAATCTTTGAGTTGTTCTAAATTGGTAATTTCATAGTCTTGCGCGGTTTTGAGATCGATTTGGTACCCTTCCAAAATTTGCGGCACGATCGCCCCGACTCGCTCCAACTTTGCTTCACCACCACCCTGTTCAAAAAAGTCTTGATGGGATTTTTCTAGATGGACTGTGGAAAAGTCTAAATCGCGGTTGCCAACTGCAACATGAGCGAGGCTGGGTTTGAGTTCTTTCACTTCCTGGGTTTGATATCCCAGTTCTCTCAATCCAATAGCGGTCGTCTCAGCCACAAATCGACCGAAAAATACAGGTCCCGTCCCCATCTTTACCGTTATACCCCGACCGGGAAGTAATGGATCTGCCGTTTCCGAGGTTGTTTGAGAATTAAATTGGCAAGATGTCAAGCTGACGAGTAAGGTTAAAATAACCGTAAAAAATAAGGATTTTTTCATATTTCTATGTTTGAAAGTAAGCAAAAAAATTATCGAATTCAATCTAAATAGTTATTACTGAATAAGTATAATATAAAGCCCATACCTTAAGATACTTTTATGATGAGGAGTGAGGAGATCCGAAATGTAATGCCAGTTACCTCAGCTAATTTACTGCTCGTTTTGACTCAAACGAGCGAATAGATCGCAGACTTCAACGACTCCTGCGAATTTTCCGTCAGTGTCAACCACGGCGATTGGCAGATCGGATTTAAATAAAGGGAAAAGAGTATCGAGTGTTACAGTTAACTTGACTTGAGAAAAGTTAGTTTCCATCACTTGAGAAAGATTGAACCGATCTGAGTTTATTTGCTGCAAGTGCTGTTGGTTTAAAATACCAATCGGTTGATGGCGATCGTCTACGACATACATGTAGCGAATGTTATGATGTTGCATTTTTTTTAAAGCGGTTTGAGTTGTCTCTCGATCGAGAATAAAAGGAACCTCTCTCCGGACGATCGTACTCACTTTGAGGACTTTAGCATAGTTGATATCTTGGATAAAGGCTCGAACGTAGTCATTTGCCGGTTGAGTAATAATTTCTTCAGGCGTTCCAACTTGCACGATGCAACCCTCTTTCATCACGGCAATTCGATCGCCTAATTTGAGAGCTTCTTGAATATCGTGACTGATAAAAACAATCGTTTTGTTCAATCGAGTTTGTAGTTGTAATAATTCCTCCTGCATTTGCCGTCTAATCAGAGGATCTAAAGCACTAAAGGGTTCGTCCATCAGTAAAATATCGGCATCAGTCGCTAAAGCACGAGCTAATCCGACTCGTTGCTTCATCCCGCCACTGAGATTAGCTGGAAAGTAATCCGACCATTGGCTCAAGCCAACTGTTTCTAAGCAAGGAAAAGCTTTTTGACGACGTTTTTTTTCTGAGATTCCTGCTATTTTTAAACCGTATTCGACATTCTCCAAAATAGTTTTGTGAGGTAAGAGTCCAAATTGTTGAAATACCATCGATATTTTTTTTAAACGCAGCTCTCGCATTCGTCGATCGCTTGCACGAACAATATTTTCATCATCAATATAGATTCGTCCGCTGGTGGGTTCGACTAAACGGTTAAAGCAGCGAACTAAAGTTGATTTTCCCGAACCCGATAATCCGATAATGACAAATAACTCTCCCGGAGAAATCGTTAACGAGACATCGGCAATACCCAGTACTTGACCTGTTGCTTTGAGAATTGCCTCTCTCGTTTCACCTTCTCGGAACATTCTCAGCGCAAGGCTGGGTTGTTCGCCATAAACTTTAATCAGATTTTCAATACAAATTTTGCTTGAAAAATTTTCTATTTCCATTTCTATTAAGATTAATAAGGATGTAGAAACATAAGTAAAAAACGATTGATGTTGAGCCACTTGACGATCGCCACTCAAAACCAACTCGATCTCTTCTTAGATCCTTTCGAGCAGTATACGATACCTCTCGATCTCTGGATTACGACGGCAGTTAACTATATTGTGAATAACTTTCGCCCTTTTTTTCAAGCCATTCGCATACCAATTAGTTGGACTCTCGAAGAAATTCAATCACTATTTCTCGCGATTCCGCCGATGATTTTTTTGCTGGTTATCGGCTTAATAACTTGGCAACTCGTCGGACGATCTGTTGCCATTTATAGTACGATCGCGTTTGTATTAGTTGGCTCGATCGGGGCTTGGGAGCCAGCAATGATAACGCTTTCACTGGTTTTAACGGCTGTGTTGTTTTGCATTGTAGCAGGAATTCCCCTGGGTATTGCTTGTGCGAGAAGCGATCGGGTAGAAGGTTTGGTCAAACCGATTCTCGATGCGATGCAAACGATTCCTCGCTTCGTCTATCTCGTGCCGGTGGTGATGCTTTTCGGTATCGGTGAAGTCCCCGGCACGATCGCCACCATTATCATCGCTCTCCCACCACTGGTTCGTTTAACAAATTTGGGGATTCGCCAAGTCTCTCCCGAAGTGGTTGAAGCGTCAACAGCTTTTGGTTCGACCCCTTGGCAAACCCTTTGGGAAGTCCAAATTCCCTTAGCTTTACCCAGCATTCTGACGGGATTGAATCAAACAATTCTGTTTGCTTTAGCCATGTCAGTTCTCACGGCAATGATTGCGGCCCCCGGACTGGGATCGATCGTTTTAGAAGGAGTGGGTCGCTTGGACGTAGGGCAAGCTGCTGTGGGAGGATTGGGAATTTTTCTCCTGGCGCTCGTCCTCGATCGCATCACCCAAGCCCTAGGACAGACGAATCTACAGGTGGCTTGGAAGAAGCAAGGACCCATTGGTTTGTTTTTCACTTGGTTGAATTGGCGACAGACTCGTTTGTAAGAGGAGAGGCTGGGGAAGCTGGGGGAGAGTGAATGCGCGCATTAAAAATTAAAAATGCAAAATTCTCCTTGTCCCCCTCACCTCCCTCATCTCCGCGTCTCCCCCTCTCCGCGTCCCCGCGTCTTTCCCCTATCCCATCTCCCCAAGACCACGCGGTACACAAGCAAAACGGATTACCAATGTTCGAGACAAACTTCTATCTTCTGGGCTAACACTTGGACGTTCGGTTCTTGCAGCAGACTGTAATGACCGCCGGGAACATCATACCCTTCGATCTCGCCGACCCATTTTTCCCAACCAAAGAGCGGATCTTCCGTGCGATCGATATTGGGTCGATCGACTCCCTCCCCGTGACTGCCTCGAAACAGAGTCACTTTTCCCTCATAAGCTTGAGGCGAGTATTCCCGAATCAGTTCGGGTAACATCTCGTGAATGGCTTGATTTTGTTGAATCAGGTCTGGAGTAAAGGTTCGAGCGCCAATGCGGCGCAGTTCTTCAATTTGCAGGGAATCGATGAGGGCGAGGAAATCGACTTTTTGCCCTTGGGCTTCAAGCTGGCAGGCCATTTCCATGGCAATCGTTCCTCCGAAAGATAAACCCCCGATCGAATAGGGGCCTTCAGGCTGAATGCTGCGTATTCTGCTGTTGTAATGGGTTGCCATCTCCACCACTCGCCGATGGAAGACGGGGTTTTCTTCGTTGCCGTAAGGACGCAGGGCATAAACCGGGCGGTCGGGATGTAAGTGGCGGGCTAAATTGAGGTAGAGCATCGATCGTCCCAAACCGTCGTGGACGAGGAAGAGAGGGCGTTTGTTACCTTTGGGCTTCAGGGGAACGAGGGAATCCCAGGGCTTTCCTTTTGGTTGTGGCAGTGCCTCGAGGTTTCGATCGAGGTCGGCCGCAAAGCATTCGAGGATGGTTTGATAGTTTTTGAGGAAGTTGGCGATCGAAATCGATTCAAATCGATCGGCATTGTAATTTAACGTGCCGGCGAGTCGATCGCCTTTTTCTTCGAGGATGAAGTAGAGATCGAAGTCGGCTTTACCGTTACTTGCCTCGACAAACTGGGCTTCGATACTGGGAATATCGATCGAACGCGAGGGCGTATTTTGCAAGGCGAACATCGCGCGGGTGAGAGCGGTACGGACGAGGTGGGGAAATTCGCCAATTTTCTGGAAGGGTACGTCTTGGTGTTTGGAGGCGGCAAAAATCGTTTGGCGCACTCTGGCAATGAGAGTTCTAACGCTGGGATTCCCCGACAGGTCGGTTCTCGCGGGTAGGATGTTGTTGAAATAACCGATTAACCCTTCTGTGGCGGTGTGGTTGCGTCCGGCGATGGGGAAGCAAACTAGGATATCTTCTTGGCTGGTGTAGCGATTGAGTAGGGCTTTAAATGCCGCCAAGAGAACGATGAACAGGGAACTTCGTTCTTGCTGCGATCGGGTTTTTAGGGCTTGGGTAAGTTCGGAGGGAATGGTGCAATACTGGTGCGCGCCGCGATTCCCAGAAGCGTTAGGGCGATCGCAAGGTAATTCTAACGCCGGAACCTTGCCCCCGAGTTGCTCTTTCCAGTAGTTGAGTTGAGTTTCGAGAATTTCCCCTTGCAACCATTGTCGCTGCCAAGATGCGAAGTCTGCATATTGGATGGGAAGTTCCGGGAGGGGGGAAGATTCGGCGGCGAGTAAGGATGAGTAGAGGCGGGATAACTCTTTGATGAATACCCCTTCAGACCAGGCATCGGAGATGATGTGATGGGTTACCAGCAGGAAAATATACTCTTGCGGGGCGAGGTGCAACAGCCGAACGCGCAGCAGGGGTCCGGTTTCGAGGTTAAAAGGATGCTGAATTTCTTCAGTGACGATCGAATCGAGTTTTTCGGGTTCCTGTTGGATGTCGATAACGGGGATTTCAAGATTCAAAGTGGGATGAATGACTTGAACGGCGGAATGTCTGACCCGTTTGAAGGTGGTGCGCAGGATTTCGTGGCGGGCAACCATCGCCCCGATCGCCTTTTTGAAAACTTCAACATCTAGGTTTCCCGTCAGACGTTGAACTAGTGGCATATTGTAGCTACCGCTTTTCCCCCCGAGATATTCGAGAAACCAAATTCGTTCTTGGGCGAAGGAGAGGGGGAGAGAGTTCTCTCTGGAGACGGGTTGCAACGGGAGGGTCGGAGTGGGGACGGTTGCGTTTGCCCTTTGCAAATCGGTTTGCTGCAAAAAGGAGATAATTTCGGCTTTGCGATCGACAAGGCGATCGCGCAGTTCTGGGGTTAACGCGCCTTTGGGGGCATTATAGCGCAGGCGATCGCCTTCGAGCCAGAGTTGAATATCGAGATCGCGAAGCTCGGATAAAAGTTCGTTTAGGATCTTCATTTTTTATCAAAAAAATATAAATTTAGCGTCAATTGTCAAGTCTTTTTTAGAAGTTTTTAACAATCTAAATTATAAAAGCTCGATCGAATCTTCAGAGGGCAAAAAATTTCCGATATTGGTAGGAGATTTTCCGATTTTGGAAAGACATCTCTTTTCAATTTTGAGAGAATAGACCCAACGCAGAAAACGATCGCGATCGAGAGTTCCAATCGGGATATCGGCAATTGCCATTTCTGGCGTAGGGCGAATCGATGGCGTATCGCTTGAGTGAGTTGACATCGGGGCTAACTCATTCGGGTGAGAATCTTCATGGGTCTGAAGTCGGTTCGACTCGGGCTGAGACTTTAGAGACTCCTTTTTTGTCTAACCTTTCATTTGTCGCACTTTTAAAATGCCACTCAATAAATCACACTTTTCCCAAACTCGCTTAAAAGTCCCCGTAGATTGAAAAAGTTAAGGAATACAAACAAAGCTTGAAGTTTACGACCTTTGGGTTTACTTTACGAGCATCTACGATAGACGATTAGCCATCACGTTCGCAATATCGGGGTAACAGCCTGTGCTGAGTCGGTACACCAAAAACCTAAGTATCAAATCCAAATTTTTAGCGATTCTCCTGGGGGTAAGTCTGGGAGCAACTTTACTTGTGAGTTTGCTCAGTTGGGAACGATCGCGATCGAACCTCAGAGGAACCATCAGAAATTACTTAACCAGTATTCGCGCCTCCAACGCCAACCAAATCGAATCCTTTTTTGAGGGGTTGCGCAACCACGTCAAAACCCTCAGCGAAGACCGGATGGTGGTCGAGGCGATGGTGGAGTTCAATCGGGATTACGACGAACTCAACAATCAATACGTTCCCCCGGAATGGAACCAAAGCATCGAGCAATACTACCAAGACAATTTCTTTCCCAAACTCGCCCAAGCTATCTCCGGGGAACTCGACTACGAAAACTACGAACCCGACAGCCAAGCGGCGAAGTATCTCCAGTACTATTACATCGCCGACAATGACAACCCCGTTGGCGAAAAAGACAAACTCGCCCTGGCGCTAGATGGCAGCAACTATAGCAAAACCCATCGCGAATACCACGAAATCTTCCAGAGTTTAATTCAAACCTACGGCTACTACGACCTTTTCCTCATCGATTACCAAAGCGGGGATATTGTTTACTCGGTTTATAAAGAAACCGATTACGCCACCAGCCTCGATTCGGGCCCCTATCGCAATAGCGGTTTGGCTCAAATCGTCGAGAAGGTGCGCGAAAGCCCCGAACGAAACAACGTCCAGATCGTGGACTTCCAAACCTACCGTCCTTCCTACGGCGCACCGGCCGCTTTTTTAGGCGCGCCGATTTACAACGGTCCTTACATCGTCGGTATCCTGGCCATCCAATTGCCGGTAGAAGAACTTGCCGAAGTCCTCAGCCAAGGCGGCGACTGGGAAAGTGCCGGACTCGGGAACACTGGGGAAACGTACCTGGTGGGTTCCGACTTGCTGATGCGATCGGACTCTCGCCTCTTGGTTGAAGACCCCGAAGCCTATCAGAAATTGCTCGCCAGAAGCGGGACAGCGCCCGAAAATCGCGCCTCGATCGAGCTATTTAACACCTCAATTCTCTTGCAAAAGGCAGAGGCGGACACCGTCGAAAAAGCTTTGGAGGGTGAGGACGGCACGGCAGTGACTCAAAACTACCGAGGCAAAACCGTTCTGAGTTCCTACGCACCCCTCGATATTCCCGGTCTCGATTGGGCGATTCTTTCGGAAATCGAACGAGGGGAAGCCTTTAAACCGGTGAATTCCATCCAGATTTACCTGTTTGTCGTTACGGCAATCATCGCCGTTTTGGTGACTTGGATTGCGTCGCTGGCCGCCTCCAACTTTATCAAACCCATTAACAAAATCGCCGAGGGAATGCGCCGCTTGAGCCAAGGAGAGATCGATGTCAAGATCAAACAAGACTCCGAAGACGAATTCGGTCAACTGGCAAAGGATTTCAACCAAACCGCCACGAGCGTTCGCCAGCTCGATCGAGATTTGGCAGCCAAAAAGCGCGAGAACGACGCATTGCTGCTCAATATTTTGCCAGCGCCAGTGGTGGAACGCCTCAAAGGCGGTGAAACCCAAATCGCCAATAGCGTCAAACTCGCCACGGTTCTATTTGCGCGAATCTCGGGTATCGGAATTAATATCAGCGATGCCCAGTCTCTAAAAGTGACGGCCTTACTCAGCGAACTCATTAGCCGTTTCGATCGCGCGGCGACCAAACATGAGGTGGGGAAAGTCAAAACCAACGGCGACCTCTACATTGCTGTGTGTGGCGTACTCAAGCCGCGTTTGGATAGTACCAAGCTGACGATGGCTTTTGCGATGGAAATGTTCGGTATTCTCCAAAAATTTAACAACGAACACCAAGAAGAACTACGCCAGATTGTCGGTCGGGAGTTGCGCATGAGCATCGGGATTGACGACGGTCGGGTACTCGCCGGTGTGGTGGGAACCCAAAAGTTTTCCTACGATGTCTGGGGAGAAACCGTGACTGTGGCAGATTTCTTGCAGCTCTATGCCGACCCCAACAAAGCCGAAATTCTCGTCACCCAAGAAGTGTACGAACGCCTCCAGGATTTGTATCAGTTCGAGCGCGGCCCAGATGTCGAATTAGCCGAACTCAACAAAACTCTCGAAACTTGGGCGATTCGCAGACCGCTTGTGAGTTTTGCTAGCGACACTCCCGTAGAAGTAGAGGTTTAAAAAATCATGAGACAATCATTATGGATTTGGGGTCTGCTGCTGATTTTCGGTCTTCCCATCTTAACGCTGGTTTTGGGGGAAGTCAGAAACTATTTGCACCGCCGAGAAAATCCCCTCGAAGAATTTGTTAGCATCTTCCAAAAATTCGTCTTGCCGCCTTGGGTGCTGTTGCTGGTTTTCGAGCAACTCCTCGACCTCACCGAGTTAGGAATCGCCCTGCAAATCCTCAAAACTATTTTGTGGTTGGTGGTGGGTTACGCAGCTCTTTGTTTGATTAAAGTCCTCTTCGTCACCGAGGAAAAGCAGTATCCCTGGCAGGTGATTCTCCCCAACATCTTTTTTCAGGTCGTTCGGGTAGGCTTAGTTCTGGGAATCGGCGCGTATATCCTCTCGGAGATTTGGCGGTTCGACTTAACTCAAGTGGCTTCTGCCTTGGGGGTCGGGTCTTTGGTGATTGCTTTAGCCTTGCAAGATACCTTAAGCAACCTGGTGTCGGGCTTTCTCTTACTGCTCGAAAATCCGTTCCAGAAAGGGGACTGGCTCAAAGTCAAAGATACCGAAGGAAAGGTGATCGAAATGAACTGGCGCGCCGTGCGCCTGCAAACCGTGGAAGGAAACGTCGTGATTATTCCCAACGGTGCGTTGGGTAAAGAGACCCTGCTCAACTACAATCTTCCCACTCCGGCGCGGGGCATTTGGCTCGAGATTGGTTTTTCCTACGACGATCCTCCCAATAAGGTCAAGAAAATTCTCCGTCAGGTGATGATGGAAGTGAAGGGGGTGGATCTCGATAAGGGATATAAGATCGTCTCCACCGGTTCCTACGACGACTTTTCGATTACATACCGGGTGATGTTTATGGCGGCGAATTACATTGCCGGGTTTAAAGCGCGAAATGACTTTAGAACCCGCCTGTACTACGTTGCCAAGCGCAATAATTTGACGATACCTTACCCGATTGAATACGTCTATAACTACAATAAGAGCTTCGACTTCGAGGAACACACTGAAGATAGTTCTCAACAAATGGTCCAATACCTGCGATCGCTCCCTTACTTCAGCGGCATCGAATCCGAAATCCTCGAAAAACTAGCGCTAGATGGGGAAGTGGAATACTACGGCATCGACGAGCAGGTTTTGCAGCAGGGGGAATTCGTACGAGGGCTTTATATTATCAAGCGAGGTAGCGCCACGCTTACCTTCAAGGACGATCGAGGTCGCCAAAATACCGTAGCCACCGTTTCTCGGGGTGACTTTTTTGGCGAATCGGTATTTATGTCCGGCAAACCCAGTGCGGTTTCGATTACCGCCACGGACGATTTGCAGGTCGTTCGTCTCGATCCCGACGCGATCGCCAATCTCCTGGCCGAACGTCCCGTATTTGCCAAACAAATCGACGAACTCATCGACGAACGGCGCAAAACCCTACGCCGGTTGAGGGGAGAAGACCAACTCGGCGCAGACAATGCCGCGAGTAATGGGAACCGCAACGGGAGTTCGATTTTAGAGCAGTTTCGAGGTTAAGTCGATCGCGACCGATAAGAACGAGGAGGAAGAAGAAATGCCCGGATGGAGATCGATCGTCCTAACTCTGATGACGCTGTGTCTGACGGCTTGTGCCGATCGGACCGCGCAAGAAACGCAAGCCGTGGTGTCGGAGGAGACATCCCCCCAGGCGGAGGAAGCTCCCACTCCGGAGGCTTCACCCACCGCACAACCCGTTGGGACCCCCCCAGAAAGACCCCCAGAAAGACCCAAGGGCGAAATTGAGTTACCCAGAGTCGACCCCCTAGAAGTGGAAGGGAATCTGAGCATGGCGGGGAGTTCGACGGTATTTCCCCTCTCTCGTGCCATTTCCGATCGCTTTATTGAATACGGTTATGCCGGCCTCATCCAACTCAATAGTATTGGTTCGGGTGGAGGGTTCGAGCTTTTTTGCGAAGAAGGGACAACCGATATTTCCAATGCCAGCCGTCCGATTAAAGATGAGGAAATTCAAGCCTGTGGGGAAATCGGTCGATCTCCGATCGAATTTCGAGTGGGGACGGATGCTTTAGCAGTGGTGGTCAACCTAGGAAATCGCTTTGCCACCGATGTCACCAAAGAAGAACTCGCGGCCCTTTTTACCGCCCGAAAATGGTCTGACGTGAACCCGAACTGGCCGGATGAAGACATCGAGCGCTTCGTACCGGGAGAAGATTCCGGGACCTTTGACTTTTTTGTCGAGGAAGTTTTAGACGAAGATGCGTCACAGCTTTTGAATGCTCCCAATACGGAGTTTAGCGAAGATGATGAGTATATTAAGCTCAGTGTGGAAACCAATTCCAATGCCATCGGTTTTATGGGCTATGCTTACTACGCCCAAGATGCCGATAAGATGAAAATTTTGTCATTAGAATTTATCAGACCCAGTGCCGAGGCGATCGAAGAGGGAAACTATATTCTCTCTCGTCCCCTGCTCATCTACTCCGATGCCAATATCATTCGTAACAAGCCTCAAGTGGGAGATTTTATCGCATTTTTTCTCAATAACGTCAATCAAATTATTGAAGAGGTGGGCTATTTCCCCAGTAGTCCCAAAGCGTTGGATGAATCGGAAAGAAAGTTATTACAAGCGATTTCGGGAGAGGAGATAGAAGAATTTGAGGAGGTTGAGGAATTCGAGGAATTTGAAGAAGCTGAGTTTGTGGAAGAGTTTGAAGGTTAGCAATATATTACATTAAATGATGAACGATCGAAGCAATAAACTTCTAAATTCCACTCCAACTCGCGATATCCAAAATCGCATTCAAAATTTTCAAAATCACTGCATTCACGAACGATTTGAGAGCCAAGTCCAACAGAATCCCGATACAGTTGCCATCGTTTTCGAGAACCAACAGTATACTTACCGAGAACTCAACGATCGCGCCAACCAACTCGCCCATTACTTGCAAAAATTGGGGGTGAAACCCGAAGTTTTGGTCGGGGTTTGTCTGGAACGATCGCTCGATTTAGCGGTGGGACTTTTGGGCATTCTCAAAGCGGGAGGCGCTTATATGGCCCTCGATCCGAGCTATCCGGGCGATCGGCTTTCGTTGATGCTAGAAGATACCCAAGCCCCAGTCCTCTTAACCCAGCAGCATCTGGTTGAGGCGCTTCCCCCCCATCAGGCTAAAGTGGTTTGTCTGGACGCACAGCGCGAGATTGTCGCTGAAGAAAGCCCCGAAAATTTAGGGCGAACGGCTACCCCCGATAATCTCCTCTACGTGACTTATACTTCGGGTTCCACGGGAAAACCCAAAGGGATTGCCATGCCGGGACGACCGATTTTGAATTTACTAGACTGGCAGTTGCAGCACTACGAACTGGCGGAGGGAATGAAAACCCTGCAACTGGCTTCGGTGAATTTTGATGTCTCGTGTCAGGAAATCTTCTCTACTTGGCTTTCTGGGGGGAGGCTGGAGATGATTCCCGAGGCATTGCGAAAGGATGCGGTGGGTCTATCTGGGTTTATTATCGATCGCACAATTCACCGATTGTTTATTCCCGCAGTCGCCCTGCAACAACTCGTCGAAGGCTTTGCCATCAATCAGAAAATTCCCACTCAACTGCGCTACGTTATCGCCGGTTCCGAGCAACTGCAAATTACCCGCGCGATCGCCGATTTTTTCTTCAAACTGCCCCACTGTACCCTCCACAACGAGTACGGTCCTTCCGAAACTCACGTCGCCACCTGTTTCGATCTGCCCGAGTCTCCCCAGGATTGGCCGAGTCGTCCCCCCATCGGCGTACCGATTGCCAATACCCAAATCTATCTGCTAGACGATCGAATGCAACCCATCGCGGCTGGGGATTCTGGGGAAGTCTACATCGGCGGTGCGGGGTTGGCGCGAGGCTACCTCAACCGTCCCGAAACCACCGCAGAATGTTTTGTTGCCAACCCGTTTGCGTCCGAAAAAGGCGATCGCCTCTACAAAACCGGGGATTTAGCCCGCTATCTCCCCGACGGGAACATTGAATTTCTCGGTCGCATCGACCATCAAGTGAAAATTCGCGGTTACCGCATCGAACTCGGGGAAGTGGAAGCGGCCCTGACGGAACATCCCCTGGTGCGGGAAACGGTGGTTATCGCGCGCGAAGACATTCCGGGGGACAAGCGCTTAGTCGCCTATGTCGTCCTGGCGGCAGAGGAAGCGTTTACCGTCAACGAGTTACGCCAATTTTTGCAACAGCGACTGCCCGAGTACGCGATTCCGGCAAGCTTCGTGCGGCTGGATTCTCTGCCTCTGAATCCGAATCGGAAAGTCGATCGCAAAGCGCTTCCGGTTCCCCCAAAGACGCGACCCGAACTCAGCCAAAGCTACGTTGCGCCAGAAACGGCGATCGAACGGGAACTGGCGAGTATCTGGCAGCAAGTGCTGGGGTTAGAGGCGATCGGCGTTCGCGACGACTTCCTTAATTTAGGGGGAGATTCCCTGCTGGCGACGCAAATTATCAACCGGATACGAGACAGGTTTCAAGCGGAAATTCCTTTAGATCGTTTGCTCGAAGAATCGACGATCGCCAAACAAACTCGGTGTCTGGAAAAATTGCGCGGACTAGAGCGATCGCCTTGGAAACTGGAGGAGGGCGATCGGGATGAAGGAGAATTGTAGTCGCTTTTGATTAACAAATTTCCACAGAATGTCAAGGCGATCGACGTTCTAAAATTAGTACCCTAATTTTCCGAAATTGGAAAGACTTTATGAAAAAAAGCTTCTATTGTGTAGAGGATAAAAAAATTTTCAAGCAAGCCATGAATCGAGTCCGCACGTTCCCCGAGTGGGAGCAGTTTTATCGAGAAACTCCAGAAGATCGGATTCCTTGGATGATGTTTGAGTTCGATCCCTATGTCGATCGGGCGTTAACCCAACTCAATCTCAATGCGAGGAACGTTTTGGAGGTGGGAACGGGTTCGGGTCTTCAGGCCCTCGAATTAGCAAAGCGAGGTTTTCAAGTGACAGCCACCGATATTTCCCATGCTGCCGTGAGTCTGGCTCGAAATAAAGCCAAAGAAAAAGGCGTAGAGATTGACTTCAAACAAGACGATATCCTCAACTCTAAACTCAACGGAGAATTCGATCTGATCCTCGATCGCGGCTGTTTTCACTGCTTCCACACCCAACAGATACCAGAGTACATTCGCACTGTCCGTCGTTTGCTGACGTCACCTGGCTATCTACTCCTTCAATGCCGTAGTGACTTAGAATCCACCAATCTCCTCAAATCCTATACCGCGCCTTATCGATATGCACCCAAAGATATCGAAGAAATTTTTAGCGATCGATTTAATATCGTTTCCATCGAACGCGCCCAATACACCGACTATATTCCCGGAAAACCCACGCAGCTCTTCTGTATCTTAGAAAAATCTAGCGCTTGAATCATCGAGAACGCACCTTCGAGAAAAACGATCGTCCGACTTCTTGACTGACTCCTCAACATCCGTTAAAAAAAATGTCAAGGCGAGCGAAGTTCTAAAATTCGCAACCTATTTTCCGAAATCGGAAAGACATTTCAAAGGAGATGCTCTATTCTGAAAATTCAGGGTGTTCGAGTTTAAAGTTCGTCAGGCGATCGAAAAAGTTGTCGATCGTATCGAAAAGAAAAGGTAAACATTCAGCTATTAGCTGTCAGCCATCAGCTCTAAGAGCTAAAATACGAACGCATTTGTAGACCCGGAACGATAAATTCGATCGGTCAGGGGAATTTCCTTCGCGCGTGATTCCTCCGGAGTATGGTGATGGATACCGAATAGTTATCTTTAAAAACAAAAATATAGATGGTCGATTGCTAATGGCTGAGTACTTACAAGAAAAGCTTGACAAAATTTAAATTTTATATCTAAGAAAATGTTTTTAACTCAAGCACAACTCAACTGCTATCGCGAACGAGGTTTTTTAGTGTTGGAAAATCTATTTTCATCTACTGAAATCACTTTGCTCCGGCAAGAAATGAATCAACTTAGCGATCGCGATACTCCCGAAAGAATTTTAGAGAAAAGCGGTGCGGTTCGGACGATTTTTGCTCCCCACCAATACAGTCCAGCTTTTAGCACGTTATCTCATCTTCCCCGTCTGCTCGAACCCGCACAGCAAATCCTCGAAAGCGATGTATATATCCATCAGTACAAACTGAATGCAAAAGCGGCTTTAGATGGCGATCGATGGGAATGG
This sequence comes from Cyanobacteriota bacterium, assembly GCA_034189805.1. Classification (GTDB taxonomy): domain Bacteria; phylum Cyanobacteriota; class Cyanobacteriia; order Cyanobacteriales; family Geitlerinemataceae; genus Zarconia. The sequence continues at coordinate 17,508 of JAXHUC010000032.1, forward strand.
CATCAAGATTTTTTATATTGGCATAAAGAAGATAGTATGCCAGAACCCAGAGCGATTAATGTTGTTGTTTTTCTCGACGATGTAGATGAATTTAACGGCCCGTTATTGGTCATTCCCGGTTCTCATCGCCAAGGCACGATCGACTTAGCCTCGAATTGTTCGGGTTGGCAATCGACCTTAACCGCCGATCTCAAGTATAAAATTGACAAACACCTTCTCTCTAAATTACTTGAAGATAGCCAGATTGTCTCGATAAAAGGGTCTGCCGGATTCGTTTTACTCTTCGATTGTAATTTGTTTCATGCCTCGGCAGGCAACTTATCGCCCCAGGATCGGTTCAGTGCTTTTATTTCCTATAACAGCGTTGAAAATCAGTTACAACCGATCGATAATCCTCGCCCCGAATTTATCGCCAGTCGCGATTTTACCCCCATTCGAGCTTGGTCCGATCGCGCTTCGATCGAAGCCATGCCGAGTGACGATCTATCGAAATTTGAAACGAGAGATCGACCCATTTTGGTTTAAAATCGAGTCTAAAACTTTGTCTTTATTAGTGTGAGGAGAATCAATGAAAAAAATAAAAGGTGCATTTCCATTAACTTCAATTATTTTAGGCTTTCAGCTCGGGTTAATCTCTCCAGTTGTTGCGGAAAATATAGATGAATCCAAGTTTCAAACAAGCAGATTGAAAGAGTCTCAAAGCGGGGCTTCTAATATCAGCAGTACCAAAATCGGCAGCGATCGAACTAGCTTCGATCGGGCGACCGAATCCACTTTTATAGAACCGATAGAACATCAACCGATCCTCGATCGAGTTGCTAATTCTTCGCTTTTCGTCCCCGGCGAACCTGCTGAAATTTTGAGCGATCGCCCTCCTGAAACTTCCGTTTCCAGCTTCTCCCCAATTGAACGTGAAGCCACAGAAACGTCCCAAACTCCCTCTATTCCCTCCGTCGATCGCCTCAGTGACGTACTCCCCTCCGACTGGGCTTATTCAGCCTTACAATCTTTAGCGGAGCGCTATGGCTGTATCGCCGGCTATCCCGACGGAACCTATCGCGGCAATAGCACCCTCACCCGCTACGAATTTGCGGCCGGATTAAATAGCTGTTTAGATGCGATCGAAGGACTGCTCGTCGGCGACCTCTCCGAAATCTATCGAGCCGACCTCGAAACATTGCAAAGATTGCGCGATAGTTTTGCTGCCGAACTCGCCGAATTGCAGGGAACTCTTGATGGTTTAGAAACTCGCACCGCTCTTTTAGAAGCGCAGCAGTTTTCCACCACCACCAAACTCAAAGGTCAAGTACTCACCTATTTTGCCGATGCTTTTGGCGAAGAGGCAAGCGATGCAAATAGTACGATCTTCGGCTATCGCGCTCGATTGAGCTTCATTAGCAGTTTCAGCGGTCGAGATCGATTGTTAGTAAGACTCCAAGGTATCAATTTAAGGCGACTCGATACGGCGACGGAGTTTCCCGAAGGCCGTTTGAGTGGGGCCACCAACGAAACCCGCTTTCTAAGATCTGGGATTTCTGGAGATGGAGACGTGCGCTTACAAGCTCTGAGCTATCGTTTTCCCGTTGGTGAAAAACTAACGGTTTCTGTAAATCCCTTTACCAACAGTGGCATTCTCACCGAACGCATCGGCCCGTTTGCCAGTCCCACCAAAGGCGCGATCACTTACTTCGGTGCCACCCATCCCACCCTCAACCCGATCTCTCTTCAGTCGGGTGCGACCGCGCAATGGGATGTAAACCCCTGGCTCAACCTCGATTTTTCGATCGGCAGCGAACGCGGTGCTAGCAACAATCCCGAGATCGGACTTTTCGATGGTGGGTACGCGGCTTCGGTGCGATCGGTTTTCGATTTCGATGCCTTGAGATTTTCCCTCACCTACATCCACTTTTATTCTCTGAGCGGTGCGGATACCCGCTCGGGCAGTAACGCCGCCCGCGTCTCGGGAGCAGGTCCCGTCGTCGGAAGTGCCTATGTCTCGGGGATCGCATATGAAGTTTCGCCAAAATTTAGGCTGGGTGCATCTGCGGGCTTGATTAGCGCCCGTAGTTTGGGTGAGGGCACCAAAGGCGATGCCCGCGTGCTAGATTATCGCTTCTTTTTCGCCTTTCCCGATTTGGGGCAAAAGGGGAACTTGGGGGGGATCGTACTCGGGATGCAACCGCGGCTAACGGACACGAGCAATCCCCTCATCGCCCAAGCGATTGGTTTTCCGGAGGGACAAAGGAACGATCGAGATACGGGGTTTCATATCGAAGCGTTTTACACTCACTACTTCAATGACAATATCGCCATTACTCCCGGCATCGTCTGGTTAACAGCCCCGAACCACGACGCGCGCAACTCTGATGTGATTATGGGCGTAATTAGAACCAGCTTTACGTTCTAAATTGACTTGTATTTTTTTATCTTTTTGGGTGCGTTCGCTGTTTACCTTGAGGTAAAACCTCATTTTTCCCGAGATAGATAATTTCAATACCCAGTTGCTTAATGTCTTTTTCTAAATCTAAGATTACCCTGACAATCTCGGTTGTTGTCTGGTTAATATGGTTCACTATTCTCGGTTTTAGTTCTGCATTTTCTAACTTGGTTGACAATTGGGAAGTTGCAGTTACGATGATATTTGGCTCGGCGATCGCTGGCGGAACGAGTCTTGGTGGAGGAGCCGTTGCTTTCCCAGTATTTACGAAACTTTTGCATATTGCTCCAGCGGATGCGAGGATATTTTCTCTGGCAATTCAAAGTATTGGGATGAGTGCGGCTTCCCTGACTATTTGGTTGAGTGGCATTACAGTTGAGTGGCGAATCGTTCGCTGGGGAAGTCTGGGCGGCGTTCTCGGGATTTTTCTGGGATTACGTTTTTTTGCGCCTATTTTTCCTCCAGATGCGATCAAGATGTCTTTTACGCTCCTTCTGGCTAGTTTTGCCATAACGTTATGGGTATTAAGCCAAAAAATAAAGCAGCGTAATTCAACAATTGCCGTTTGGGGAGTTCGCGAGAAGCAACTATTTTGCTTGGCTGGAGTGATGGGAGGAATTATCAGTGGCTTAGTGGGAAATGGGATCGATATCTTGCTCTTTTCGGTGATGGTGCTTCTGTTTCGCCTCAGCGAGAAGATTGCCACATCAACCTCTGTGGTGCTAATGGCGATTAATGCGATCGCTGGATTCGCTCTCCAAGTCTTTTTCTTCCAGGATTTTGGCGAACCCGTTTTGAGTTACTGGTTAGCTGCGATACCCGTTGTTGTTGTCGGTGCGCCAGTCGGGGCAATACTTTGTAACCGATTGAGTCGGCAAACGATCGCCAATTTCCTGATTAGTCTGATTTCGATCGAACTCGTGACTTCTTTAGTCCTGATTCCACCCAGAGCAATCGTCATCTGTTCGAGTGTCGTTACCCTGATTGTCTTTTCTGGGTTGAACTATTGGATGTATCGCCGGGGGATGACTGAAGTGCCAGAGTTCGACTCTTTATAGAACCGATCGCGATCGGCATTCAGCGATCGGATTGAGTCCGCAGTAAGGTTTTATCAAGCTTACCCGTCGGCGTTTTGGGCAGCTCGGGATAAAATTCAATAAATTCGGGAATCATATACTTAGGCAAACGCTCGGCACAAAAATTTTCCACATCTTTCTTCGTCAAAGTTGTTTCTTTGTGGAGAGCGACTGCCGCCTTAATTTTGTTGCCGATGTCTTCGTTGGGGATGGCAATAACTGCAACCTCTTCGATCGCAGAATGATTGTAGAGTACTGTTTCGATTTCCTCGAGTTCGATCCGGTATCCTCGACTCTTGATTTGGTTATCGCAACGCCCTAGATAGATATAGTTGCCATCAACATCGCGTTTGACTAAATCGCCCGTTCGATAAACCCGTTCTTCCCAATTGCAACCCGGTACGGGGAATGGAGCAAGACTCGATCGCGTTTTTTCCGGCATTCCCCAGTAGCCTTTCATTAAAGAAGGCCCGCGCGCGTAAAGTTCTCCAGTCTCTCCGGGTTGCGCTATTTCTTGGTTCTCGTTGACGGCAAATACCTCAGTATTGGCACAAGCTTTACCCAGGGGAAGAGATTTTAGGCGATCGCTCGGGATTTCCCGAACCGGATAATAGGTACAGACATTCGTTTCAGTCGGACCGTAGAGGTTATAGTACCCGGCCTGCGGTACCAATTCCATCAACTGACGCAGGTACTTAATTGGGAATACTTCCCCAGCAAACAAAATCGTCCGCAGATGAGGCAGTTGAATATCTTGCAAGTTGCCGTAAACAACGAGTTGCCGCAACACCGAAGGAACGGAATACCAAATTGTAATTTGGTTTTGTTCGATAAACTTGGCTAAATTCTTGGGAAAGACAGAAAGTTCTGGGGGAACCAGAATGACAGTTGCCCCGGCTTTAATCGTTGTAAAGATATCGAAGATCGACAGATCGAAATGAAACGGCGCGTGGTTGGAGATGCGATCGCCTGCCCGTACCTGAAAACAGTCATAGGCCCAATTGACGAAGGTGAGAGAAGCGCGATGACTAATCGTCACCCCTTTAGGAGTGCCAGTGGAACCAGAGGTATAGAGAATATAGGCTAAATCGTCTTCGATCGCATTAGCCGTGGGTAACGAGTTGGCTGGTGTTTGCAATACCTCCTGCCAAGAGACAACCCGAACCGTTGACGGGTTTTCGATCTCTGGGACGGCCTCATCATCAACTAGCACCAGACATCGGACAGAAGAAGAGTCTGGGAACGTAAGACTGAGGGCCTTTTTTTGAGTCGTCACTAAACCCTTAATCTGGCAGTTGTCGATAATAAAAGCGATTCGCAACAGCGGAGCGAAGGGATCGAGAGGAACGTAGGCTGCCCCAGCTTTCAAGATACCGAAAATGGCAATGACGGCTTCAATGGATTTGTTCAGGTAGATGCCGATGCGATCGCCTTTCGATATCCCACCGTTGGTTAAAACGTTCGCTAAATTATTAGAGAGTCGATCGAGTTCTCCATAAGTAATGCTGCGGTTTTTATGAATGACCGCCTCGCGATCGCCGTAATTCTTAGCACTCGTTTCTAAAAGCTGATGCAGGAGATAGGGCATAAGTTTTTAGGTTTTCTCCACAGCTAAGGACGGAAATATCAGGGAACGATCCACGCCACAGGAGTCTGCGCGATCGTCCTCACGATCGATGACCATGTTTTTGTATCCCTCAAAAAGACGGGGATTTTCCATCGTGTCCAGAAACTTATGGTATTTCTCGTGGTTCTCAAAGAAATCTCCGGAGAGGATGTAATGACTGGCGGATAAGACCACTTCATGGCGTTTGTGGTCAACCTGAAAAGCCGATTGAAACGCCGATCCCGCTTCGGCCCAACTCAGGGCGTGGGGCTGGTAAAAGAGGCGAATCAGTCGGTAGACAAAATTATAAGCGCCATTGATGTTTCCGTAGGCTTTTTCTAAAAGCTCTCGACTATCCATCTGGTTGGAAGACAGCATTCGATCGAGGGCATTGGCAACGAGAAAACTGCTTTTGACCGACAGAAAAATGCCACTGGAAAAAATGGGATCGACAAAGCAACTGGCATCGCCCACCATCGCATATTTAGCCCCAAATTTGTTTTCAGAATAATAGGAGTAATCTCCCTCAACCTGCAATGGTGTGGACGTTTCGGCTCCTTGGAGCAAATCCCGAACAAAGTCCGAGGAATTTAACTCCTCCCGGTACAGTTCCTGCCGCCAGTCTTCAACGTTGCTTTGTTGGAGTTCCTGCCTTTTCTGATTGAGGTAGGCAGTATCCATTACCACTCCAACGCTCACCCAATCTAAACCGAGGGGTACCACCCAAGCCCATCCCCTTTTTTCGCCCCCAAGATAGAGAATAATCGTGCTTCCTTCTTCCAATCCGCCCTTGAGGGTTTTGACTCCTTTCCAGTGAGTTGACAAAGCGGTGCGTTGAAGCTCTTTATGCCCTTTTCTCCAGCCGTTGCTGTTGGCAATGAAACTCGAACGCCCGCTCGCATCAATCAGAAACCGAGTGCGTAAGGAAAGGGTGTCGCCATCCGGTGCGATCGCGTCTACCTCAACGGTGTCATCTTCCCCCTCTAGGTTCACCCGGCAAACCTTTGTTTCTTCCCTGACTTGCGCCCCGTGTTGGCGTGCATTGTCGAGCAAAAGCTTGTCAAACTCGCTCCTGACCACCTGAAAGGATAAGAAGCTCTCGTCTTTGATGACACGATTGAAACACCAGTTGGTTGAATGGGAGCCATCGCTGCTAATAAACCGAACGGTAGGTTTGCGCACAAACCGCTTTTCCATCTGGGGTAAAACCCCAAGGTCGCAGAAAAGATCGTAACAAAAGGGCAACAAGGACTCTCCCACATGTGGGCGAGGGAATTTTTCCTTCTCTAAAACGACAACTCGATGTCCCTTTCTTGCCAAAAGCGTAGCGGCTGTAGAGCCTGCTGGGCCGCCACCAATAATCACAACATCCTGAATCGTTTCCATCTATAACTCCATTATTTAACGAACACAGATTGTCAAGCTACCGACACTGGTGAGGCTGTAAACGCATTAGCTGTTAAGTCGCCGAGCAGCTTATGCCAGATGTGATTGGGGTTTTTTTCCACCAGATTCACCAGCTTTCTCATTTCCTCAAGCACTGGGGGTTCTTCTTCGTCATACACATCTCCCGAAAGCAATTTCACCACATCTAAGCGATAGCGAGGATCGTCAACGAACATCGTAAATAAAATGTTCAAGCGATAATAAAGGGAGATAAATTTGTACCAATTGTTCGTGCCGCGTCGCAGCATTATTTCGTAATTTTGCAAATGCTCTCGCCTAAATACTCCATTCTTCAAAGTGGATTGCTCGAAAGCTTTGATGATTTCTTGACTAGCTAGCCGAGCGCTGTTCAAAGCTACACTAACTCCTGAAGAGAAAATGGGGTCTACAAAACGAGCGGCATCACCAATTAAAATCCAGCCATCACCACAAAATTGCTGCATCGCATAGCTATAGTCTCCTTCTTCTTTCCAGGGACGTACTTGTTTCGCCTGCTTCAACTTCTCAAACACTTCGGGTTGAGTGCTGAGGCAATCCCAGAAAAATTGCTCTCTCTCTTGTTTCTTCTTAACAAAATGTTCTTTTTGCGTTACGACTCCAAAGCTAGTGATGGTTTCGGTAATGGGAATTTGCCAGACCCAGGTATTGGTAATCGGTAGGAAGTGAATAAAAATGTAGTCTTGCTTGTCGGATGTCTCTCGGTCATATCCTTCAAACCAAGTGTGGATAGCACATTGATTGAAAACTGGGTCTTTGATTTTCAACTTTAACTGAGTGCCGAGCAAGGTGCGGCGACCGCTAGCATCAACAACGAGTCGAACACACGTCTCAATGTTCTGCTTGTCTTTTGAGACAATGATGCGTGGGTAGTCGCCTTCAGGGAAATCAACACGGTTGACTCTCACCCCTTCATAAACAGTTGCGCCCAGTGTTTGAGCATGTTGAAGTAGGATCTGGTCAAATTTGCCCCGATCGACATGATAAGTGTAGTTGCAATCGCCAGACATTTCGCGTTCGTCAAAGCGAATATCAACTCGACAGTCCGGTTCTGTGTCCTCCAAATCCATGCTGTATATTTTCCCTGTAGCAGATGTCCATGCTGCGCCGTATTTGTGAGGAAATTTAGCTTCTTCCATTTGCTCTAGCAAACCAAGTTCTTGAAGAACTCGATTTGCTGCTGGCACAAGGGACTCGCCCACATGGGGTCGGGGAAAGACTTCACGCTCAAATACCACGCAACTAATGCCTGCTTGAGTGAGATAGGCAGCTATGCTTGACCCAGCAGGTCCACCGCCGATAATACCAATATCAAAGTCTGGTTGATTCATTTTTAAGTCCATAATTAGCGAATGACAATATCTTGAATCGTTTCTATATACCCATCATTTGAGCAATAATTTGAGACTGAATTTCCGAAGTTCCCGAGTAAAGTTTGCTCCCTAAAGCATCTCTCAATTCTCGTTCGAGTTCTAACTCGGTTAAATAACCGTAGCCACCATGAATTTGAATTGCATCGAGACAAGTTTGTACCCAAGATTCGCTAACGTGCAACTTTACCATCGCTGCTTCTGAGATCGCTGTTTTTTTGATGTGTTTTAACCACCCCATTTTATACAGCAAAGACCTCGCCGTTTCCAGACGCAGTTTCATCTCCACAATTTTGCTCGAAACAAGTTGAAATTTGCCAATCGCTTGACCGAATTGCTGGCGTTTCTTGGCATATCGAATGCAGGTTTCTAGCAATCGTTCCATCGTCCCGATCGCACTTGCCAAAATAAACCCGCGCTCCCATTCCATACTGTGATTGAAGATAGCCAGACCCACTCCTTCTCGACCCAGACGATTTTCTACCGGAACTTGGCAATTTTCTAAAACCAATTCTCCTAATTGAGTCGTTCTCAACCCCATCTTAGAAATTTTGCGGTTCATCACAACTCCAGGAAAGTCTTTTTCGACCAGAAATCCCGTAATTCCTCGTTTTCCCTTCTCCGGAGCCACATTCGCAAAGACAATATTCAGGTCGGCAACGGGACCGTTAGTGACCCAATTTTTCGTCCCATTTAAGATATATTTATCTCCTTGAAGTTCGGCAGTTGTCTTGAGACTGTAGATATCCGAGCCTGCATCGGGTTCGCTGGCTGCATGTGCGCCGATTAATTCGCCCTGACAGAGTTTGGGAAGATATTTTTGTTTTTGAGCTTCCGTACCAAAGGTGAGAATTGGAATTTCGCAAGCCCAGATTTGGGCGTTAATGGCAAAAATCAGACCGTTATCTTTACAACCGTAACCTAACGCTTCTAAGCCACAGATAGTAGTTAAAATATCGGCTTCACCTCCGCCATACTCTCGAGGAATAGGTAGACCGATCAGACCAAATTCACCGCATTTTTTCCATCCCTCTCGATCGAACTCTTCTCGCCAATCTAAGTCAACGAGATTGCTTGGCAATTCTTGCTGGGCGAATTGAATGACTTTCTTTTTGAATTGAATCTGTTCTTCTGTCCAAGAGAAATCCACAACACTTTTTTTTGATTAATATTGTTTACAAGTTTAATAAAAATGTAGCAAATGGCGACTAAGGATTCGCAAAAGTTTCTGTCAGCAAATTATTCGATGGTACAACTGTTGAACTTTTTATCCTATTCCTCATTCTCAAGAACATATATTTGTTGGATTTTTTGCTTCTTCTAGCCAGTTATCGACCTGCTGTTGATTGCTTTCTACCCACTCTTGGGCATGGCGACGAACATCTTGGGGACTGCTTTCACCCTCTGCAATGCGTTGAAATTCTGCCACTAGATCTTCAACCGGAATCTGGACTTGTTGAATCCAGCATTTAGCGGCTGGGTTCGCCTCCATAAACGTTTTATTCGCCACAACTTGCATCCGATTAACCGGAAATCCTAAGTTTTTGCCTTCGGCTGAGGTATCCCGCTCTGTGAAGTTTTGCTGACCTTCGGGTAAAGCGGTGAAGGGAACGGGTAACCAGACGACATCTTTGCCAATACTTAACTGATAATCGAGCCAGGAGGGGATAAATGTATAGTAAAGAACCGGCTTTCCTTGTCGATAGCGAGCCAGAACATCTGCAAAAAGAATTGAGATACTTCCTTTATCATGCTCGACCGTATTTTGGAGTTCGTAAGCCTGCAAATGATAATCGATGACTCGCTCGCAAGCCTGACCGACTTCACAACCGGCTAAATTCGCTTTCCCATCACCATCTGAATCAAAAAGCTTGGCAATTTCTGGATCTTTGAGCTGTCCTATATCGGTAATTTGGTATTCCTCGGCCGTTTGGCGATCGATACCATAGCCTTCTAATGAATTGGGAACGATAACTCCAACTCGCTCTAATTTTTCCTCCCCACCCCCTTTTTCAAAAAATTGTGCGTGGGATTTATCCAAGTGAGGAATATAAAAATCTAGATCGCCATTACCAACAACCGGATGGGCAATACTGGGACCAAGTTCTTTAATCTCTTCAACCTCGTAACCCAGCTTTTCTAAACCAATACTGATAATTTCTGCAGAAAATCGTCTCTCCGGTTTTCCAAATATACTCGGACGCACTTTCACCCCTTCACCGGGCATCTGTGCTGTTGCTGCTTCTGACTCTTCTGTATTGGGAGATGGTGCTGTCGCTTGGGGAGTGGGTTGACAAGCAACTAACCCCATTAGTAACGCGGCTACTACTGTCGGAAACGTTGTCGGAAACGTGAATTTTATCGTTCGATCGATTCTAGTGAAGAGACTTGGCATAGGAAAGCAAAATACAGCAATTAGGAAATTGACATGACTGATGGTACCGCCGAGATTGGCTGTGTGGAATTCGCTAGAATTTCCGCAAGTAAAGTCTGATAATTCTCTGCCATTTTCGCGATCGCCCTAGCAGTGAATAATTCGGTTTTGTACGACCAAAGGCAAACTAGGGAACCTTCTATCTCTGACACTCTCAAACCCAAATCCAAGGCAGCAGACATTCCCGTGGGTAGGAAAAAAGGCTCGAGTTCGAGTCCGGCAAAATCAACCCGTACCTGAGTTGCCTGCGGCACAAAAAACGGTGAGAGTCGATCGGCACTCGGGGTATTGGGTTCTGGCATATTGAACAAAACCTGATACATTTGCCTGCCGTGCGTCTCGCTTTCCTGAGATAGCCGCTCCTTCAATACGCCGTAGGGATAATCTTGATGTAAAAGAGCGCCCATCACCGTCTGGCGGACTTGAGCTAAAAAGGTTTTGAAAGAAGGATTTCCAGAACAATCGGCTCGCAAAACGATACGGTTACACAGGTTACCCACAACCGTTAAGAATTCGCTTCGGGTTCTACCACTGGCTAAAGAGCCGATGACCATATCCTCTTGCCCGGTGTAGCGGTAAAGTAGGACAAAGAAAGCAGCGAGCAGAACCATGTAAAGTGTTGCTCCCTCAGTCTTCGCGAATGCCTTGATTCGATCGGTCAGTTCTGGACTCAGTTGGCTTTTATGCAAAGCACCTTCATGAGTTGCCATCTCCTGGCGCGGCTTATCTCTCGGCAGGTTAAGGATGGATAACTCCCCAGCTAGCTGCCCCCGCCAGTAGTTCCAGTGACGTTCTCCTTTCGGACTTTCTAACAGGGAGTTTTGCCAGTTGGCAAAGTCTATATATTGTCTCTCGGGTCGGGGGGGCAGGGATGCTATCTGATTCGTTTCGACCAAGTAACTCAGGCGCAGTTCTTCTATGAGTAACGACCACGATCGCTTATCGACGGCGATAATGTGGCTGACGAGAACGAGGATGGAATCGCAGGTCGAGCGAGGGAACAGATGAACCCGCAGCATCGGCCCTCGGGTCAAGTCAAAAGGATGATGGAGGGCTTGAGTCACTCCCCGTTCGAGTTGCTCCCAACTCCAATCGGAAGCATCTTTTTCCTCGAAGTCAACTGTCCCCTCTTCGCAAACTTGCTGCCACGGTTGCCCATCAACAACAGCATAAGTAGTTCGTAAGATCCCATGACGATCGACTAGGGTTTGACAGGCACGTTGCAGAGCGCGAACGTCTAATTCTGAATGGATGCGAGCGGAAAATCGAACGTGGTAAATCCAATTTTGAGAGGTTTGCTCGTGGAGCTGCCAAATTAATTTCTGCTGCGCTCCAAGGGGATATAACGTTTTCAGGTGGGTAAGGGTTGAGTTCATGGGGAATGTTGCCGACAGTACGTTTAGCGACTAAAGCACAACAAAGGTTGAAAGATTTCACTACTGAATAATTCCGTATCTGGGTAGTAGGCAGACCAAATCGACCATTCCTTAATCCCTGAAGTTACAAACGAAAGTCGCTCGCCTGCTAATTTCCCTTCATCGGCTTCGCCAAAATAATTCCAGGAACTTCGGGTATTTTTGTCGATAATTTTTCCTTCGTCGGTCTGCTCGAAATCTAGGACTTCGCCGTTTAAGCGACGGGAAAAGGCGATCGCCTGAAACGTTTCGGGAGGATGAAAAATGGCAATGTCTTCTTGTCCGATGCGATCGCCAACAACCACTCCAGTACGGTCTAATCCTAAAAGAGGATAAGCTTTAGCCTGTGAATTAGTGTTGACCCCCAACACTAACGTATGGTTCGGCAAGCGCCTGTCTAGGGGCTGCAAGAGGGTGGTTGCCATCTCAATCGGCATACCTGAAGAACCGGGTCTATATTGACTGCCATGTCCTTTCCGTTCTGGCTGTTCCCCATACAAAACTTGGGATGTCGGATGCTGCTCGAGCCATTCCGACCACCGACATTGATAAAGGGGAAGACGTTTGAGCGTCGTACCTTCGAGAGAACCGTATAAAGCTTCCCCGCTAAAAGCTCGCCACAAACTCTCCGTTTCTCGGTCTGTAATCAGAATCGAGCCGTTGTACAGCCCAATCATGGCAAAGGTATAGCGGTTACTTTCAATTATCGGCTCGAAGGCAGAGGCACTGCTACAGGCTTCGCAAAACGCGACCAAAATGGGTTGGTTATCCAGAGTCAGGTTAGCGACGTGGTGGTTTTTCATAATCCACCACGGGAATGCCCAAGCTTTACCGTTCAGATAGATCCCCAAAACGGGGTCGTCTGGTTTCATGTGGTCTGAGTTGCTCGCTGCGTGCCAGATCGGTTCATCGATGGGTTTAAACCAATTCAGTTTTTCCCGCGTCTCGCGATCGTAGATTTTTGCCTTGGGCAACTCGGGAATTTTAATCAAATTGAAAGTTTTCCTCATTTTTCTCCTGCGATTAAAGTGACTTAACGACCATGAAGTTCTCGCTTTTTCCTTACTTTTCTACAGCGATTAGGTCTTTAAAATTCTCTCCCCTTGTCAGCATCGAAGACGCAAAAGCCATTAATTCTTGTTCTGTGCTGCTCTCAAATTGAATGGCGTTTTTTGCCAGTTCGCTTGCTTGACCTTCAGACTGATAGTGTGGCAATGCTAAAGAACGGCTGATCTCCAAACGTCCTTTTAGCTGATGGGAGAAAAGCCCTTGAGTTTGAACGCAAGACTGGGGCTTTTTCAAACAACGGTCAATTGCCCAAGCAACCAGGGAACCAGAATACATGCCAAAGGTCATTCCTACGGAAAAAATGGGATCGACAAATCCGGCTGCATCGCCAATCGAGAAAAAGCCAGAACCCGCGATTTGAGTTGAACGATAGGAATAATCTTGAACCTTGCCCAAACTGCCTTCACAATATTGGGCAGTTTCTAGCATTTCACCGAGAATTTTGTGTTCGTAACATTGGCGAAGGAAAAAAGCTTCTGATGATTCTCCCGATCGTTTGGCTGTTTTGATAAACTCGTGCGGAAAAATCAAGCCAACACTAGTTTTTTCCCTCAGGGGAATATGCCACGACCATCCCCAATCTCCCGTTCCAGGTATCGAGCAAGCCAAGGTTGTCATCGGAACTTTAGATAAATCGTCCCTGGGGTGAGCTTTGCCATCACACCCCATGTATTTCGAGTTTGTGAAGTACCCCCACATACTCATAAACCGAAAACTTTCGTCAAAGAAACGGCAACCGAGTTGTTTGGCCACAACCGAATTTTGACCGCTAGCATCAACGACAAATTGACAGTTGATTTTGCCTAATATCTTGTCTGGAACGAAGCGATAGTTTACGGTTTGCTTGCCGCCTATATCATCGGAAAATTTTACATCTAAGACCGCGACTTCTTCAAAAATCTGCGCTCCTTTTTCTCTAGCGTTTTCGAGGAGAATATGGTCGAAACGGTCTCGTTCGACATGCAGCCCAGGGCGAGTATAGCCAAACTGTTGAAATGACATTTGTTGCATCTTGTCATTCCAGACAACCGTACCACCAGCCTTACCGAGAAACCCTTCTGCGGCGATTTTATCGCTCACCCCAGCGAGGTCGCAATACTTCCAAAACTGAGGAATCAAGCTTTCTCCAACATGAGGACGAGGATGTTTCGCTTTCTCCAATAACACGACATTGTAACCATTTTGGCTGAGAAATGTGGCGGCCATACTCCCAGCCGGACCACCACCGATTACAACAATGTCGCACTCATTCGGTATTTTCATGTTCGACAATTTTTTGGTTTTGATTTAACTTCAAGAAAGTCGATCGAAAAGACAGACAATCGCGATATTAATCGCATCGAAAACAGTTTTGATATTTAACGTTCGTGTATTTGTATCGTCTTCGATCGAAGCAAAGATTTTGATTTCTAGTCGATCTAACTTTCGACTTTGGAAATCACAAAATTATGAATTGCGTTAATTGTGGCAAAATTTTCTAACATGAGTTCTTCCGGATCGAAGGCGATGTTAAATTCGTCTTCCAAAAAGTTGATCAAACGAAAGATTCCCATAGAATCAATAATTCCTTGTTCGATGAGAAGCAAATCGTTCTCTAAATCTTCTTCAGGTTGAGAAAACATAAATTCTGTTAAGATTTGCTCTCTGATTAAGTTTTTGATGTTGGGGCTGGTATAATTTTTTGCTTGAGTCATGAATGTCAGAGACTTAATACAAGAATAAGGTGCGAACTGACGGTCTAATTTGGAAGCTCCAAGGCTTCGCTTTTACTTGCGTTTACATACACTATCATCCAAGACACAAAGATGTCTTTCCGATTTTGGCAAATATTTTTCTGAAATTGGAAACTGTAGGGCAACCTCAGAGCTGGTTTATAAAGTAAACCTTAAGACTGTAGGAGTGAAAAATAATAGCGATCGCATAACCATATCACCTATATCCACCAGATTTTAGATTTTAATATTTACTTTATAAAATAAATGGTTTTTTATCGAACACTTCAAAATGGTTTCGATGGGCGATCGAAACCTACTAGTGTCGCTACGGGTCATTAATAATGCATCTGGAAAAGTTGTACGGAACTCAAACCGACACCCAAACCCGATCGACTACTTCTCATTTATATATCTGATTTTTGCTGTTGTCGATATTCTCGATCGCCGTACTCGGGAATCATCGTTTGCAAAAGTTGGGTACTCCCTTCGACGATTTCCATAATTTTGGCATCTCGCCAATATCGTTGTACCGGAGATTCGCCACTGCAACCATATGCCCCGTGAATCTGCACGGCATCAGTGGTAATCTTGGTGACGGCTGTGGAGGCGAAATACTTAGCGATTAATGTCTCCATAATCGACTCGGGTGCGCCAATTTCCCTCAGATAACCCGCTTGGTAGCACAGTAGTCTGGCGGCTTTCGTCTTCACCACCATTTCCGTTATCATCTGCTGAATGAGTTGGTATTCATTGAGCTTGGCTCCGAACTGTTGCCGCTTGCTGGTATATTCGAGGCAAGCTTCGAGAGCCGCCCGCGCCATGCCCACACTCCCCCAAGCGATAATGTAGCGGGCGATATCCAAAGCGGTGTAGGCGACATAAGATAAACCAAAGCCCGGTTGACCCACCCGATTTTCTGAAGGTATCCAACAATCCTCTAAAAATACTTGGGCGAGCATTGCCGATTTCATACCCACCATACCCGAAATGGGTTTGCGGGAGAGTCCGGGGCGATCGCTCTCGACTAAAAATGCCGTCGGTTTACCTTCGCACTGGGCAAAAACTAAAAAGACATCGGCAATTTGCCCGTAGCTACTCCATCTTTTATGCCCTTTGAGAACGTAACCCCCATCAGAAGGGATAGCCATTGTATCCATACTTCGAGCATCGCTTCCAGCATTTACTTCGCTCAAACAGAAGCCCGGAACGGCTTCCCCGGCGGCTAACTTCGGCAGCCAAAACTCTTTTTGCGATCGACTTCCCCATCTGACCAAAGCACTCGTCACCATGCCATAAACCACGAGCAAACTTTGCACGGAAGCCGAACCTCTGGTGATTTCTTCATGCAAAAGTCCATAGGTAATCGACTCCATCTGGCAACCGCCGTATTTGGCAGGAATTAAAGCACCAAAATACCCTTGTCGGGCAAGTTTTTCGATCGTCTCTTTTGGAATCGATTCTTGTCGATCGAACTCGTCGGCAAACGGAATAATTTCTCGATCGACGAAGCGTTTAAATTCTGCTTGTGCTTCTTGTTGTTGCTGGCTTAGTTCGAGTTTCACGATGTTATTTAAAGAGTTAAATATCTGTTACACTTAAACTTAAGTCAATTCTTTTTTGGCTTCAACTAAACTCGCAATCGAATTGACTGTTTTTAGAGAATTTTCTTCTAAGTCCTCCATTTCAATCTCAATTTCAAATTCTCGTTCGAGAAATAAAACCAGTTGCATGGAAAACATTGATGTAAAACCGAGAGAAGACAGTGCTCGATCGTCAGTTAGTTCTTGCCCCTCTAAAAATTGAGAAAGATACTTTTTAATTTTGAATTTAGCACTTTCTAAATAAGTCGAATTCATGAATCATCCTCAGCTTTTGTTATATTTTAAGTTTAGTCTATCAAAAAAATAACAAGATGGCTTTCCGATTTTGGAAAATTGACTGCCAATTTAGGAAAGACACCCCGGCTACAATTTTGACATAATCGTTCAATAGAGAATCTTGTCAGGCAAGAGTCGAAAAATATGGAAACTCCCGATCGAGATAAGCCTTCAATGAAATCCTCAGCACAAACTGAAGACCTTATAACTCCCCAAACACCAATTCAAACCCAAATCGTCGAGCTGTGGCAAGAGATTTTAGGAGTTCGAGTGGGAATTCACGATAACTTTTTCGAGTTAGGAGGCGACTCGATAAAAGCTGCCCTTTTCTTCAATCGACTTCAAGAAAAGTGGGGGGGAATTTTTTATATTGTTTCTCTATTTGAAGCTCCAACCGTTGCTGAATTTGAAGCTTATCTCCATCAATATTATCCAGAACTCATTGCCAAAATTTTAGGAACATCAATAAGTCAAAATTCTGCGGCTTCTCGCCCAAAAATTGACTCGAAGCAAATCGATCGACTACAGCAGTTTATCCGTCCGCTACCACCGCGATCGCTACAGGATACTTCTCCAAAGAACCCACCTGCCTGTTTCATTTTATCAGCACCTCGATCGGGTTCGACGTTATTGCGAATTATCTTAGCCGGACATCCTCAGCTATTTGCTCCCCCTCAACTCTGTCTGCTGCAATTTAATACCCTTGCTCAGCGAAAATCTGTCTTAAGCGAAGAGTATAGCTTCTGGCAAGAAGGGGCAATTCAAGCCATTAAACAAGTGGAAAGCTGTAGCACCGAAAAAGCAAAAGAGTTGATGCAACAGTTGGAAGATAAACAGTTAACGACCAAAGATTTTTATTCTTGGCTACAACAGCGACTTGAAGATAAACTATTTGTTGACAAAACAACGACATACCCATTCAATTTAGCCACGCTGCAACGAGCTGAAACAGATTTCGAGCGTCCCATTTACATTCATTTGCAACGTCATCCCTATGGAGTGATTCGTTCTTTTGAAGAAGCCAAACTCGAGCTAACTCTTCCCCCTTTTATTCCCGCTCTAAAAGACCGAGAGACTTTCCCCTTCTCTCGACGAGAACTTGCCGAACTTCTTTGGTCGATTAGTAACCAAAATATTATCGACTTTTTGCAAAGTATTCCTGCGCACCGCCAATACAGCCTCCAATTTGAAGACTTAGTGACTCAGCCAGAAGCCACCGTCAACAAACTCTGTCAATTTTTAGGTCTTGACTTTCATCCCCAGATGTTACAGCCGTATGCAGACCGCCAACAAAAAATGACTGAAGGACTCAACTCGGCATCGGGAATGCTAGGGGATCTCAAATTTTACCAACACAAAGAGATTAACCCCAAAGTAGCTGATGACTGGCAGAACCATTACACCTTTGACTTTTTAGGGAAGGTGACATGGGAGGTGGCTCGTTCTCTTGGGTATATGCAGAACGTTGCGATCGAAGAAGAGCGTGAAGATGGGGAATTGTAATGCGCTCTTACTTTTGATGTCGGACTTCAATCACCGTATGCACGTTTCCCCGAGGATAAAAATCTCCCTTGACGGTAATTTCGAGGGGATCGCAAGCGCTGACGAAATCGTCGAGAATCTGGTTGATCGACTCTTCGTGAGAAATGTAGAGATCGCGATAGCTGTTAATATATAGCTTGATCGACTTAAGTTCCACTACCGTTCGATCGGGAACGTAGGTCAAATAGATCGTGGCAAAGTCAGGGTAGCCAGAAAACGGACACTTACAGGTAAATTCCGGCAGCGTCACATTGACATCGTAGCGCCGACCGACCCGAGGATTGGGAAACGTAATCAGTTTTCCTTCAGCAATTTCCCGTTCCCCATATTTCATCTCGGGGACAGATGTTTCGGAGTTGGTGTTGGAAGATGTACCCAGATCGGGTGCAAAAGAACGCTCGCTCATAGGATAGATCTAAGGGAATCGGTAACGCCAGAGTTTTCGCTTGACTTTCGATTAAAGGGGACACCCGGATTCGAACCGGGGGTAAGAGATTTGCAGTCTCCTGCCTTACCACTTGGCCATGTCCCCATGTTTTTACGAACTCAGCCATTATATCAAACTCCGCGCCTATCCCAAGCTTTCAAATAAAGCCGCCAGAATCGTATTCGAGACTAAAAAACCCTCGGGATCGCTCAAACGCAATCGATCGACTTTCCCCTCGGCAGCATCGGCACTCAGGACGTTACCTCGGGCATCGGTCGCCACCACCCATCGGGCCCGAACGTAGGGGGTCAAACACTGCCAGATTCGGGCGATCGTCTCGCTGCCGCAGGTTCGGGAGAACTGGCGATCGATTGCGGGCAAACTCACCCCTTCGGCAAGGCGAAATCCCACCATCAACGCTTCTAGAAGTTGCTCATCATCGGGCGTTGGCGCGCCCCCAACGGGAGACCCCGCTGCCACCGACTCGGCCAACCACCCGTAGTATTCCCGCAGTTTGCGAGGACGGGTCAGCCGCTGAGTATTTAAGTAACTGGTTGCCCCCATCCCAAACCCGTAATAGGGCAGATTTTTCCAATAGGTGAGATTGTGGCGGCAGGCATAGCCCGGTCGGGCGTAGTTACTGATTTCATAATGTTCGTACCCCGCCGCCGTCAGGGTTTCCTGAGCAAGTTGGTACATTTGGGCCGCCGTTTCATCGGTTGGTAAGGGAGTGCTGCCAGGTTGATAGTAGCGATCGAACACGGTTTTGGGTTCGACGATCAGATCGTAGACAGACAAGTGGTGCGGGGAAAGGGCGATCGCCGCCTCGAGGGAACCTTGCCAGGAATCGAGGGTTTGGTGGGGCAGTCCCGAAATCAAATCCAAACTGAAATTGGCGACTTGGGCTTGCCGCAATAACTCCACCGCCGTGTAAATTTCGGCGACAGAGTGCGATCGCCCGCATTTTTGTAACAGATCGTCGTCAAAGGCTTGCACGCCCAAACTAATGCGATTGACTCCGGCGGCGCGATATCCCTGAAGTTTAGCCAAATCGAAGGTTCCGGGGTCCATTTCGATCGAAATCTCTGCCCCAGTTGCGATGCCCAGCCGTTCCCCAACAGTATCGATCAGGCGATCGAGTTGGGTTGCCGTTAGCAATGAGGGAGTGCCCCCACCGAAGAACAGGGTTTCTAAAGGAACGTCATGGGACGCGAACATGCCGATTTCCCGACATAATGCATCCACGTAGTCTTCGATGGTTGAAGAATTTCCCCCATGTCGGCGATCTCCGACCACCGAGACGGGAAAATCGCAGTAAAAGCAGCGACGGCGGCAAAAGGGAACGTGTAGGTAAGCCGCGCGAGGTGAGGATTCCTCGAAGTGCGGTACGTTGGGGTCGAGGTGGGAAATTTCCCGGTTAGATTTAGGAATAGATTCAGTTGAGAAACGACGATCGAACACGTAATTTTAAGGTTCGTTTAATGTACGTTCGTTTAGAGAGCAAAACCACAATTTTGAAGGGCGATCGAGACGGCTCGATCGATCCGGTCAATGTCGCCCGAACCCCTGACTTGATGGGTCGATCGCCCAGTTCGGTTGGATGGGATCGATCCGATCCAAACTAGCTTGTATGGCAATTGTCAAACGCGAGGGGTTCGGTTTCCCCCGAAAACGAACCTCCCCTTCGATATGCAGCCAAAGTATAATATATCCAAGTTCGTTTAAGGTCTGGGAGTGTTCCGAGATCGGACGATCCCGGAGTAACTGATTCAACTCGACCGGCCAGGAACAATGCTTGATGCTCTCATTATTCTTTCATTCATCTTAGCAGGCGCGGGCTTAGGCTACTACAGTACTGAAGTCTTACCCAACTATGCGATCGAGCAGGTGACCAATCTTGAAGGTCTGCGTTTGGTCACTGCTAGTTTTGCCGCTATCATTAGCGGTGCGATCGGATTGAGCGTCCAAACGGCCTATCGCCGTCTGGAAATCAAAATTCGCGAGATGCCCCTCGAAATGCTGCTCACTCGAGCCGTGGGACTGGTTCTCGGCTTGCTCGTAGCCAATTTGATGCTCGCTCCGGTTTTCTTAATTCCAATTCCCCAAAATGTGACCTTCATTAAGCCTTTGGTTGCCGTATTAGGCAGTGTCATGTTTGCTTTTCTCGGCGTTTCTCTCGCAGATACCCACGGTCGGGCGTTTTTACGGTTGATTAGCCCCAACAGTGCGGAAAGCCTGATGATTGCTGAGGGAACTCTCAAACCCGCCGCAACCAAAATTATGGACACTAGCTGTATCATCGACGGTCGGATCGAGAACTTGCTCGATACTGGATTTATCGAAGGGCAAATCTTGATTCCTCAGTTCGTGCTGTTGGAGTTGCAGCAAATTGCCGATGCTGCCAACGACCAGAAACGAGTGCGCGGTCGGCGCGGATTGGACATTCTCAATCAGATGAAAGAGAATTATCCATCCCGGATTGTCATCCACCCGGCAAACTACGAGGAACCGATGACAGTGGATGCCAAGTTAGTGCGCTTAGCGGTGGAAATTGACGGCACGTTACTGACCAACGACTTCAATTTAAGCAAAGTAGCCCGGTTGCAGAAAGTCAACGTGCTCAACGTCAACGATCTCGCTCAAGCCGTCCGTCTGTCTTACGTTCCTGGGGACATGTTAGACCTGAAGATTCTCAAACGAGGCAAAGAACCCGCCCAGGGCATCGGCTATTTAGATGATGGCACGATGGTGGTTGTCGAAGAGGGGTCCGATCTCGTCGGCGATGAAATTCCCGTTGTCGTCACCAGTGCCTTACAAACCTCTGCCGGTCGGATGATTTTTGCCCGTCCTCACGCTTCGGTAATGGCTTGAAATCCTGCTCTAGAATTCTCGACTAGTACGCGAGGGTGTATTTCAACATTTCAACCCAGTATCTAATTTGCCAAAACCCTGCGATCGATTCCGATCTGGCGGGGTTTTTTCGCGGTGGGAATGGGGTGGATATCCTCAGTTCGATCGATCGTTCCCGAACCTGCAATACTCATAACCCTAAAGCGCGCGAACTGCGATATTTCGATCGCTCTCTATATCAAGGCGTAGCCATCGATTGAGCCATTGTAGTTGTCGAAATCGGGGCTTGGGAGGGTCGCTCTTCATCGAGATATTTGCGAATCGTCTGCAAGACTTTCTCGGGTTTGGGGGGTTTGCTCAGGAAATCTGAAGCCCCGTTAATACCAGCGCGGACGCGATCGACCACCCCATCGTTACTCGTTAAAATCACGATTGGCGTATCTCGAAAGACCGTTGTTTTCCTCAAAAAGCTACAGAAATCGGTACCGTTTAATTGAGGCATCACTAAGTCTAACAAGATGAGTGCTGGTTTTTGTTTGACCAACAGTGCCATCTCTTCAAGGGGGTTTTGGATCGTCAGTACCTGATATCCAGCCGGGAGTAGAATTTGACGCAAGTGCTGAGTGACGGTCAAGCTATCGTCGATACAAGCAATCAGCGGTCGGTTGCGGGTCACAGCGGCATTCACCAAATCGAGTTGCTCGAAGGGAGAGGGCAAATCCATGACCGATCGCAGCCCGATTTCACCTTGCTGAACGAAATGATGGAGGGTGCGGGTAACATCTAACACCGATCGCTTTTTGGTGAGTGCGATATCCCAAAACGTATTCTGACCGTTAAACAGCCGACTCAAACTCGCCGTCGAGTCTTGGGTGAGCCGTTTTCTCCAGGCTGGTGTTTTTTTCCAAACCGGGGCGCGATCGGGGCACAAATAACTCAGCCCCATTTCCTGCCACTGCTCGCATAATTGGAGGGACTGCCCGCAAACTTGTTCGATTTCCTGGGGGGAGAGAGGTAATCCCGATGAGGGGTTTTGAGTGCCCGGTTGGCGGCGAGTGGGCAGCCAGGTCAGTTTGACCTCTCCCGCACTGAAAATGGTGAAGAACAACTCCCCAATAATCGTCGTCAGGGCGGCTTTGGCTTGGGTCAGACCGATCTGAACGCGAGAAATGCCCGTATACAGGAGCTGGTATTCCCAAAGATTGACCCCCGCGACCTCTTTGGCATCGTATTCAAAATTAGGACAATTTTGCGCGATCGAGCGAGTCCAGCGCCGTACTCGATGTCGGTCGCCTGTAATGTAGAGTAAGTGACCGCAAAAAAGATAAACCTGCCATCTATCTTTTCCATCGAATACTACCAGCTTTCCCGTAGCTTGTTCTCGACTCAGCGATAACAACTTTGTGGCAAAAGGATTCGGTTGAGAAGACGAACAAACCATATAAATCCGACGGATGCACTAAGAGGATATATATGTAATATGCTATTACAAGTTCTATAAATATCCCTCCGTGATTTCTGGGATATTCATTTTAATCTTCTAAAAAATATTCAGAATTGACATCAGGGTAAATACTGAGTTTTTTTCTTTTAGCTTCACATGAGTCTTATAAAAAAAAATCATATAAGGAGTAAATTTTATTTATTATTAAATAATAGAAAATTCAATAAAACTGTTATTTATTTATATTAACCATTAAATTAATATTTAGATCGAAAATGTATTAAGTCAAAAAAATTAAACCTTTGGATATCGAACTCATTCTAAATCAAATATTTTGGCAAGCTGGAACGATCGAATAACACCCAAATTTCCCATTCCTAAAAAAAGTGAGACCTAAGATATGACGGTTCCTCCTCAAAAAATTCTCATCGTCAGCGATGTCGCCGGGAAAATTAGCGGCGTTGTCAATACCCTTACCAATACCGAACGCACCCTCAAAAATTGGGGCTATCGGGTTCTATATCTCAATCCAGAAACGACTGAATTTTGGACGATTCCGATGGTGGGAATCGATCGAGAATTTAAGATGGCAATTCCCAATGGCAAAAAACTGAAGGCGATCGTTGAAGAATTCGACCCTGATTGCATTCATCTGGCAACAGAAGGAACGATCGGTAATGCCGTGCGTCAGTTCTGCTTGCAACGAGGGCTAAGATTTACGACAGCATTTCATACGATGATGCCCGATTTTCTCGAACGGACGATCGGGTTGCCCGCAGGATTTTCCTGGGGGAATCTACGTCGGTTCCACCGTCCCTCTGCTGGAGTGATGGTACCGACGCGATCGATTCGAGACATTTTGGCAAAACGCGGGTTTGAAAATTTGAAACTCTGGTCGCGGGGGGTGAATACAGAGCTATTTTATCCGCGCGATCGCGATCGGCAGCAATACCCGCAGCACCACCAACCCATTTTGACCTACGTCGGTCGGGTTTCGGTCGAGAAAGGAATTGAAGAATTTTTGCAACTGCCGATCGAGACAGGAACCAAATATATTGTCGGGGATGGCCCGCAGCGAAAATTCCTGGAGAACAAATATCCCGATGCCATCTTTTTGGGATATCTGCGGGGAGAGGCACTGGCCACCGCATACGCCAATGCCGATGTGGTGGTGTTTCCCAGCAAAACCGATACCTTTGGCAATACGATTACCGAAGCCCTGGCAACCGGGACTCCCGTCGCCGCTTTCCCCGCACCGGGTCCGATCGATATTCTCGCCTCGAATCCCCAGATTGGCAGTACGAACGAGAATCTCCAAGAGGCGATCGAAGCGGCGTTAAAATACGGCGATTCCGAGGCTTGCGTCCGGCATATTCGCGAAAACTATACCTGGGAAATTGCCAGCCATCAATTTTTAGCCAATCTGGTTCCTGCAAAGCCCGATCGATAGGAGTTGGCGAAAACACGTTGAGGATAGTGTTAAAACTCACAAATGGATGGTTCTTCGAGGGGACAAGTGCGATCGGTCAGTTGTGGATTATCTTTTAAATCGAGGTGTAGCAAATTAGGTAGAGAAGAAAGAGGAGATAGATCTCGAACTTGATTTCTGCTCAGATTTAGGAACGTCAAATTGGTTAGAGAAGAGAGCGGAGAAAGATCGCCAATCTGATTTCCTCCAAGGCTGAGTTCGGTTAAGTTGGTCATCGGAAAGAGAAAAGAGAGGTCACTAATCTGACTGTTCCACAAGCTGAGGTGGGTCAAATGATTTATTGAGGAGAGAATGGAGAAGTCGTCGATCTGATTTTGCGACAAGCTGAGGTGAGTCAAATTGCTCAGAGAAGCTAAAGGAGCGATCTCGCTAATCTGGTTGTCTTCGACAATGAGATTCGTCAACTTGGTCAGAGAAGTCAGTGAGGAGATATCGCGAATTTGATTTGACCCTAAGTTCAGCTCAGTTAGATTTGTTAGAGAAGCCAGGGGTGAGATATCACTGATTTTATTTTTTTCAAGGTCAAGATAAGTTAAATTTGTAAGTCGAGCTGTCACAGAGATATCCCTAATTTCGTTTCTCTCCAAGTGAAGTGCTGTTAGATTTGTTAGAGAAGAAAGAGAAGAGATGTCGCCGATTTGATTCGATCCTAAGCTGAGTTCGGTCAGACTCGTTAAAGAAGCTAGAGGGGAAACATCCCTAATGTCATTTCCGCCGAGGAAAAGCTTTGTTAAATTTGTGAGTTCTGATAAAGGGGAGATATTACTAATTTCATTTCCCGATAGAGACAGCTCGGTCAAATTGGTCAGACCTGATAAGGGAGAGATATCGGTGATACTATCGCCTAGGCTGAGAATTAGGGTGGTCAAATTGGTCAAACCCGATAGAGGAGAAATATCTCTGAGTGAATTTTGCCAGATAATGAGGCTAGTTAAATTTGTAAGATCCGATAAAGCTGAGATATCACTAATTTGATTACTTGACAGAATCAGGCTGTTCAAGTTTGTCAGAGAAGAAAGAACCGAAACATCATCAATCGAATTTGTTGCGAGATTGAGGTGGATCAAATTCGTCAAAGAAGCTAAAGGAGAGATATCGTGAATTTTATTCCACTCCAGCTCGAGTTCGGTTAAATTTGTCAAATCGTCGAGAGGAGAAATATCGTCGATTCGATTCTGTGTCAGATTGAGGCGATTCAAATTCGTCAGCGAAGAGAGTGGAGATAGACTACCGATATTTCTTGATTCCAAATCAAGCTCTGTTAACTCGTTCAACCGTTCCTCAGCGGTTTGACAATCCTGGGTTTGGGCTTTCTCGAGCAACACCTCAACTGTATGTCGAGCATCTGAATTTAACGCCATGCGATGCTCGCACCACTCGGCAAACCGATCGAACTCCCGAACTGCTGCGATCGCCCAATCGCCTGTTAGTAAAGCTTGACAGGATGTAAGACCGATCGCCAAGGCGAGCGTTCCAGTTGAAATAGCAAACTGACGGTACGGGTTTGGGAACATGTTGCCTCCTTCTTACCTAAGTTCGTTGCTCGATCGATCTTGAGATTGGCGCGTGCCGACTTGACCCTCTCTTTTAAACGAGTCAATTGGGTCGATCTCCAATGCTCGAAGCCGTGTTTTAAAGTTCGTGCCATTCTGGCAACACGACACGATCGATTCGATTTATGCTGTTGGGAAATGAGTTCGGAGTTGCAACTTATAGATAAAGTCGAGTTCAAAACGTCATGTCATCATCATTACGCCAGTTTATCGCCGAAATTTTAACTTTCGATGCGGTCCGAATGATGAGTTCTAGCTTGGGTTTGCTGGCAACGGAATGACATTTTTACAAATCGTTACAGGATGGCTCGATCGACTTGCGAGTTACTGAGTCATTAGTAATATGTTACCAGATACACTATGCGTCATCCCTTTGACCTAAATCTCGAGGAACTTGAGTCCACAAATCTGGATTTTGAAAAACCTATTGCCGACGAAGAAGCCGAACGAGTCGGCGGCAGACTCTCGATTTTTACTACCACGGTATTGGAGAAGAAGGAGGGATTTTTCCCTGCTATAGGCTTCCTTTCGGCACTTCAACCTTGGTCACCGACGCAGTTCCCATCGCTCCGCCTTATGCGATGAAATTAGTCATTAACGAAAAGGGTGGCGATCCAGTTTGCTATAAATAAATTTATCTTTTCTTTCTAGGTTGCAAAACAGACAAGGTTTAATTTTTACTCCTCACAACTAACTCCTAACATTAAGCAGTACGATTATCTAGTACTGCTTTTTTATTTGAAAATTGTCTAGATGATTTCAATATTGGATCAAATTCCACCTTTGTTTAGACCTGATATATTGTTGCCAAAATGGCAACTAAATTTTGGGATATTCTAGTTTAATAATAAAAATAATAAGTTAATTTTGAGTAAATCTATACAATCGCAAAAAACAAATTTATTAACTTTCTAGATTTAATCATTCTCCGAAAATAATGTTATTCCAATCTAAAAATCACTTTACTTGATACTAATCTTAAAAGATAATGTTAACTTTAGAAACTTCAATTGAAGCAGCCGTTCGAGAATATCGGCTGGGTCATTTCCAAGAAGCCGAAAAACAACTCTACGAAATTCTTCAAGAGAATCCAAACTGTCTTGAAGTACTGACACTTCTAGCATCGATCTCCGAGAAGTATCATCAATTCGATCGAGCCGAAATGTTATATCAAAAAATATTAGAAATTAAACCCGATCGAGCCATTACTTACGGTGCCCTCGGAGATTTATACTTATTTCGATGTCACAATCGAATTAGTGATGCGATCGAAGCTTACAAACAGGCTTTAAGCCTCGATTTACCGCCAAATCTTCAAGTCGTCACTTATACCTATTTGGGGATAGCTTTTATCAATTCAGGTCAAATTACGAAGGCCGTTACCGCGTATCAAAACCTGATTAAACTGCAACCCGATAATGCCAGTGGTTACTATAATTTAGGGATTGCTTTCGCCAAACTCTCGCAACGAGAGGAAGCCACTTGGGCATACCAAAAAGCAATTGACCTCGAACCCAAGCATTATAAAGCGTATCACAACTTAGGCAACTTATTTAAAGAACGAGGAATGCAGCCAGAGGCGATTACTTTCTACGAAAAATCCCTCGAGATTCAGCCCAATTTCGATCGCTCGCGGATGGGCATTTTAACCACGACAATTCCGATTATTTATACGAGCGAAACCGAAATCGAAAAAAGTCGCCAAAACTACAGCCAATATTTACAAAATTTAGCCGAGCGCTATCAAAATGCGACCGCCCGAGACCGAACAATTTATGCCGACTGCGTGGGAACTTCTCAGCCATTTTATCTAGCTTATCAAGGATTGAACGATCGCCATTTGCAACAAATTTACGGCAACGCGATCGCCCCGTTAATGCAAGCGCGATATCCACAATGGAGTCAACCCCCGAGTTTACCCCCATTACGAGAAAACGAAAAAATTCGCGTCGGTATCTTTTCTGCTTTCCTACACAATCACTCCAATTGGAAAATTCCGATTAAAGGGTGGGTGGAAAATCTCGATAAACGTCGGTTTGAATTATACGGCTATTACGGCGATTGTAAAGCCGATAAGCAAACTCAACTTGCCGCCCGATCTTTCGTTAAATTGGCTCGAGGAAATCGATCGGTCGAGCAATGGGGTCGAGAAATTACAGCCGATCGATTGCACGTTCTGATTTTCCCCGAATTTGGGATGAATCCCGTGACGCTGCAACTGGGATGCTTGCGCTTAGCCCCAATTCAAATGACCTCTTGGGGACATCCGCAAACGAGCGGTTTACCCACCATCGACTATTACTTGAGTAGCGATTTGATGGAACCAGAAAATGCCGCCGATTGCTATACCGAAGAAGTCGTTCGCCTGCCCAACCTATCGATTTTCTATACTCCAGTTGAAGTGCAACCGACCCCCGTTCGGCGATCGGATATCGGCATGAGCGACGATGACGTGATGTTTTGGTGCTGTCAGTCTTCCTACAAATATTTGCCCCAACACGATGATGTGTTTCCCCGAATTGCTCGGGAATTACCGAACGCAAAATTTGCCTTCATTCAATACGCTCGCGGTCAGTACGTTACCGAAATCTTTTACCAACGCCTCAAAGAAGCCTTTGCGCAATTTGGATTGGATTCAACCCAATATTGCGTGTTTTTGCCGCGCATGAAAGCCAGAACCTTTGCCGGAGTCAATGCGATCGCCGATGTTTTCCTCGACAGTATCGGCTGGTCTGGGTGTAATTCAACCCTAGAATCCCTAACCCATAATTTACCCATCGTCACCCTTCCCGGCGACTTGATGCGCGGTCGGCATACCCTGGCGATTCTCAAAATGATGGGGTTAGACGAAACCATCGCTACTAGCAAGGAAGAATATATCGAAATGGCCGTTCGCTTGGGTCGAGATTCGCAATACCGTCGCGCCATCTCCGAAAAAGTCGCCGCCAACAAGCACCGAGTCTACGAAGATTTAGCACCCATTCGCGCCTTAGAAGACTTCCTCACCCGCACCGCGAGGCAAAAAATCGGATACGAACGACTCGTCCGTAACGAAGAACCCAAAAGGAGGTAGGAACGTGGCAACGATATCCGAGGCACTTGCCCTAGCCACTCAATATTATCGAGCCAATCGGGTCGTTCGAGCCGAGCAACTCTATCGCAAAGTATTGACCGTTGCTCCCCAGGAACCCGAGGCCCTGTGCGGTTTGGGAGCGATCGCCCAGCAGGCGGGGAAATACGACAGTGCCAGCACGCTATTCGGGGCGGCCGTTCGCGTTCGTCCCGAATCGGTGAAAGCTTGGTTTGGGTTGGGTAACGCCCATCAAGGGCGAAGTCGGTTTGCCGATGCGACGGCGGCCTACGAGCGGGCGATCGCCCTCGCCCCCAATTTAGTGGCAGCTTACAACAACCTCGGTTACGCCCTGGAACAGCAAGGGGAGTGGGAACGGGCGATCGCCACCTACCGCAAAGCCCTCGAACTTCAGCCCGACTCTCTCGAAGTAGAGGTGAGTTTGGCCAACGCCTTGTACGCTCGCCAAGAACTGCCCCCCGAACGACAAGAACGCTACGGAATCGCCAACGCTGAGTTAGGACAAGCTTGCCAGAAAGCAGGAAATATTACCGGAGCCATTGCCTATTACCAACAAGCGATCGCCCTGAATCCAACCCTAGCCCCGGCATACTACCAACTCGGAGAGGCACTCAACGCTCGCGGGCGGTTTGCAGAAGCCCTCGAGTGCTACCAACAAGCCCTCGAACTCGATGGCGATAATACCGAACTCGCCGACTGGGTAACGATTTATCAATCGCTGCTCTAGTGGTTGCGGGTCATTAAAAATGTCTAATGCAAAACGCCCACAGATGATTCAACTTTTATATGGCAACTCGCAGCGATTTCGCTATCGCCACGGCGATATCAATATTTTGGGCAAAATTTCGGGCAATACCGATGCGGTTCTCCCCGTGAGCCGATCGACTTATTCCCTCAACGGCAGTTCCCCGACCCATTTCTATGTCGAAACTCACCCCATCAATGGGGCGAAGTATCCCTGGGGAACCCTTACCCCGGCTGTCCTGCGACTGCGCGATCGCCCCGGTCACTTCAATATTGAAATTCCCATCGATAGTCCCCACCTGCAAGGAGGACAAAATCAAATCGCCATCGAGATTGAAAATAGCCAGGGCGCGCGCGAAGTTCTCGAAGCGGAGTTTGTCTGGGATGCCAGACCCGTTTCCCTACCGCTGGATTTATCGAATTTGCGGGACTTCGAGAGCATTCAAGAGATTGCCCAGGTGGTGGATGGAGATTTCACCATCGATCGAACTCAAAATGCGATCGTCTCGGGTGCACCCGTCGGTTCCGATACCTTACTCCTGCTCGGTTCTCCCTACGGCAGCCAGGAAGCCACCTACGACGTGCGATTCGGTCCGGGGAGCAAAGGCTGGTGTTTTCTGGGATTGAGCGATTTTTTCGTTGCCCACGTCGAACAGTCCCCGGAGTTGGGCATCAAACCCGGCTATTCTTCGGCGGGACTGGCCACCCTCGATTATCGGGGATGGCCGCAAATCTGGATTGCTTGGGGAGATTCTCTCTACGACAAAGCGGATACCTGGGTGGTGCAGACGAAAAAACAACTGAAACTGCCAATCCAGGCGGGCATCACCTATCGAGTGCGACACCAAGTCATTCTCGAAAATGGGGTGAGTTGCGCCCGCTTTCGGATCTGGAAAAAAGGCAACCGCGAACCGAACCTGTGGGTGTGTCAGGAAGACAACCGCCACCTACCGCCTCACCTCCCGAGAATCGATCGTGCCTCGTTTGGACTCTTTCAATACTGGGGTGCGCCCACCCAATGGTCGAACATTCGGGTAAAGGCGATCGATTTGACCTTTAAGAATGTGGGGTTTTGGGAGCAGGGGGAGGGGAAGTGGGAGATGAGGGAGCTTGGGAGACTTGGAGTTCGGAAGCGCGGAAGCGCGGAATTCGGAAAAATGATGAATGATGAATGATGAACGTCAAATACCTCCCTCACCTCCCTCATCTCCCTTCTCCGCGTCCCCGCGTCATCTTCTCCCCAAACCTATGGATACAACACCTTGTCGAAGATTTGAAGGAAAAGTTGCCCTCTTAACCGGAGGCGGTAGCGGTATCGGTCGGGCGAGCGCGCTGCGATTGGCGCGGGAGGGGGCAACCATTGCCTTACTCGGACGCACCCTCGATAAATTGGTGAGCGTTTGCGAGGAAATCGAGGAGTTGGGGGGCAAAACCCTGCCGATTGCTGCTGATGTCACCCGCAAAAAAGACTGCCAACAAGCGATCGCTCAACTCATGCATCAATGCGATCGCCTCGATGTCCTCGTCACCAGTGCGGGCATTCACGGCGGCAGTACGACGGTTGTTGATACTCCCGAAGCGGTTTGGGATCGGACGATCGATACCGATCTCAAAGGAGTCTACATCATTTCCAGGTTTGCCATTCCCCTCATGCGTCGCGCGGGGGGCGGGGCGATCGTCCATATTTCCTCGATTGGTGGCTTGCGGGGGTCTCGGGAGGGGGTGGCATTCCAAGCGGCAAAAGGTGGGTTAATTAATCTCACCCGCCACATGGCCGTCGCCCACGCGAGTGAAAATATCCGCACGAACTGTATCTGTCCGGGAGTGATTCTCACGCCGATGACCGAACGATGGCTCGAAAATCCCGAAGTCGATCGGCAGGTGCGCGGCTGGCATCCCCTGCATCGGATCGGTCGGGTCGAAGAGGTGGCCTCGGCGGTCGCGTTTCTTGCCTCTGAGGAAGCCTCGTTCATTACCGGGGCAATTTTACCCGTCGATGGGGGGTATCTCGCGGCGGGACCCGATAGTTTTGGTTTGTCTGGCTAAATTCTCGAACTTATCTCAAATTGACTGGGAAATATCGACTGGAAATATCGACTGGAAATATCCACTTGGAGAATAGGAGTAAATCGACAATGACCACGGCATCTGAAGTTTTACAACTTGCCCTTCGCCACCATCAAAACCAACGCTTTACCCAAGCTCGGAAACTGTACTGTAAGATTTTGGAACGACAGCCCGATCGCCCGGAAGCCTTGCACGGGATGGGGATTCTCGCGCGGCAATGCGGCGAGTACGGAAAAGCTGGGAAATTTTTACGCGCGGCGATCGAAGCTCGACCGAACTCCGTACGTTCTTGGGTGAGTTTGGGGGATTTGCGCCAAGCTCAAGGGGAATTTGTCGCCGCGATCGACTGTTACCAACGGGCGATCGAACTGGGGGGAGATTCGCCCAACCTGCGCAATAACTTGGGCTACGCATTGCAGCAGCAAGGGGATTGGGAAGGGGCGATCGCCTGTTACCAAAAAGCCCTCGAACTCGATGCTAACTGTACTGCCGCCGACGTGAGTTTGGCGAATGCCCGATTCGAGACCCAGCAACTCTCGCTCGATCGATACGAGTATTACGCCCAGTTAAACTGCGATTTGGGTCGCACCTGCGAGCAAGCGGGAGACTTACCCACGGCAACGGCCTACTACCAGCAAGCCCTAGCGATGAATCCCCAGTCGGCAAACGCCTATCGGGGTCTGGGGTCGGTTCTCCACCGCCGAGGTCAGTTCCCAGAGGCGATCGCCAGCTACCAAAAAGCCCTCGAACTCGATCCCGAGGACGGACAAACTTACCTCCATCTGGGTAAGCTATACCAAATCCAACACCAATTACACGCAGCCGCAGCGGCCTATCGCGAAGGACTCAAGCGCGTCAATCCCCGCTATGCCGAGGCGATCGCCGCTCGTACTCCCTCTGAGACTCCCGCCGAAGAGCGCACCCCGCCCCAACTCCAACCCGGCGAAGTCACCCTCGGAGGCTACAGCTTCCCCGCCATTCCCGACCTGGAATCGCCGACGGAAAAACGCCCCTTCTGGACGGTCATCGTTCCCCTCTACAACCGCACCGACTATTTACTCGAATGCTTTGCCAGTATTTTGGCCCAATGGCCCGGTTTCGAGGAGATGGAAATTCTGGTGATGGATAATGCCAGCACGCCTCCGTTATTGGATTGGGTGGAGGCGATCGGGGGTGGCATCGTCCGCTACTATCGCAACCCGGAAAATCTCGGCGCGCGGCGCAATTTCAACTTAGGAATCTCCCTCAGTCGCGGTCGTTGGATTCACGTCATTCCCGAAGATGAATACGTGCTACCGAACTTTTATTCTCAGCTAAAACAAAGTCTAGAAACCTGTCCCGATTCCGTCGGAGCTGCCTTTACCGGGTATAAAAATATTGACGATTTCGGTCGGGTGGTTTTCTCCCAACAAGTCTACGGAGAAGACTCGGGAATTCACGCCGACTGGTTGGAGAAAATTGGCACGGCAAACCTATTAAATCCCTGCGCCGTTTTGATTCGCCGGGAAACCCATGCCCATTTGGGAGGTTACGATCCCGATAATACCTATACCCCCGACTGGGAACTGTACAAGCGGATCGCCACGTTTTACGATTGGTGGTATGAGGGAGAAATTTTAGCTTGCTATCGCCAACATTCTAATAATATGACCAGCGAACTTTTAATTTCTGGAGCGCAGGCTAGCTCAATTCGACTGGGCATTGAAATTTCTCAAAGGTATTTACCGATCGACCGACGGGATGCAATTACCGCGAACGCTCGCAATCATTACTTTAAGTATTGTTTGAAACATCTTTCTCTTCCTTTGAAAGCAGGGAATATTGACGGTGCGTTTCGGTTACTCAAAGAAGCACTGAAAATCAATTCTTCTCCCGAGGCAGTCGCGCAAGTTTTTGCATGGTTAAATACGGAAGAAGCAGCTCCTTTGCGTGAGAAAATTACGTTACATATGATGGGGGTTAAATCAGATTCAACTGAAGAAAGTTTCTACTTTGCCTATCCGTAAATTGTAAGCATTCAGCTATTAGCTTTCAACGATCGGTCGTCAGGTCTCTCTAGACCTGACGAGCTAAAATTTTCACATTCATAGACTCGCGTATCAAAGATAATTGATTTTATCGATCGTCTGTAATGACAATTGAAATAATTTCAGAAATCGTTAAATTTAGTGGTAAAGAATTTTCACCTAAAATCGCTGAAGAGAGGACAAGTCTTAGATTTTGTAAAAAAAACGAGCCGGGCTACATCATTAAAACCGGGCTACATCATTAAAACAGGAAGACGCATAGGGGAAGAAATTCCTTATGGTTTTGCTTCTTTAAAATGTTCAGAGGAAATTGAAGATGATGACAAAATACTTTGGTTGGCACGAACGCTCAAAGATAAGATGATAATTCTTGAAGAATGCGGTATGGAAGATACCTATTTTTACATTGGATATTTTTATAAAGATCAATGTAACTGTACTCTAACTAAAGAAGAGTTAAAAGCACTAGCTGATGTCGGAATTGACTTTTGATTTTCCTTTTATGAGATATCTAAGGATGAGAATTGAGGCGCTCGAAATTTCCTCAGTCACATGTATCTCAAATTTAAAGTCAAACTAAATCTAATCGCTCCACATAAAACTCTAGAAACTCTCCAACATGGCAAAGATAAGGCAATTTGGGTAGGCGAATTAAGATACCACAAGCATCAACTATCCGAGCGCTGATATCGATCGACTTTGCGATAATACGATAGCTAAATCCCGTTTGCTTCTCAATGACAACGTTCTCAATCTGTGAAATGACAATGATTCCCGTATCGAATGCTTCGAGCGGCTGGTTAACTCGATCTCCCAGTTTTAGAGTGCACGGATGACAAAACGCTAGGATAGTCTGCTCCTCATTATCATTATCGTTGCTAAGTTCAACTTCAGCCTCCTCACAACCAATCCAGCGAATGCTTTTCACCTTCATTTTTTGCGTCTGGCACTGAATGCTTCAAGGAAGATCGCTCCAAACTCCAACTGTTCCTAATACGCACACTCGCCCGGTTGGGGTTCAACTTCCGCGACATCAGCGGCAAATCCTTCGGGTAAAGTCACTTGTGCAAACCCAGTTTCGACCGTCCCCTGCATCGCCTGAGTGCCGTAGCCATCGGGATACATGTGTCCTCGGACGATCGCCACGTCTTCGGGTTGGACGGCTACTGCGCCTCCCGTCCGTTGAAAGGGTTGCTCGTCCACGTGGCTGTGAGCGAGAATTCGCCGATAGATTAAGTTCCCCTCTGCATCGAGAACTTCCCACCAGTTGGCATAGCGATCGCATCCCGTATCCGGACTCTCGAGGGTCACGGCAAAGGTATAGGCCCCCGGTTCTCCGGCACTGACTTCAACTTCCGTCACCGTGGCGAACGCACCCTCTGATGCTGCGGCAGTTGGGGAAGCGTCGGTATTTTCGGCTGAGGGAGTCGAGCAACCGGTTAATAGGGTTAATAGTAACGAGAAGGCAACTGGGAAATTGATCGGGAAATTAGCAAAGGTTCGTTGTTTAGCCCAAATCATATTTCGAGCGCACCAAATGCGTGCGGGGATCGGTACAAACTGAAGGTGATTCGAGGGTGTTTTGCCTCGGGGAATCGATCGGCTTCCGGCAAATTTTGGTTAAGAGTCAGGGTTCGATCGTTCTGGGGCAACGGTAACACGATCGCCAACTTTATCGATCGGTCATCTCCAAAATGTTCGATCGCAATTTGAGGACAAAATTGATTCTGCCTGTTACCAGAGAATCGATAGAATAAACAACCCGATCGCGCCTCCGAATATGCGAAGGTCAATTCTCGTGTCAAAGTCAAAAAACGATATGCCCGGAACCCCAATTGCTGAAGTTCAAATAGACGAACTTCTTGCCTATAACTTACTGCAAAAACAGCATCCCGATTTGGCGCACTTACCCATCGAACCCGTCGATTCCGGGTGGGATAACGTCATATTTCGGTTGGGCGATCGATGGTGTCTTCGGCTTCCCCGTCGTCAAGTTGCCGCCACCCTCATCGAAAACGAGCAAACCTGGCTTCCCCAACTGGCGCGTCGGTTGCCGATTCCCATCCCCACGCCAGACCGGATCGGCAAGCCAGGAAGCGGCTACCCGTGGCAGTGGAGCGTTTTGCCCTGGCTGTCAGGTGTCTCGGCCGATCGACTCGAACCCCAACCCACTCAGGTAGAATGCTTCGTATCATTCTTGCGATCGCTCCACGTCCCCGCACCGGAAAACGCACCTCCCAACCCAGTCCGAGGCGTACCCTTGCATCAGCGTGCTGTCCTAGTTGAAGAACGGATGCAGCGTCTCAAGCAAAAGACCGATGCGATCGTCCCCAAAATCGAACAGATCTGGAATCGGGCTTTAAACACACCCATCGACATTCCGGCAACCTGGCTGCACGGCGACCTCCACCCTCGCAATATCCTGGTCGAAAACGGTAAAATCTCCGGTGTCATCGACTGGGGCGACATCACATCGGGAGACCCGGCTACCGACCTGGCTTCGATTTGGATGCTATGGGGCGATCGAACCCACCGCCAGCAAGCCATTACCCGCTACGGTGCTTCCCCCGCAACAGTGCAGCGCGCCCGAGGCTGGGCGATTTTGTTTGGAGTCGTTCTCCTAGAGACAGGATTAGTCGATAATCCCCAACACGCACTCATCGGTCAGAGAACCTTACATCGCCTTGCCGAGGATGGATGATGTCCGACCCGATCAACCTTTCCCCTCGGGAGAAAACACGCTAGGTTGGGTGTCGTCGTTTCGATCCTTGCAAATACATGAAGCCTCACACTTGGGATTCCCCCGAACACCTCCCACTCGAGGGTCAAGTTGTCACCCTCAAACCCCTGGTTCTCGAAACCGACATCGAGGCACTCTACGAGGCTTCCCACGGCACACCGGAAAAAGAGGCCGTGTGGAAGTACGTTCTAGCGAGACCGTTCGAGAGTCCGGCAGCGATGCAAAACTGGATGGCAACGCAAATGGTGAGTCGAGCAGATCGGCGGACTTGGACGGTTTTTGAGAATTCGCGCCAGTCTCGTGTCGGGATAGTCGCACTTTTGGCGATCGTCCCCCTCCACGGTCGCGCCGAAATCGGCAACGTCTGGTTTACCCCTGCCGTCCACAAAACAAAAGTGAATACAGAATCC
This sequence comes from Cyanobacteriota bacterium, assembly GCA_034189805.1. Classification (GTDB taxonomy): domain Bacteria; phylum Cyanobacteriota; class Cyanobacteriia; order Cyanobacteriales; family Geitlerinemataceae; genus Zarconia. The sequence continues at coordinate 54,333 of JAXHUC010000032.1, forward strand.
CAGTTTTTGCTGCTGCAACACTTATTCGATCGCCACGGTTACCGACGAGTGGAGTGGAAATGCGATTCCCTCAATCATGCCAGCCGCACGACGGCCGCGAGAATGGGATTTATCTACGAAGGACGATTTCGGCAACATATGGTGATTGGCGATCGCAATCGCGATACGGATTGGTTTGCCATGACCGATAAAGACTGGCCCCGCTGTCGGGTGAATTTTCAGAAGTGGCTGTATTCGGGGGAAAAGCTCTCGTTGATGGAACTCAATAACGGTTAGTTACCGTAACTTCTCTTGAATCAGAGAGACAAGAGGAGAAGATGACGCGGGGACGCGGAGATGCGGAGAGAAGGGAGACAAGGGAGAATTGTGTATCTTGCATTTACTCTCCCTCACCTCCCTCACCCTTACAAGGGAATGTTTTTTAGAATTGGGCTTGACCATTCGTTGGTCAAGCCCAAGGAATGGTCAAGCTATCAGGGCGATCGTGAACTGATGAGAAAGAATCTACCATCTGGCTACCGAACATGGGTAAGAGTAGTGACCCAGAAAATGCCGTACTTAAGCAAACCTCAAGCTGTTGTCCTGGCGATGTGGAGCTTTGGTATAGCTCTAAC
>JAXHUC010000033.1:0-54895 GCA_034189805.1 Cyanobacteriota bacterium
GTAACTTCGAGTTCTTCTTAAAACTCGAGAGGTGCGAGTTAAGCCGTAGGTTGTCTGACTTATTTTTCAGATCGTGGTACTTCGACAAAAATCGATGCAATTTGTGCATCGAAACCCGATTGATGGAAACTCAAAAGTGGAGAAAGTGGGTTTTTGCAACCGGATTTGGTGTGATTCTCTACCGCGCCGCACTGGTTCGCAGGCATGGATTCTCACTTTTTGAGAAAGGGGTTGACAAAAGTAAAAAATTGGGTAGGATTGTTTGGGGTTCGGAATAATCCGGAATCCAAGTAATCGAATTTGCAAGCACCATACACAACTATTCACTGCAAAATCACCTCATTTTGATGGAGTTTCGATCGACAAAAATTCAAGAAAACTTCCATAAAAATTCCGATCTTGCAGTGCTTTCTCAAACGCATTTGCCAGCATTTTGAAACCAGATGATTGATGGTAAAGCTGGTAATGAGCTTTGTTGGTTTTAACTCATGATTCATTTATGGCTGAATTATCTGTGCTGAGCGAGATCGATCGCGCTCGATTTTTAGTTCGCTCGAATAATACTCTTACGGATACTCTGACGGAGGGTGGGTCTCGCAGCATTCACGAGTGGTTTGAGGAACAAGTTCGACAAACCCCAGATCGAGTGGCCGTTGTCTTCGATCGCGAACAATTGACTTACCAGCAGCTCAATCGACGAGCCAATCAACTCGCCCATCATCTCAAAACATTGGGCGTTGAACCTGAAACCTTAGTCGGAATTTGTATCGAGCGATCGGTGACGATGGTGGTGGCGCTCTTAGCGGTTCTTAAAGCCGGAGGTGCCTACGTACCGTTCGATCCATCTTATCCGATCGACCGCCTTACCTATATGCTCGCCGACTCCCGAGTGAGATTACTACTCACAACGGCATCGTTGCGAACGAAAAATTCAGTCTTGTCCCAAGTCTGGGAAGGATACCCGATTGTCGAACTCGATCGACTATCCGAAAGCCTCGAATCCCTCTCCCAGCACAATCCTGACAGCGGGATCGAATTTCATCACTTAGCCTACGTTCTATACACCTCCGGTTCCACGGGCAAACCCAAAGGGGTGATGATGGAACATGGGGGGTTAGCCAATCTCATCAACTGGCATCTGCGGTGTCGGATTACCGGCGCTAAGACCCTGCAATTTGCGCCCCTGAGTTTCGATATCTCCTTTCACGAAATATTTTCAACCTGGTGTTCCGGGGGAACTTTAGTCTTAGTTTCTGAAGAACAACGACGCAATCCCGATGAGCTTTTCCAGGTGATTTCAAAGCAGGGAATTGAAAAGCTGTATTTGCCGTTTACCGCTCTTCAACAATTAGCTCGGGTGGCAACCCGAATGTCATTGCCAACCCAGATTCGGGAGGTAATGACCGCCGGAGAACAATTAAAAATTCTCCCGAACATCGCGCAATTCTTCGAGCAAATCGGAGCAACGCTGCACAATCATTACGGTGCAACCGAGTGCCAAGACGTGACCGCTTTTACCCTGCCAGAAGCCATCGAGGAGTGGGAGACACTTCCACCCATCGGTCGGGCGATCGACAATATTCAAATTTATCTGTTAGACGATCGACAGCAGCCCGTTCCCCAGGGGAATCCCGGTGAGTTGTATGTGGGTGGCGCGGGAATTGCCCGAGGCTATCTCAACCGTCCGGATCTGACTCGGGAGCGGTTTATTGCCAATCCCTTCGGTGAGGGTCGGCTGTATAAAACCGGAGATTTAGCTCGCACTCTTCTAGATGGAAACCTTCAGCACCTCGGACGTGCCGATCGTCAAGTGAAACTGCGAGGGTTCCGCATCGAACTCGGCGAAATTGAGGGGTTATTAGCCCAACATCCGACGGTGCAAGAGAGTGCGGTCATTCTGCGAGAGGATGTACCCGATCTCAAGCGGTTAGTTGCCTACATCATCCCTTCGAGCGAGACGAAAACGACGGACTTGGAATTAACCCTGTCAGATTATCTGCGAGATCGCTTGCCCGAGTACATGGTGCCGACAGTCTTTGCATTCCTCGATCGAATGCCGCTAACTCCTAGTGGCAAATTGGATCGGCAAAATTTACCCGTCCCCAAGCGATCGCTCGGACTTGTGAATGCCAAACGAGTACTTCCCCGAACGGAAACCGAACGACAGATCGCTCGAGTTTGGCAGCAGGTATTGCGCTTAGACGAAATCGGCGTGGATCTCCATTTTTTTGAGGTGGGTGGAACGTCTTTATTACTGCTGCATGTTTACGAACAACTGACGGCAATTTTTGGCGATCGCCTCAATGCCATCGCCACTTTATTTCAATATCCGACGATCGAAACCTTAGCGCAACACTTCGATGGGGAACTCCCACGTTCTCAAATCATCCCTCTCGGGAGTTTTTGCGGACATCGTGCTTTTAGTGCCGCTCGACATCAACGGCAACTCCGGCAATCCCATCGCGATCGTCAAATAGACCACTCTAAAATATAGGATTGATGGCGATTTCTTTCACCGGTGAAACCCTAATTAATTTTTTCCTACTGGCTTGCCTCTTCGCGATCTGCCTTCTGGGCGAATGGATATCTGAAAAATGGAAACCTGGAGTTTTTTGGCTGAGCTTTGTCGGACTCTTCGTCCTATTAACGACCGCAATTTTTCTCCAAGATTGGGTGCGCGTCGGAATTTTAACCCTGGGTCTTTTCCTCGAATTGCTTTGGTTTCGACAGGGAATCAATTGGGCATCTGATGAAATTTTGCTCACGTTAGGAATTAGTGCCTTTTCCGGAACGATCGCCATCGCCTTGCAAGCATTTATCTTTAGTATTCTGCTCGAAAAGTTTCCCTCGGGAACTCAAAATTGGGGATTAGCCGCTTGGGGAATCCCACTATTATTACAAATTGTAACGTATTTAGTTCTAGAAGACTTAAAACGGTATTCTTTCCATAGACTGGACCATTCGTCGAAATTTTTTTGGCGATTTCATAAAATTCATCACGGTGTCACGAAACTCAACTGCATTACCGGTAGTCGAGATCATCCCGTATTTAATCTAGGTCATTGGACCTCTGATATTGGCCTAGCATATCTTCTGGGAGTGACACCGACAGCATTAGCTCTCGGTCTAAGTATTCGGATGGTATTCGGCGGAATTCTTCCCCATTTCAATGTGGACTTTCCCAATACAACCCAGACTTTTCCGTGGTGGGCTTATCTAATCGCAACTCCTAATTTTCATGCTTGGCATCACACCATACATTGTCGCTCCGATGCCAACCTCGCAGATGTTTTTCCCGTCTGGGACGTGCTATTTGGAACGTTTGAAAAACCCCGTGGCAGTTCGCGAGATTGGCAGTTTGGGTTGAACGATTCCGAGCAACTTCCTCAGTCGATCGTCGGGCAACTTGTGGCTCCGTTTCGCTCAGAAAACGAGATGTCCCAAACCCGATCGATATAACTTTCAATGTAACTTTCGATTTTGAAGTTAAGTTTTTCCCTTTTGTAGGAATTCAGAATTGATGAGTCATCTTGCAAATCCCTTAACCCCCGAACAATTTAGCGAATCAGATATTGCCATTGTCGGGATGTCTTGTCGCTTTCCCGGTGCTGAGAATATTGACCAATTCTGGAAAAACTTGTGCAACGGAGTCGAATCGATTTCCTTTTTTTCCGAATCCGATCTCGACTTGGTCGATCCGAGTTTGCTCGATCGTCCCAATTACGTCAAAGCCGGGGGAGTACTCTCTAATATCGACGAATTTGATGCCGACTTCTTCGGCTACAGTGCCAAAGAAGCCGAGATTATCGATCCCCAACAGCGAATTTTCCTAGAATGTGCCTGGGAAGCCTTGGAGAACGCTGGCTACAACCCCCAACTTCATCGAGAGTTAGTCGGCGTGTATGCCGGATCGAGTTCGAGTACCTATCTGATCAATAACGTCTGTCCCAGTCAGGGGTTTTCCCCCCAGCGACCCTTCCTCAACCATCGTCTGTTTAGAGCGGCGAGCGATTTACATATCGAGCAGGGGAATAACTCCGATCATTTACCCATGCGGGTGTCCTTCAAGCTCGGTTTGACCGGACCGAGTGTCAACGTCCAAACCACCTGCTCGACCTCATTGGTGGCCGTGCATTTAGCCTGTCAAAGTTTGCACTTCGGTGAATGCGATGTTGCCTTAGCCGGGGGGGTTTCCATCTTCGTTCCCCATCGCCTCGGCTATCTCTATCGAGAAGGGATGATTTTATCACCCGACGGGCATTGTCGTGCTTTTGATGCCGAGGCTCGAGGCACGGTTTTTGGCAACGGTGCTGGTGTTGTCGTGCTCAAATTACTCAGTAAAGCGGTTGCCGATGGCGATTCCATTTCCGCCGTCATCAAAGGGTCGGCCGTGAATAACGACGGGGCCGACAAGATGAGCTACACCGCACCGAGCGTTCGCGGACAGGTTGCTGCCATTTCGGAAGCCTTAGCCGTATCCAGCATCGACGCGAGTACCATTAGCTACGTGGAAGCGCACGGTACGGGCACGGCGTTGGGCGATCCCATTGAAGTCACCGCTCTGAGGGAAGCATTCGATCGAAGTACGTCCGAACCCATGGATAGAACGGGGTTTTGTGCCATTGGTTCTGTCAAGACCAATATCGGACATTTAGATGACGCGGCCGGTATTGCCGGACTGATTAAGACGGTGTTAGCCCTCAAACATCGCCTGATTCCCCCGAGCTTGAATTTTAGCCGACCGAATCCCAATATCGACTTTAGCCAAACACCCTTTTACGTCAATACCGAACTGACTCCCTGGAACACTGAGGGCATCCCCCCTCGTGCTGGGGTGAGTTCCTTTGGGATGGGCGGGACGAACTGCCATCTGGTGTTAGAAGCAGCCCCCGAGATAGAACGCAAACCCAGCGTTCGAGATCGACCCCTCCACCTGTTGACCCTCAGTGCCAAAACGGAAACCGCCCTCCAAGACTTGGCTCGACGATATGCAGACTATCTCGACACCCATCGCGAGGTTAATTTGGGGGATATTTGCTTCAGTGCCAATACCGGACGACACCAGTTCGGGCATCGATTGGCAATGGTGGCGGACTCTCACGAGCAATTGACCTCGCAATTGCAAGCCTTCTTACCCGAATCCGAACTCCATGGGGGGAATCGGGGGAAAATCGGTTTTCTGTTTACCGGACAAGGTGCCCAACACGGGAATATGGGTCGCCAACTCTACCAGACGCAGCCCGCGTTTCGGAAAATTTTGGATCGCTGTGCCAATATTCTGAAGGACTATCGAGATGTTTCCTTACTCGACATTCTCTATGGAGATCGACAGTCGGAATTAGACAACACCGCTTACACCCAACCCGCTCTGTTTGCCATTGAATATGCTTTAGCTCAGGTTTGGAAAGCTTGGGGCATCGAACCGGATGTGGTGATGGGGCATAGTGTGGGCGAATATGTGGCTGCGTGCCTCGCCGGGGTCTTTAGCTTAGAAGATGGGCTGAAGCTGATTGCCTACCGCAGCAGTTTGATGCAAGCCTTGCCCCAAGATGGGGAGATGGTGGCGGTTTTAGCCTCCGAGTCTGCGGTGCGATCGATCGTGAGTTCCTACAGCCAACAGGTGTCGATCGCCGCAATCAACGGACCGCAGAGTTTAGTCATTTCCGGAGCGCGAGATGCCATCGGCGCAATCTGCCAGATTTTAGACGATCGCGAAATTAAAACCAAGAAACTCAGAGTCTCCCATGCCTTTCACTCACCCTTAATGCGGCTCATGCTGGCTCAATTCGAGCGGGTGGCTCGCGAGATCCGCTTTTCGCCCCCGCAAATTCCTCTGGTGAGCAATGTGACCGGAGAACTCATCACCGAGGCAGTTGCCACTCCAGAATATTGGTGCGACCATATCTGCGAACCCGTCCGATTTGCGCGCAGCATGGAACGCCTCAGACAACAGGACGTGGATACCTTCATCGAAATCGGACCCAAACCCACCTTGTTAAATATGGGTCGCCGGTGCGATCCGGGCAATTCTTCCGGGTTGTGGCTGTCGAGCTTAGATCCCGAACGAGGGGATTGGCAAACGCTACTGACGAGTTTAGCCGAGCTATACCGACAAGGCTACAGCGTCGATTGGCAAGGCTTCGATGGCGACTTCTGGCGGCAGCGGGTGCATCTACCCACCTATGCCTTCCAACGCCGTCGGTATTGGGTCGAACCCTCGCGCGATCGGCAACCCACAGGGCGCTTTCTGACCACCCCAGCCTCCCCACAGAGTCAAGGGCACGATCGAGAGCATCCACTCCTGGGGATACCGTTATCCTTAGCCGGCACTCGCGAGATCCGCTTCCAAGGACAAGTCAGCCAACAGTTTCCCCCATGGCAGAGAGATCATCGCGTGTTTGCCACCACCATTTTGCCCGGAACTGCCTATTTGGAAATGGCCTTGGCCGCGGGGGCGAGCCTATCGGGTCAACCTTGTCGGCTCGAAGGCGCGACGATTCAGAAGGCCCTAGAAATCCCGGAGTCTGGGGAAGCCTTGCCCCTCCAGATGGTGTTGAAACCGGAAGCACAGAAGGCGGAAGCCCAGCAGGCTTACAAATTTGAGATTTTTAGCCCAGACGTATCTTCTCAAGCGCCGAGCCATATTCAGACTTGGAACCTCCATGCCACGGGGAAGATATTTTTAGCAGAAACCGTCAAACCCGACACCATCAATTTGCTAGCGCTACAGCAGCAGATGGCAGAAGAAATTCCCGTCGATCGCCTCTACGAAAAGTTTCAACAACAGCAAATTGACTACGGTCCCAGTTTCCACGCCGTCGATCGAGTATGGCGCGATCGAGACCGAGCCTTGGGTTACATCGTCCTCCCAGAAGGGGTGGCAGCGGATCTCGAGGGGTATCAGCTGCATCCGGTGTTGCTCGATACCTGTTTGCAAGTGTTAGATGCCACGCTCTTAGAAGAACGAGACGAAACCTACGTTCCGGTCTTCGTTCAAACCGTGCAGAGGTTCGGTCAACCCAGTCCTCAGATGTGGTGCGATGCCCGACTGCACCCGCGCCAGGACGATCGCCCGGAAACCCTCGAAGCCGACCTGACGTTGTTCGATCTCCAAGGAGAGCCGATCGCCCAAATGACCGGGCTGCAATTGAGACGGGTGCGCCGTCAAACCATGCTCGGCAAGACAGAGAATCCCGAAACGGATTGGCTCTATGAGGTGGTATGGCGCGAGCAACACCGAGCGACTCGAGAACTCCAGCCCCCCCAACCTCGCCATTGGCTGCTCTTTGCCGATCGCTCTGAGTCGATCGATCGCTTAGCGGCTTTGTTGCGCGATCGGGGAGAAACTTGCACTCTGGTCTTTCCCGGTCCAACCTACGAAGCGCTCGGCCCGAACGAATACCAGCTGAATCCCGCCGCCGTCGAACAGTTTGGGCAGCTTTGGGCATCTCTACCTCCCATTGACGGTATCGTCCATGCCTGGGGGTGGGAGCAACCGGAAACCTTAACCGCCAAAACACTAGAGAACGAAGCCTTACTCAGTTGTGGGAGTCTGCTGCATTTGGTACAGACCGCGATCGACCGTCGCCTCCCCCTGCCCCCGGTTTGGGCGATTGCCAAAGGGTGTCCCGGCATTCTCGAACCGTCAGTGCCGGGGTTAACGCCATCCTTGATGTGGGGGATGGCTCAAACCATTCCCTTAGAACATCCCGATCTGCGGGTGATTCGGGTCAATTTAGATCCGATGGTGTCAGCGGTAGACTCAGCGCAAACCCTATTGGCAGAAGTCTTCCCCCTCCCGTCTGCCGAATCCATCGAAGACCAAATTGCCTTTCGCCAGGGCATTCGCTACGTGGCGAGATTGGCGCGCCGTCAAACCGCTGCGGTGTCCGATGGGGAAATCGAATTGGCAATTGCCGACGATCGCCCCTTTGCCTTGAAAATTGCCGAGCGCGGAACCCCCGATCGCCTGGAGATTCAAGCTACCGATCGCCAACCGCCCGCCGCCGGGGAAGTAGAAATTCGCGCGATCGCGGCCGGACTGAACTTCATCGATGTCCTCAACGTCTTGGGACTGTATCCCGGCGAACCCCCTCTGGGTATTGAATGTGCGGGGGAAATCGCAGCCAAAGGAGCGGGGGTCACGGGGTTGGAAATTGGCGATGCGGTGATGGCGATCGCCTCGGGGAGTTTCAGTCAATACGTGACGGTGGATGCCAACCTCGTCGTTCCCCAGCCCGCCAACTGTACCGTTGAAGAGGCTGCCACCATTCCGGAATCCTTCTTCACCGCTTACTGGAGCCTACATCACCTAGCTGGGATCGCACCGGGCGATCGAGTGCTAATTCATGCCGCATCCGGTGGTGTCGGTCAAGCTGCCGTACAACTAGCCCTGCTTGCCGGGGCCGAAGTCTATGCCACAGCCAGTCCGAGCAAGTGGCACGCCTTGGAAGCTTTGGGGGTGAGGGCGGTGATGAACTCCCGCACCCTGGACTTTGCCGAGGAGATTATGGCACGAACGGACGGGCAGGGAGCGGACATCATCCTCAACTCCCTGACGGGAGAGGGCTTCATTGCCAAAAGCGTCAGCGTACTCGCCAAAAACGGGCGCTTTCTCGAACTGGCAAAACGCGACATCTGGAGTCCCGAGCAAATGGCACGGGTGCGATCGGATGTCTCCTATTTCAAGATCGACACCACCCGAGCCTGTCGGGAACAAGCCCCCCAAGTTCAGCAGATGCTGCGCCATCTGGTGCGGCAAGTGGAAAACCACCAACTCAAACCCCTGCCGAAAACCGTCTTTCCCCTCCAGTCAGCCATTCGTGCGTTTCGCACCATGCAACAAGCCAAACATATCGGCAAGATCGTGTTGGCGTTCCCCACTGCCCCATCGACGATCGTGCGTGCCGACGGCAGCTATTTAATTACCGGAGGGATGGGGGGCTTGGGATTGCGGGTTGCCCGCTGGTTGGTAGAGAAGGGAGCGCGTCATCTCATTTTAATCGGACGTAAGGGTTTGACCGCTGCGATCGCCCCTCAAATTGAAGAACTCGAGGGCACGGGTGCGAGGGTTACTTGTCTGCGTGCAGACGTATCCGATGAGTCTCAGATGAGGACTGTATTTGCCGATTTAGCGATCGCCGCTCCCCCCCTATTCGGCATTATCCACGCAGCCGGGGTGTTGGAAGATGGCGTGCTGCAACAACAAACCTGGGAGCGGTTTGCACGGGTGATGGCACCCAAGGTACAAGGAGCGTGGAATCTTCATACATTCACCCAGAACCAGCCGTTAGATTTCTTCGTGTTGTTTTCTTCGAGTGCTTCTGTGTTGGGTGCCCCCGGACAGGCCAACTATGGGGCGGCAAATGCCTTTCTCGACGCTCTGGCCACTTATCGACGCAGCCAAGGGTTACCGGGTTTAAGTATTAATTGGGGCCCTTGGGAGGAAGTGGGGATGACGGCCGCATTGCAACTCAACGATCGGCTCCGGGAAAAAGGTGAAGACAGTATTCCACCGGAAGCGGGTTTGCAGATTCTCGAGCAACTCCTCCAACGCTCAGTGGTACAGGTGGGTGTCATGCCGATCGATTGGTCGCGTTTCTTCGATCGCAGTGGGAGGATTCCACCCTTTTTCAGCGAGCTGTACGACCCCCCAGAAGGCCGGGGACAGCTAGATGCAAAAGAGTTTCGCCAATCCTTACAGAGGTTGCCGGTTGAGGAGCGCAAAGCGAGGGTAACAACTCATCTGCAAACCCAAGCAGCCAAAATTCTGGGGATGGATACTGCCGCCCAAGTGCCGACGGATAAACGCTTGGTGGATTTAGGACTCGATTCTCTGATGGCGATCGAATTTTTGAGTTTGGTGCAATCGAGTTTGGGAATCTCGTTGAGTTCGGCATTGCTCTTCGAGCGCCCGACCATCGACGCACTGGTGGATTATCTATTGGCGGAATGGGTTGAGATTCCAGAAGCCGATGGGGTTTCCCAGAGGAACGGCAAGACCGATGAATTGAAGGCGGGGGAGCGTTCTACGGCGATCGCCATTCAACCGGAGGGGACGCAATTACCCTTATTCTGCGTCGCTGGCATTTTGGGCAGCGTGTTCGATTTTTATGGTTTGGCGCGCTATCTAAACCCGGATCGACCCCTCTACGGATTGCGATCGTACGGGTTAATGCCGGGGGAGACCCCGTTAACCTCGATGGCTGACATTGCCTCGCAGCAAATTCAAGCCATCCAAGCCATTCAACCTCAAGGTCCCTATCACTTAGCCGGGCATTCTTTTGGTGGAAAAGTGGCGTTTGAGATGGCTCGACAACTCCAAGAACGGGGAGAAGCAGTGTCGTTCCTGGCGATTCTGGATATTCCGGCTGTCTTGGCAGGTCGCGATCGGGCGCTCGAGCGTTGGGACGATCCGCAATACATCATTCAATTGGCAGAAATTTATGCAGGAAATAGTGGCGAAAAATTCGAGATCGCTCTGGAACATTTGCAGGAATTAGACACAGACGATCGACTGAACTTGTTATTCGGGCAATTACAACAAAAGGGTCAGAAGCTGACTTGGAGCGAACTGCAACAGATGTTCTCCGTGTATCGCAGCAACACGATTGCCGATACTGCCTATATCCCGCAAAAAAGTAACATTCCCATTACTTTGTTGAGAGCGACAGACATCGGTCAGTTCGACTTTCTCCCCGATGCTGCGGCAACCGATCGCGATCCGACTTGGGGTTGGCATCAAAGGTCAACTCAGCCGATCGAGCTGCATCAACTTCCCGGCAATCATTTCACAATGGTTAAGGAACCTCACGTACAAATTCTCGCTCGGCAACTCAACATTAGCCTGAGAGTTAATTCAAAAAATTAACTTCGCAAAAAATTGCTGATAAACATCAAACAAACAACCAAACTCTTATGGGAAATTTAGCCTGTCGTTTTTGAAATAAAGCTCGTAAAAATGCAAACCTAAATTTAAGAAAATAAAACAAAAAAATGACGAAAAATTTGATACGATTTCAGATAGGCACTCGGGACCCAACTCTGTCAAAAAAACCGAATTATTCAAAGCAACATCGACCGCCGTTTATAGGTCACATTCAAGATAGTAATTCGGTTGTCTGGATTCTCAGAATAAATCGACTTGAATCTCGGAGATTTTATGACTCAAATTGACACGAAAGTCAAAACAACTCGTCCTTTGTCCCCAGAACAAATTGCTCGATATCACAAAGATGGCTTTCTCATCATCCGAGGCTTTTTCGATCTCGATGAAATCGAACCCCTGCGCCAAGCCTGCGATCGAGATCCCAGTGTCATGGGCTATCAAACCAACATTCTCGATAGTTTTGGCAAAATTTATCAAGTGACCACTTGGACCGATTTAGAAGAAACCTATCTCGGTGTTTTGCCCAGAATTGCTCGCGTGGTAGACGGATCTGAGACACTTTTGGGCGAAGAATGTTATCACTGGCATTCCAAAATTCTCAAGAAAGATCCTTACAGTGAAGGAACCGTCGATTGGCATCAAGATTGCGCGTTCTGGTATCACAATGGCTGTCTATTTCCTCACTTTGCAACCTGCACGATCGCCATTACCGCGAATACCAAAGAAAATGGTTGCATCCAAATGGTCAAGGGATCTCATCTAGCCAGCCGATTTGATATGGGTCGGGGAGATCAAGCGGTCTTTGCCGATCCCAAACGGGTGAAGGAAATTCTCAAGCGCCTGGAGGTTGTCGATTGCGAGATGGAACCGGGGGATGTGATGTTCTTCCACGGCAATACCTTGCACTGTTCGGGTCCCAATCTCACCAACCAAACGCGCACTGTGGTTCACTGCCATTACAATGCTGTTTCCAATGCACCGTTCTGGGTAGAAGGACAAGAACATCACCAATACAAACCCATTGAAAAACTACCAGATTCCGCCATCAAAGACGGTTGCTACAACTCCGTCTTCGAGCAGCAAAAATTCCATCCCAATGAAGAGGGAGAAACCGGTGATGGCGGGCTGGGCATCTTCAAGAAACAGGATTGGTACGTGAGTATGGAAAACGACTACGCCGGCAAAGAAAGTCCCTTTGCCGACATAGAAGTGTCACGTTGAATTGTGTCTAAATTGATTGAATTAAATTGATTAAACAGGGAGCATTACGACTATGTTGTGTGGGGAGAACCGCATATTAACTCGCGAAGAAAATCGGGTTTTGAATCTCGAAGAATATCGCCAGGGCAAAACCTATCTGCAAAGCCGTCCGCGGTATGTCATGGTGGAATTGACTCAGGGCTGCAACTTGCACTGTTCGATGTGCCGTCCTGAAGTCATCCCCATCACGTCTCGGATGATGTCGGAAGATGTTTATCACCGAATTGCCCGAGAACTGTTTCCCACGGCTGACATGGTGGATTTGCGCGGAGATGGCGAAAGCCTAATCTTGCCACAGATTGCCAAATACATTGAAGTGGCATCGGACTATGGAGTGGCAATTCGCTTTGTGAGCAATATGTCTTTCCAACGGGATGAGATCCTCGATTTGCTCGTTGAAAAAGGCTGTTATCTTTCCGTTTCCGTGGATAGTCCCGATCCGGAAATCTTTGCGAGTTTGCGTCGTGGCGGCAACTTGGGCAAAGTAGAGCGAAACTTGAGAAAGTTAGCTGCGGGTTATCGCCAGCGTTGGGGGTCAACGGAGCGGCTCAATCTCACCACCACCGTGCAGCGTCCCGCCCTAGAATCTTTACCGGCTCTGGTGGATTTTGCGGCAGATATCGGCATTGGCGAAATTCGCTTAGCCAGCGTTCACGCATCTCCCGATTCGCCCTTGAGTTTGCACGAGCGCGATGCCGAGGTCGATCTTGCCCTCAAGGGAATGCAGGAGCGCTCTCGGCTGCATGGAGTCAGCGTGAACGCCTCGACAACGGTGGGGAGCATCCCCCAAAAGCCCGACGATACCGCCGCTTGCTTGCATCCCTGGAGTTATGTCTCGTATAAATACGACGGGTATATTGGCTTCTGCGATCATTTGATTGGCACGGGTTCGGAAATTTACCACCTCGGTCATATTGACGAATCCTCGTTTGAAGAAGTCTGGAATGGGGAAAAATGGCAAACGTTACGCCAGGAACATCTCACCAGTCGTTGCGAGAGTGCACCCCATTTTAAAGAATGTAGCTGGTGCTATAAAAATCGTTTCATCGATTTTGAGGATTTCTTTTTACCCGAAGCGAAAGCTCAAGTTCGATCGCTGTAATCCTCATGGAATCGAAACGCGAAATCGTCAATCTTCCTCCGGAAATCTCGGCGATTTCCGAGGCTTCATCCCCCAAATTGCCGAGAAGATCGGAAGATTTTTGGGCGTTTGTTTCCTTGTTAAGCGCTCCGATCGCCTTTTCTTGGGTTCCAGCGCTCACTAAATGGGGAGCCATGGAAATTAGCCCGGAAACGACGATTTTCGATCGCTTTTTTCTGACGACTCTGATGTTGGGGTTGGGAATTGGGGGGAGGCATGTTTATCGTCAATTGACGCAGAACTCAACGTCCTCTCAACCCTTACCCGAGCCACCTACTGGCTCCCTATCCATCTGGACGCTTTTGGCGCTTTCAGGCACTTTTTTGGCGGGTATGCTGCTCGCCTTAGCCTGGTCTTTAACGAGAACGACTGTTGCCAATTGCGAACTCATTAATAATCTCACACCAATTTTCACGGTCTTCGGAGCCTGGTTCTGGTTTCAACAGCACTTTAATCGGCGTTTTCTGCTCGGATGCGCGATCGCCATTTCTGGATTGTTCGTCATTGGGTTCAATGACTTTCATATCGGAATTGAGACCTTACAAGGCGATGGTCTGGCCCTACTTTCAGCACTTCTACTAGCATCCTATCTGCTCGGTGTCGAACGACTTCGCACTCACTTGAAGGCGGAAACAGTACTCTTGGGGTGTTTTGGTTGGGGAACGCCCTTAACGTTAATCGTTCTGGCAATTAACCAACAAAGCCTATTTCCCAATACCTCGAAAGGTTGGATTGCCATTGTGAGTATGTCTGTTTCCGGATTGCTGGCTCAAGGACTGCTGTTATACAGCCTCAAGCGGTTTTCTTCAGGATTAGTTTCTCTAATTTTTTTGGTAACACCGTTTACGACGGCTTTCATCGCCTGGATAATGTTTTCGGAAGCGTTAAGTCTGTCTAATTTACTGGCATTTTGTATCGTGATTTTAGGATTGTTCGTGAGTATTTCTAGCTCATCGACAACCCAAGAAATAGATAAACCTCTTTAGGTTCCGTTGACTCGATCGTTGGACAATAGAGTGCAAAGGAGAGCAAATATGATCCTACAAACCCAGAAATTGGGACTTCCGGGAAACTATTATACAGATTCCAAAATCTTTGCCCGAGAACTCAAAACAATTTGGCATCGAACCTGGCAATTGGTAGGTCGGCAGGAAACTCTTGCCGAACCTGGTGATTATCTCACCTATACCCTCGGAGAAGAGCCAATTTTCGTCGTACGAGATGTTGATGGCTCTCTCAAAGCAATGCACAATATTTGTCCGCATCGAGGTGCTCAGTTATTAGAAGGGCAAGGTCATTGCGATCGTCACAAAATAACTTGTCCGTATCATGCCTGGACCTATGGTTTAGACGGACAGCTTCTAGGAATTACTAAACCAAAGCTATTTCCCAACCTCGATAAATCTCAAATTCAGCTACTTCCAGCCAGAGTTGAAACCTGGGGTGGATTTATCTTTGTCAATTCGGACGATCGAGGAGAATCTCTGAAAGATTATTTAGCAGGAATGCCGGCTTTCTTAGAACAGTACGATCGAGATTGGATGTCTTTACGAGAAGTCGATCGATGGTTCTACGACCAACCGATTAATTGGAAGTTGATTGTAGAAAATTACGTCGAAGATTATCATTTTGAAGCCGTCCACAGTCAAGGATTTGGCACGGTTTACGATAGTGACAACATCCGCAGTCTTCCCACAGGTCGCCATCTCCGAATAGAAGTTCCCTACACCACCGAGCGGGGAGGAGAATTTTTTACCAGTTTCTCAGAAGCTGGAAAAGTATCATATCAGGGATATATCTTTCCTAATATGATGCTCAACCCGCACAAAAACTTTCTCTCTGTTTTTCATCTGATTCCCTTAGATGCAGGACATACAAGAGTGGAGATTATTATTTATCAATCTCCGGAACAATTTGCTAGCGTTCCGTGTCGATCGCCCCAATTTCGTCAAGGATTTGATACTTTAATGGAAGAAGATTTCTCAATTTGTAGGAAAATTCAGACAGGAATTCATTCCCGAGCGTATCAAGTTGCTCAACTTGCCGAAGAACATGAATTAGGAATTTCTCACTTCCATCATGTTCTTTCAGAGTATCTCGATCTTTCGGGAAACTTAGCAACGATTGCCTGTAACTAATACATTTTGATGAAGTAAAAATCTGCGAAAGTCCAAGCCCTCAAGAAGATTTTCGTTTGGCGAATGCTTACATCACCTGCAACCGGAGACCGTTAATCTCTCGTTCCGTCCAAGTATTATCTGCGAGCTGAGATAGTTTTTTTCGATCGCGATGTTCCGATCGCCCCCTTAAGTGTATACTGTGTGTTTCATCAGCTCTCCCTCAAATATGGGCGAACCTCAATAGCCTCTCCGGTTTGCACTATCTTTTTTTAACTTCGTTCCTTGCTAAAGCACTATTAAGAGTCACAACAAATTGAACTGTTCTTATTTTTTTTCTGAAGTCAACTATCATGATTATCCGAAAACTCAGCCAACTGATCGACTCAGAACGCGATGTCGCCTGGGGCAATGGGCAAAGTCGCAGATTTCTCATCGCCAAAGATGGCATGGGCTATTCCCTGACCGATACCCTGATTGAGGCGGGAACGGAATCGCTTTTAGAATATACCAATCATCTAGAAGCTTGCTATTGTATCGAAGGCGAAGGGGAAGTCGAAGTCGATGGCACGATCTATACGATTCAACCGGGTACGATGTATGCTTTGGATCGACGGGAAGCCCATTATTTGCGGGCAAAAACTCAGATGCGTTTGATTTGTGTCTTTAATCCGCCCCTTCAAGGCCATGAATCTCACAAGTTGTCAACTGGAAACAGTTCTAGTTATGCGATGTCAACTGACTAGATTATCGAGTATCGATCTAGTCAATCTGACAACCTAAAAACTAAGAAAATGGGTTTCTGCTTGAATCAGGACGACCTTGTTCGAGACTCCTTTCACAGAGACCCGATTTCATCCAAGTTCCCGAAAATGAAAAAACTAGTTTACAATGCGCTGCTAAAAATTGTGGGTGTAGCAGCGATCGGATTCCTGGTCTTAGCAACTTTTTTACTGCTGCATCATCTTAACCTTTACTACTCCGTATTTGCCTATCTCTGCGGATTTGGTGCAATCATAGGTACAATTTTTTTTACCTATTTCATCATCGTCAATCTCCATACCACCAATCCTATCGGAGTCGATTGCTTAAGTTCCAAAACGCCAGAAGTTGCAGTCATTATTCCGATTTATAACGAAGATATTCATTTTTTGAAAGAGACCCTAGATAGCATCATTCAGCAGGATTATCCCATCGATAAAATTAAGCTGTTTGTTGCCAATGATGCTCACCGAGAAGATATCGCCACATTGACAACTATTGTGCAGTCCGATTATCCTCAACTTTCCTGTTATCACATTTTACCACCCCCTAAAAGTTCTCCCGATCGTCAAGGCGAAGCGAAAGCAGGAGCTCTCAATGCAGCTTGGATGGAAATCTGCCATCGTTTTCCCAACATAGAATATATAGAAACGCGAGATTGTGACGATTGTGTGGGCGATTCTCAGTTTCTGAGAAAGTGTACGACCTATTTAATGGATCGTCCTACTGTCGGTTTAGTACAAACTTATAAAGAAACAGAACTAATAGATGAATCCGATCCATTTGATACGCGGGAAGTCTTTTTACAATCTTATGTTTTACCGGGAAAAATTACTCTAGGAGGTGTATTTTCGTTAGGATCGGGTGCTGTTTATCGTCAGCAAGCACTGGTAGATGTAGGCGGATTTGATGCTTGGAATATAGTCGAAGATGTCACAACAACCGTTCGTATCCTCCAAAAAGGTTGGACTTCCCAAGCACTGGATGTTATTGGGGTTTCTACTCAAGCACCGGTCACCGATTTAGAAAACTTTTTGAAGCAACGTTCGGTTTGGTCTTTAGATGCCTTGCGATTAGTATTGTTTGGGGATTTATCCGGACTTAATTTCCCACAACGGTTAGCTTTCTGTACTAAAGGTATTAAAGAACTGCTCTATCCAACCTCTATTTTTCTGTTAAATATAGCGATCGCAATTTCTTTAATTGTCGGTCAACCGATGTTTCTCACTGTGCCACCCATTACCTTTATCGCCATCGCCGCGATCGCCGCTTTTGAGTTACTGAACCTTAAAGGGGACATGATTTTTGGATGGAAACACAAAACCCTTGAATTTGCTTTGCTATTCGCCAATCTAAAAATGATTTGGGTGGCGATCGTGAATGGGAAAGATAAAAAACCTCAATATGTTGTCACCCGAAAAACGGCTCAATATCAATCGTATCTCCACTATTGTCGATCGCATATTCTCTTATTAATTCTGTTAGTCATCGGCATTCTTCGAGTTTCGATCGCCGGGACAGTTCCAGAACATAGCCTCTTATTTTTCGGTGCGATTTACTGGTCGATTAGAATCCTAGATGTTCTCCGTTTAGGATTGTATCAACCCCGTTACGTTCAAAATACTTGAAACGATCTGAACACTTTCAAACAGAAGGTTTCGCTTTGGGAGAGCGATCGCAATCCTAACCAAGTGAGTGTGGATTAGTGCTTTCATACAGAGGATGCTAGAGTCAAGCTTTCACAGATTTATCCAAGCTCGCAGAATTAATGACATGAAGCACTCCTTTTACCTGTAGTTGCTGGTTGAAAACAAATGAAAATTGTACTTATAGTAGTTTACTTTGGACAGTGGCCTGTCTGGTTTCCGGCGTTCTTACAATCGTGCAAGTACAATAACAATATAGATTGGTTATTTTTAACTGATTGCCAAGTGCCAGAAACAACAATCGAGAATGTTAATTTTATTCCTTTTACTGCTGAAAAATTTAATTTACTAGCAACGAAAAAACTAGGCTATCAGATTACACTAATTCAACCCTACAAACTATGCGATTTTAAACCTTGCTACGGTCTTATTTTTGCAGAATATATCAAAAATTATGATTTTTGGGGTCATTGCGATCTTGATATTATCTGGGGCCAAATTCGAGAGTTTATCACTGATGATATCCTTTTAAATCACGATATTATTTCAGCAAGAAAACAGAATTTATGTGGTCATTTTACACTGTATAGAAATAATCCCTCGATCGATACTCTTTTTACTCACCATCCTAATTATCAAACTATTTTACAATCAGAGAAAGTATTTATATCTGACGAGCATGAAATGACCGATCTAGTTCAATCTTTTGTAAAGAAGAACTTGTTAAGAGTTTATTGGCCAAAATTTCTCCTTAATTTTGCTCATCCAGTCAATGATACTCCGTCTATTCTAGGTGAATTCACCAATAGGTGGTACTGGCAGCAAGGCAAGTTGTACGATCGAGGCGAGCAAAATAATCGTCAAGATGAGATTATGTATCTTCATTTTATGACTTGGAAAAAAACACTGCAAAAATGCTCTTTTAATTATTCTGGAAATCCTAAATCTTTTTATATTTCTTATTCCCATATAAGCTGCGATTAGATAACAAACCTTTAAGCAGATTTTGAAAATAGTTGCTCGATTAATTCATTACACACAATCTCGTTATTTTTAAACCAAGAATCAGCATGGTACTCTTGCCAAACGTTAATTCGATTTTTCTTGGCTTCTATGAATTCACGATCGAAACTCAATTCCCAAGTCGGTAGATAAGAAAGAATTTCATCGATCGCTGCCATCGGATCTTCAATTAAGGATTCATACTCAACTACTAAATCTGCAAACGAATCTGCCCATCGATTGCTTAACTGGTTAAGTAGATAAACTTTTTGATAACTGTTAAGGCGATCGGTAATGGACTGAAGAGCAAAAACTGTACTCAGGGCATCTAATTCTTCATTTAACCCCACATAGTCAATCATTGTTTCTACACCCTCCTCTAGGTTAACTTGAGGTTTCTCAGAAGTTTTTCTCAAAAACATTCCGACAAAAGAAGCATAAATATCACGAGGATTGCGTCTGAGATTAACAATAAAAGTCTGGGGAAAATTGATTTTAAACCAAGGTAAGCGAAAATCAATCCGATTGAATTGTAAGACTTTTAGTTTTTGAGGATAAGTTGAAAGCAAAAAGTGAATATACTCTTTTAATTCATCATTTTGCTCTGTTGCCGACATGACTATATTGGTAAGATTAAACTCTCGACGGAAATATTTGATTAAATTATTTCTATCCAGAGATTGATAATCAGCAAGGTAACCTTCCTTAAGGGTATGAGCAAATTGTGATTTGTCTTGTTGAGTCTGCTGTTCATCTTTATCTAAATTATCAACTAAGTGATAGTTTAAAGGCTCATAAAAAGTAGCAGTATTAGCTAAGCTCGAAAATAATGAGTATAAATAAGTAGAACCTGTGCGGTATCTGGCAGTTATAAAGATGCTATTTTTAACTGCTTGTTGAGGAGATAAATCCTTTAGAGGTATTTTTTCTGCTAAATAAGCTGATAGAGTAGAAAAATTTGGTTGTCTATTCATAATTCAATACATTAAATAGCCAGTAGTGCTAACCCTTATATTTAACATCAAACTTGCTAATAACACCGTCGTACTTGAAAGGTGCCCGTTCAAAATAGGCTTCTGATACGGGTGAGTAGTTATCCATGCCTACGTCAAACGCATCATTAGCTGTAAAGCCGAGGGGTGCAATACGAGGCACTGTACCTGAGAGAATCTTACGACCGTTTGCATGAACGGTAACAGTCATGGAGTTTGACCCCTTACCAGTCGTTTCCGAGTCGATAACTAACTCTACCTTGCCTGTGGGCAGGGGATTATTAGAGGTCATATGGGTGCGTTCTACCTCGAACAGATTGTACTCGTAGTTGAGTTGACTGTTATCTAACCAAAGAGCGAGACCTCCTGAATAACCTCCAAGGGCGTAGAGTACGCCCTGAGCATTGGCACTCAGCTCTGTTTCAATGGTCACTCGGCTGCTGCGGGAGCCAAGTTTTGGGGCGGTAAATTCTGGCACTCCGGTCACATTCTGAGTGTAGTGAAATTCTGTTGCTCGGTTAGAAGGGGCATCCTCTGGATGAAATACGACCGACCACAAACCACCGCCAATCGGATAGACCTTATTTTCTTGTGCCGCCAGATTGAACTTAGCCTTCATCCTGTTTAGTTTTTCGGGGTAGGTCTGAGCCAAGTTATGGGCTTGGGAGAAATCATTATTGAGATCGTACAGTTCCCAGGTATCTTTATCTGGTGTCCAGGTGGCAATACTGGGGTCGATGCTTGCTAGCCAAGGAGTAAAAGGGCCAGAGGCTGATGCCATCCAACCATCTTCGTAGTAGCCTCGGCTACCCATGATTTCAAAGTACTGAGCTGGTTTTTGCTCTGGTGCGGTAGCGTTATTGAAGGTGTAGGTCATGCTGACCCCATCAATCGGATCTTGGGTAACTCCGTCTACCATTTCCGGCGGTGTAATGCCAAGGAGATCGTAGATAGTGGGAACAATATCGATGACGTGGTGGAATTGCGATCGCACCTTCGAGTCAGGCTTGATTTGCTTTGGCCAGGAAACAATTAGCGGTGTACGAGTACCACCCAAATGGGAGGCAACCAGTTTAGTTGCCTGGAAAGGAGATCCCCCTGCCCAAGCCCAACCTGCGTGATACATATTGGCCGTCTTTGAACTTCCCAAAGCATCTAATCCACCAATGGTATCCAGAGCGCGGATGTGATCTTTAATCTTGGTCGCAATGCCATTTTGGGTCAGAAATTCACTAATAGTGCCTCCTATTCCTTCCGCACTGGCTCCGTTGTCACCCCAAATATAAAAAATGAGGGTATTGTCGCGAATGCCCAGATGTTCCAACTCATCCACCAGGCGTCCAGCTTGAGTATCGGTGTGTTCCAGGTAACCCGCGTAGACTTCCATCAGGCGCAGTTGGAATGCCCTTTCATCTTCAGGAATATCATCCCAAGCAGCCAATGTCTCAGCTCGAGGGGTTAGTTCAGTATTGGCAGGAATCCAGTCCAGCTCCTTTTGACGGGCAAAGATGCGCTCTCGCATTACATCCCACCCTTCATCGAACTTGCCCTTATACTTATCAGCCCATTCTTTGAAAATATGGTGTGGACCATGGACTCCACCGGGTGCCCAGTACATGAGGAAGGGTTTCTCGGGAGCTAGTGCCTGGTGCTGACGCATCCAGTTCACAGCCCGATCGGTCATATCTTCAGTGAAATGGTATCTTTTCCGCTTGGGCGTTGGGATGCGATTGGTATTTTCGACAATGGCTGGTTCGTATTGAGAAGACTCAGCAGCCAAAAAGCCATAGAAATACTCAAAACCCAGATTCGTCGGCCAGCGATCGAATGGCCCCATGGTTGTGGTTTCATTTGCAGGGGTGTTATGCCACTTACCAAAGGCAGAAGTATTGTAACCATAGTATTGTAAAACTTTTGCCACTGAAGCCGCAGTTGCCGGCCAAGAACCAGAGTAGCCATCCCAGTTGTTTGCCAGCTCAGCAATTTGTCCAAACCCAACGCGATGGTGATTGCGTCCTGTGAGCAATGCTGCTCTGGTGGGAGAACACATGGCAGTGTTGTGAAATCGATTGTAGACAATACCAGTTTTGGCAAGTCGGGAAACGGTTGGAGTATGGATGTCACCGCCAAAGGTATCAGATAACGATGGACCCGGATCGTCCAACATGACCATTAGGATGTTGGGACGATCCACGGGTAAATGAGATTCTGGCTTGGTTGGTCTGTGGACGGAGGCTCCAATAGTACGTTTGGCAACACTACCAGAGGATGTTGGCGGAAACGGTAAACTACTGCCATCGAGCGCTAAGGCAGACTGGGCAAAGCTGACTATCAACATTATTATCAGCAGTCCCGTAAAAAAACGCCTGAAGTCGCTTAATCTTTTCCCCATCGTTTAATCTTTATAAACTATTTTATTTGGCGCTAAAGAAACGAGAAAAAACGAATGGATTTACCTCCACGTGTTTGAGTACCAAAACACTGAGCCAGATATTCCACAATATTGTAGTTAAAGCTGTAGTTATAGCCGCTCCTAAAATACCTAGTGTCACGATGGCAATCGGGTTCAAAACTAGATTGATTAAGGCAGTGTAAGCAAAAACCTTGGCTGACTTGTTTTGATGACCGGTCATCACCAAAACATAGCCAACAGAACCACACAAGGCACTAACTAGCTCTCCTATGACAATCACTTTTAGCTCCCAATTAGCAGCCACAAATTCTGAGCCAAATACTCCCAAAATTGGCTGGGAGAAGATGATTAAAATGAGGGCAGTCGCTACAGAGGGCCAGAAAATCCATGTAGCTGTAGTCGATACCACAGTTTGCAAGCCCTGTCGATCGTTTTGAACATTGAGAGAAGCGAAGGCAGGGGCTGCAACAGTATTAATAACCTGTAAAAAGAAAGTAACCCAAATTGCTGTACTCGTTGCGGCAGTATAAATTCCAGCTTCTTCAGGTCCTAGTAACAAACCGACCATGACTACATCAGTTTGAAACAAGAGAACGGCAAATGCTCCTTGAAGTAATAAGGGTAGGGAAATACCGAACCATTCACGGTAGGTATAGACTGGAGTCACCTTTTCCACCTGTTGGTTTAGCCTCTCCCAGAGTAGCCACAACTGAAACATGACCACTCCCAATAACATCAGGATAGCCATAGCGATCGCTGGTTCACTGGTTAGGGAATGGTTGTATTCAAAGAGGACAAATCCGCCACACAGTACCAAAACAGGCCAAATAATTTGATAGGGGGCATAGGCTAAGGTAATGTCTTCTAATGCTCTAGAAGTTTCCAACTGCAATTCTACTAAAGCTCGTAGCAAAACCATCCAGATGCCGATGAGTAGTGGAGTTACATAGGCAAACTGATGGTATCGATTGACAACGAGAATTACGATCGTACCGCCTAAGCACAATAAGGAACCAGCTAGGACAGTGAGTAGCCAACTCCCTCGAACTAAACCCCGCAAAAGACCCCAATTTTGTTGAACTCGGTATTCCGAAACCAGACGTAGAACCGTGTGAGGGAAACCAAGTCCAGCAGGAATGGCTAGCAACCACGACCAAGAGATGACATATTTATAGATGCCATACTCGGTTGAACCCATCCAGCGGGCTAGGGATATTTGCAGCAGGTAGGTGAGAGCTAGACCAGCGATTTGTAAAACTAAGGCAATGCCCGCATCTTTGGTGAGAGCAG
Organism: Cyanobacteriota bacterium; assembly: GCA_034189805.1. Taxonomy (GTDB): domain Bacteria; phylum Cyanobacteriota; class Cyanobacteriia; order Cyanobacteriales; family Geitlerinemataceae; genus Zarconia. The sequence goes on from JAXHUC010000033.1 coordinate 23,512, forward strand.
CCAAGTTAGTACTGCTTTCAGTTGGAGATATTGAGGTTTGAGTCATGAAGGCTAATGAGAATTAGGTTTCTTTGATGACTGGTAACCATTCGCACTCTCCCCTCTCAAACTAGTAATGAGCTGTTGTGAGGTCGGGTGGCTGGTATGCGTGGAGCATCGAGATCCCTTGCGTCGAGTCGCAATGACCTCATCCAGATCAGTCCAAGGATTGAGACCTCTGAGCCGACAGGTTTCAATCGCACTCAGTAGCACCCCATCAGCACTGGTGCGTTCATCCCTGTCAAACGACTATGTAGATGTAATAAATCCCGTTTTTTGACACCGATATTTGACCGATGGGTATCTCGATGAATTGAACTCTTAGCCGTTTTTGATGAATGAAACGTCGAAGAGTGGTTCCCCGGTTTTTGTCTATGCAATAGGGATTTCGGAGAGACTAGTAGATTAAACCGATTTTAGTACGCTGAGAATGAAGTAAAAGTAAACGTGTTTTTCAACTATTTACTGCATTTTGCGGTCAAAGGGAACTGCTTATAACTAGAGAGTGACGAACATAACATTATTGACAGATGGTTAGTAATTGGGGTTAAACCCTAGTTTATCGTCCGTTTTTTAGATTGTAACGTAAGTTTTTCCTAAATTTGAGGATAACCCTCGAAAAATCTGTCTTCTCTCATTACGAGCATATCGGGTTATCGTAATTCGCTGTTACTCACTACGTATTTACACGCAAAAAGACTTAAGAGGATGTAGTAAATTCACTTAGATTGCTAGTCAAAATGCTGAAAAAGCTTCCCAAAAAACTTGCAAAATATTGGCTAACTTGGCTAAAAACAACACTAATTTTTCGATCGTTTATTAATGCTTCTTAGGAATACTCCTGGCTGAGCGATCGAACTTACGCTGAGAATGCTGGCTCCCCCCCACATGTTGCCAATTTTCTCCATCCTTCTACTCATCAGCTTTTGAAGATTTGACTCTCCTACTTTCGTCAGTCAACGAGGATATCTGTCATCTCAAAAGTTTTTTCCGAGGATGCTCCAGGAGCGATCGCTTTCACCACCCCCAGACAATTCCGATATAGTACGATCGAGGAGTTGCCACCCGAACAGAACCCACATTCGCTCGAATGCGCGTCTGCTATCCTTGCGTCTCGCGCGTTGACAGTACCAACCGACATCCGATTCGCCCACCCTCCCCGCACGCCAAATCCCTGCAAACTATCTGCCAATCATTACAACCGCATGGACGATCGACCCTCTCAGGTTCCGAACTTAACCCTTCCCCAGATAAAAGACGGCGCGATCGTCGAAGTCGAAGTCCACAGGGTTCTGCGCTCGTTTCTGCGATCGGACGATCGCCCGGTTTGGCCCCATCATTTAACGATGGGTCGATTGGTGGCGCGGGCGTTGCGCTTGGGGCGGAGTGCGTTGATTCAGACGGGTTCGTTCGGCGAATTTGACGGACGGTATCGCCTGAGTTACCTCATGCCCTTATTGATGTGGCCCGAACCTGCCATCCTCGTTGTTCCCGAATCCGTTCATGGGGACTTGCTCGATCGCGAAATTCCCCAATTGCAAGCCTGGGGAGCAACTCGCAAAGCCGTGCGCTCGGGCGATCGCCTCGATCGAGATTTCTCGGGTCTTTTGCTAACTTCTCCTCAAAGTTGGTTGCGCGATCGACTCAACGGCGAAAATCGCTTTCCCCCGTCCGTTCCCACAGTTATCGACGGGGTTGACGATTTAGAACGCTGGACGCGAGGGCAACTGACGGTGGCAATCGAACCGCACCACTGGAACGAGTTTATGCTGGCATATCCAGACTTTGCCGAATTCGTGCGCGACGTGCGGGTGCGACTGACCAAATCGATTTTCGATCGACCTGTCAATCCCTATCAATGCTGCTTGCTCGATACCCCCGAACTCGAAATTCTCCACCAACTTTTCCGTGGGTTGCACTCGAAGCGAACTCAATATCCTTCCGTCTGGCAGACCTTTTGGCTGCGCTTTGCACGAGAAGGGTCGCTGACGTGGGCGAATATCGATCGCACTTACGGCAACTTTTCGCTCTCCTGCGGGCCGATAAACGTGACGGATGTTTTAAGTCCGATTTGGCCCAAACAACCGATCGTTGCCATCGGTGGAGCCTTAGATTTAGATCCCAAAGCTCCGATCTATCGCCAGCGAATGGGGTTTGACGATCTCACCTGCGTTAAATTTTCTCCCGATCGCACTCAGGCTTTGATTCAACTGTACTTGCCCGATGGTTTGCCCCTGCCGAATACCCCTCAATATCAAAGTGCCCTAATTCGCGAGTTACACACCCTCATTCGCGTCAGTACGGTATCTGAAACTGAAGAACTTTGTCCGCGCCCTCCTCTTGTTGAAAATGCGCCCACCCAGCCCTCCGAAGAACGCAACGGCCGCCATCGCCCAACCTCTTCATCCCGCCCTCAGTCCGGTTCTCTCACGGTTATCCTCGTGGGAGACGTACCGTTAAAATCGATCGTCGGTTCGATTTTGGCTGCCGAATTTGGCTCTCGGGTACAAGTAGAACAAACTCAAGTCGGCAAGAACACCATTCTCGTCACGGGATGGGAGTTCTGGCGGCAGCATCAGGGCAAACTTCCCTCACCGGGGTTGCTGGCGATCGCCACTCTGCCCCTCCCCTCCCTAGAAAATCCTCTGGTGGCCGGACGAGTGGCACACTACAAGCAGCAGCGGCAGGACTGGTTCCGACTGTATCTGCTGCCCACCGCCTTAAGCGAACTTCAACGGGCGATCGCTCCCGTCCGTGACTGTCAGGGGGTCGTTGCCCTCCTCGATAGTCGCGTTCTCCACCGCAGCTACGGGTCTCAAATTCTCAGCGCCCTGACTCCCATGGCTCGAATTAATTATATTGATGTGGGCTTGTTCTCGGGGAGAAACGAGTAAAGGTCACTTCCAAATGCTTTTGGCATAATGAGGATCGGACAAATTTTCGGACAACATTGAGGTGCGATCTTGACTTTACCCAGCATTCGGACGGTAACTTCGGCAGACATCGATCGAGTCATTGCTCTGTTAGTACTGGCATTTAGTGGCGATGCAGCAGTGCGCTGGACTTACCCCGACCCCCAAAAGTATCTCGAAACTTTTCCCGAGTTCGTGAAAATTTTTGGCGAACCGGCTTTCGAGAAGGGAACGGCTTACTGTATGGAGGGCTTACAGGCAGCAGCACTGTGGTTTCCGCCGGGTGTTTCTGTCGATGAGGAAGCCCTCGGGGCAATGCTGAAAACATGCATCCCCCCAAGCCGTCAAGAACAGCTATTCCCAGCATTTGAGGAGATGGGCAACTATCATCCTCAAGAACCTCATTGGTATTTATCGATGATTTCTACCGATCCGACCTGTCAGGGTCGGGGTTACGGTTCGGCGCTGTTGCGTCACGGGTTAGCCGAGTGCGATCGACAACAACAACTGGCATACTTAGAGGCTTCGACTCCAGGGAGTGCGGCACTCTACAAGCGGCACGGATTTGAGGCGATCGGCACGATTTCTTTCGGTCCGGCCGATGTTATCCCTATGGTGCGCAAACCCCAACCCGTATCGTAATTCAACGTCAGTTTTGGATTGTTGTATCTGGTGAGGGTGGGGAACGGGGAATGGGAAAAAACCATTGCTCTCTATTATCCCAATTGCCCCGTTTGGGCTTCTCGACAATGCATGACTTTATCGAGCAAATCCATCCAGCGAACGCCATCCAAATCCGGTAGGATGACGTGGGCCGCACCGACCCGTTCCTGGGGACCGAGGCCGACAACCCACATCCGAGCATCGAGTGCGGCTTTTACCCCAGATTCCGCATCCTCGATCGCAATGCATTGTTGGGGGGGTAAACCGAGTTGTTCTGCGGCATAGAGAAAGACATCGGGGGCGGGTTTGGGATTGGAGACATTATAGACATTGGTAATGGCATCGATCGAGTCTGTCAGACCGAGTTGCCGGGTCACGAGATCGACATTTTGACTCGCAGAGGCGATCGCGATTTGAATGCCATTCGCGCGCAGTTCTTGCAATAATTCCAAGACACCGGGAAGGAGATGGTCTTGGGTCATGGTTTGGATGAATTCGAGAAAGTAGCGATTTTTGCGATCGAGCATTTCTGCGAAAATGGCTTCATCTAGGGTGCGATCGCCCAAAATTGCCGTTAGCGAATCTCGACGAGAGAGACCCCGCAGTGCCTCGTTTTTGGTGCGATCGAAGGGAATCCCTTCTTCATCGGCGAGTCGCTGCCAGGTTTGATAGTGAAATTCGATCGTATCGGTCAACACCCCATCCATATCGAAAATGACACCCCGAATGACGATCGGTTCGGACTCGGAGATGGGAAATTGGGATTGGGGCATGGCAGTTGGGCGATCGCTTGGATTGAATGGGACTGAACTAACCTACCAAAAAAATTCTTGATTTTCCGTATTCTGGTGTTCTTCGATCGCGATCGACTGGCATTGGCAACGAACGGACTGCGATCGAGGGTATCGACTCGCGCAACCGGGCGGTAGACTTCTGTTTGACTGAGTTAATACCGATCTCAACGCGCGATCGACAGATCTGACCATGTTGAAAAATACCATGTTCGCCTAGCCTATGCATTTATCGAGCATATGAGCGCAAACAATTGGGAGATTCCATCGGAAGATTCGATCGATCTAAACGACCTAAATTTACGGTATGACTCTCAATCGATCGAACTCTATTAAAGCGATAATTAATCTAAAAATCCTCAGCTTTATCCCTCTTATTTTTAGATTAAAATAATGGATGAAAATCGTATTTTTTTTATTTTTAGAATTGACTCTCGAAATCCTCACTCTCTTTGTGCAAACTAAAATTGAAAGACAAAATTGCTTGCTTGTTTTCCCCTAGTCGTGCGCAGACTGGGGTATTTTTTTACCAGATTTTTCGTGAGTTTAAATTAAGTTCTTGCAAATTTCATATCATCGTAAAAAATCCTAACTTCAAAAGATGGGAAAGAAAATAAGTGAGTTTTTATAAGCGAGACCTTTCCCATCCCGATTATTCTGAGAACTTATCCCCAAGCCGCATCCGATCGGGCTTCTTGGATTCCATTTAATGCGTCTAATAATTCTCTGACTTGGGTATTATTCGGATTGAGACGCATCACCCGATCGAGCGACTCGACTGCTTCCTCGTAATTTCCTAAATTGAGTAAAGCAATACCTCGATCGAGCCAAGAACGTTCCGAATTCGGGTTTAAATTCAGAGCGCGATCGTAGGCGGCAACGGCTTCTGTATAGCGTTCCAGACGGCTTAAAGTCACCCCTCGGTTAAACCAAGCCATTTCGCTATTGGGATCGAGATCGAGTGCTTCTCGGTAAGCTTCGAGAGCTTTTTCTGGGTGTCCGGCATCATCTAACGCATTACCCAACCCAACCCAAGCGATCGCCGATTCTGGAGAAATTGCCAATCCCCGTTGATAGGAAGTAATTGCTTCTTCATATCGTTCTAACGCGCTCAAAGCCATTGCCCGATTCACCCAAATAGCCGACAAATTGTCATTGAGTTTTATCGCGCGATCGTAAGCTTCGATGGCTTCGAGGTAATTTTGGGCTTCTAATTCACGGTTGCCCAGCTCGAATAAACGTTCGAGTTCGATCGCCCGATCTCGATCCCCAGAAATCCGATTGGCGATCGCTGTTTGACCGATTTTTACAGTCGAGCCACTCTGAAGAGAAGTTGGGGTCGCAACGACTCCTTTTGAGGAGAAAGAGAGTCCGGTGGCAAGCATTAGGGTAACCGCAATTCCGAGAGATTTAAGTTGCATGGGAGCATTTTCAATGACCTTCAATATCTAATACGTCTGGAGGCGATCGACTTATGCAGTTTGTCGATCGATCTGACAGTTCCGATATGACCGAAAACAAGTCTCGGCCGTATTGGAATATTAATCGCGTCATTAATCGCGCACGAGCCGAAATCCGAATAGAATGTGACGAGATTCGATCGGACGAGGGTGTTGGTAAGCCCCCCGACAAAACCCCGGCAAATCATCCCAAGAACAGCCCTTCATTAGGCTCACCCGTTGCAATCCTCTTTGGTAAATCGTCGAGGTGAATTCAAACACGTTTCCAGCCATATCTTCTACCCCATCAGGACTGCGACTCATCGGATAAATGCCGATCGCGCTAGTACCTTGAGGGTCGCGTCCCGACCAATTTGTCCCATCGGCATACCACTGATTGCCCCAGGGAAAATAGCGTCCGTCCGTTCCCCGTGCGGCTTTTTCCCATTCTCGGGCGGTGGGTAGGCGATAGGTGCGATCGTCTTGTCGCCCTTTCCACTCGGCATAAGCCCGCGCGTCTTCGTAGGAAACCAAAACGACGGGATGCTCGCCTCGTCCGTCGGGGTAAGTTCGATCTTGCCAAAGGTAGGATTTTACCGTGTTGTAGGGATGAACGAGGAAGCCTTGCTGTTGGTAATCAAATTCAGAAATAGCGGGTGCGGGATAATCGGTGGCGCGAACGAATTCTTGATATTGCTCGTTGGTCACCAAGTTACGACCCAGACAAAATCCCGGCAAACTAGTTTCCTGGCGAGAGGCTTCGCGATCGAACCAACCCTGACGGCGCAATCTCGCTTCGGTGCGCGCAACCAGTTCGCTGCTTTCAGCGGCGGCGGCGGCTGAAATCTCGTAGGCGTAGTCTCGTTCGGTCTCGTCGCTGCCGCGAATAAACTCGCCCCCCTCAATCCAAACAAACTCGCGATCGCGTTCGCATTCCTCGCGGGAAACGATCGAAGAGACGGGACGCGGTTTGAGGAAATACCAACCCAGAATCAGGGCGGCGATCGCCACTCCCGCCCCGAGTCCCCACCATTTTAAGGTTTGTTTTACTGTCTGTGTCTGGTTCACGCTTCGATATTACCCACAACTTCCACAATCGCCCCCCGAACAACAATCGATGCCACCGCCACATTCGCCAAAATTGCCACATTCCCCACAGTCAAACTCCGGCAGGTCAAAATCGCCACAGTCAACAGGACAGCCGCTACAGTCCACGTAATTACATCCATTCTGGCAAGAATTGTTGCTCCAGCGTCGTTTTCGATTAGCTTGAGTGTTAGTTATCCTGTGTCTTCCCACCCGCATTTGCAAAATTTGCTTCGCTTCCCGACAGGCAGCAAATCTTTGGCGTGCCATCACTGTGGCTTCGAGAAATCCCACGTCTCGAATTTGACACTTGACGTATTGGGAACAAGATTGCCCTCCGTGCAGCACTCGATGGGCGCAGGAAAACCCTTTGTAGGGGGAAAGATAGCGCTGGTATCCCCCGATCGCCGATACGGCCAGGCGATCGAATATTCGGGACGATCGAGGGATAGATTTACCGTTTGACTGTTGCACGATCGATCGGGTGGGTGAAATGAGTGCGGATGATTCCCATTACAATAGTGGGGATAATGACCAGTTTATCGATCGTCTTATCCTGTTTGTTTTATAGTATTTGTCTTATGGTGTTGTGGTTAAGTGCCAACGGGCTTTTATTGGTTTTAGCCTACCTGCTCGGTTCTACACCGACGGGATATTGGTTGGGTTTAGGGTTGCAAGGAATTGATATTCGCCAGCAGGGTTCGGGTTCGACGGGGGCAACGAACGTGTTGCGAACGTTAGGTAAAGGACCGGCCGCGTTGACGTTGGCGATCGATATTCTTAAAGCAGTCGCGGCGATCGTCCTGGTACGTGGATTCTACGCTTTAGATGCGATCGCCCCCTGGGTTCCCATGTCTGTAAATTTAGAAAGCTGGTTGCCGTGGATGGTGACTTTGGCGGGAATTGCGGCGATTTTCGGTCACAGTCAGTCGGTTTGGCTGATATTGGGAACCCAGGACCCGAATTTAACCCGAGGAGGAAAATCCGTTGCCAGTGCGCTGGGGGTTTTACTGGCGATGGCGTGGCCCGTGGGACTGGGTGCGCTGGGGATTTTTGCCCTGGTTTTAGCGATTTCTCGAATCGTGTCCCTGGGTTCGATGCTCGCGGCGATCGGGGTTTTGGCGTTGGCGATTCTCACCCATCAGCCGTTAGCCTATTGCTTGTTTGGAGTAGCGGCCGCAGCCTATATTGTTTTCCGCCATCGAGCCAATATCCAACGACTGCTCGACGGGACGGAACCTCGCTTGGGGCAGAAATTAGCCAGTGCGGATTGAGTTGACCCGATCGCCCAGAGATCTCACCTCAATCTAATTACAGACAGTCTTCGTCTCTGTCAGTCCGCAGGGAACCAAGTAAGGTGGCAACAATAACGCAGCGCTTTGGCCCGTCCTCTCGGTTGACCGTCGTAAAGGTAATTTGACCGATCGGATTGGTTTCATCCTCTTGATAGGCGGTCTTGCCTTGAGCGACGAGCCACTGGTCTTCTAAGGTACCCCGATCGGCAAATTGAATGCAGTGTTGACCGAACTTACAGCCGCTTGTTAGGGTCGAGCTTTCAATTTTCACCAGCTCGGGGCTTTCTGTCAGGTTTTGCCAGGTGGCGGCCGCACTATCGACAGAGTGTACCGACCACCACACTCGACCGTCTTCTTCCTGAAAACTCGCTTCCCAAACGCGATTTTCCCGCGAGGCTTTGGCTTGGGCGAGGCGCATCGCTTGCAGGGTTTGGTCTTGGGCGGCACTCACGCGCTGACGATCGAGAAAGGTGAGCCAACCTGGGGCGGCGATCGCCGCTAGAACCCCAGCGATGATAATCACCACCAAAGCTTCAGCTAGGGTAAACCCCGCCGTAGAGTGTCGTAAATGCGATCGCTGGTACATGGAATTTCTTGATATTCGGGTTAGGATGAATTCTCGCTTGAAGTGAGATTATTGCAATGGCACTTTACCGCGAATCCCGCGATTGAGAACCTGGGTGGCAATGGCGGGCATGAAACCCTCGTTCGCATCGTCGATACCGGGTTTGCCCAGAGCATTACCCCGGACGAATAAAATCACCTTCTGGTTGAACGAGCCTTCCGTTTGTCCGCCGCCTTCGGCGAGTAAGCTTTGGGGCACGCGGACGCAGGCATAGAAGTTCCGGAGGTTTGGGAAACCGTTCTGCTCCAAGGTATCGTCGCTCGGAGTCAAGGTATACCCGCTCGGACATTGAACGCTGGCAGCTTGCCCATTATCACCCACACTCTCTTTGAGATCGTTATCGTCCAAAGGACGACTATCGACAAAATCTACCAGCGTCGCCAGAAATCCGCCATCGGGATCGTTATCGCCAGGCCATTCGCCAAAACTGATTGTCTCTGGACTGATATATCCAGCCACTTCAGTCCCATCGCTGGTAAATTGAGGTAGTTCGTAGCGCAGGATGCGAGACATGCCCCGCCAAGGCTCTCCTTGTTGATTTTCTCGCAGGAAATACACCACCAGGGTGTAACTGCGTCCGGACAGACAAGGTACGCCAGCAACACCACCATCTCCACAACCAACTGCTTCGGGCAGCGGATCTAATTTCCAAAATGCTAGTACGGGGGTACTGTTCTGGGGAACGTCGATGTGGTTGAACAATCCCTTACACTGACTGCCTAGAATCTTATTACCATTGGCATCCTCTTGGTCTTCTCCCGACAAGCAGGCTCCATCGTAGACGTATACGGCTTCGCGCAAGTCAGTGCTGATGTAATCGAGAGCCATCTGCATTTCTCGCTGGGTTTCGGTGCGAGCGGTTTCTCGCGCTTCGGTCGTCAGCAGTTCGACCACTAAACCCATCAATCCGGCAACAATCAGGCTGCCGAGGATAATGGTCACCAGGAGTTCGGTGAGCGTAAATCCACCTTGGCGATTCTTTCTCGTTTTTAATCGTTGTTTGTTAAAAATTTCGAGCAACGAACGGATGTATCGAACTGACATGATTTCGACCTTTATTTATGAATATTTAAACTTTATTTAAGTAATTCGTGGTATTGACGCAGGGAGCCTTCAATGTCGCTTTGTCCCATATCGGTATACAGGGTCGCGAGCGGGCGACTGGTTTGTTGCCCTTCTCCTGTCGTCAGTTTGAGAGCGGCTTGTTCGGTTTCCAGGCTGCCAAAATCGGCATTGCTCGCGTAAACCCGCACCCCCAGCCGAAAGAGAACGGGTATATCATCGTTACCCGGTATGAATTGGTCGTTAATCCGGAACATCTGCACGAAAAAGTCTTCCGTACAATCTCCATCCACATCGACGGGTAAACCCTCTGAGGCGAGAACTTGGGTGGGATTCTTAGGCTCGTAGTTTTTGTCGTATGCCGAACACTCGAAGTTGGTAGACTGTAGGTCGCCGTGTGCGGCGGTGGGTGCGGGAACCGCAGCAGCAGTATCGACCCCGGCATTCTCGGGTAACTGCTTTTCGTCAGAGATCCCTTGCTCCATCAACACTCGAACTTGATCGACTTGCCCGTTTGCCAGTTGCAGGGCTTGTTCGGCCTTGCGATTTTGCACGCGGGTGGCAACTGCCAGAAAGATAGGCGGGGTAATCGTGACGGAGACCGCAGCAATCATGACGATCGCCACGAGAGATTCCATCAGCGTCAGACCTTTTTGGGAGGCTTTGCCGTGCCGAGTGAGGGCGTAAAGTAATTGCTTGCGAAAGGTTCGATCGATCTTCATAGTTCTCCTGGGCACGAGAGAAAAACAGGGAAAAACAATGGGGAGAGATTGAATCTCTCCCTTGTTAAGAGATGGATGTCTAGTTGCGAACGGCTTGATACAACTGGTTGATATAGGGATCGTCGAGGGGTAGCTCTCGATAGAACTCGCTGCGACGGTTGTTAATCGTCACCAAACGCTCGGAAATCGGACCCGGAGGAGCCAGTTGCAAGGCGGTATCGTAACCCCAGAAACGATTGGGCGCACCGTAGTAGTAAATCAGGTTATCCCCGCCCGGAGTAGTGTTCGGTTCCCAGGCATCTTGGTCGAAGGAACCCGTCGCTTGGGTACTGAAGTTGAGCTGGTAGAAAGAACCGTTAATAGAGGCATCAAAACCCACCCAATCTTCGATGAAGCGGGGGAAGTTGTGCAATCCGCCATAGGTTTGATTGGCTTGCGAGGGAATGATGCCACTCAAGAAAACCCCATTGAGCTGTTGGTCTTTCGCCCGGTTCATCGCCTTCATATCGGCATTATTCGTTCCCGGCTCGTTACTAAAGAATTCGAAGTAGTTTCTCCGGTAGTCGTCTCCGGTGACTAAAAGCGGGTTACCATTTTTCGATATTTTAATCGGAGAAGAGGGATCGGCTGGGTTTTCTCGCTGCCAATTCTCAGGAGGCGTGGGGTTTCGGGGACGGTTTTGATTGAGATAAGAGGTGTAAACTCCATTGGCCTCCCCGCAGCCGTAGATCTGGGTCAGATTCGGGTTACTTCGAGCCGATCTGCCCACTCCCGCGCTACCCAGAAGAGTGTTTAAGTTACCAGCTCTGAGAGTCGTACCGGCCATGAGAAAGCCATCTTCAATGCTGCCTTCGCAGAAATTATCCGACAGAATCGTCAACCCATCGACGAGCACCTCGCTAAAGCGCCAGATATCGTTTTCTGGGGTGGCAAAATCGTCATTGAGTCCCCTCTGGTCGTCTCGGCGATCGTAAAAGGCTTGGCGGTAGGCATTCGGAGCGAGACCGGCTTTATCGCGGATGGTAAAGTTAAATTCCTCGATCGGCTCCGGACAGCTATTATCGTCGCCCGCGCGAGCGGCGTGACAATTGAAATTCCCTTGCAGGTAAGTTGCATTATCAGATACGAAGGTCAGTCCGTAGCTGGTCAGTCCGGCGGAATCGCGAGATAGATCCGCCCCGTTGATCAACCGGAAGCCGTAAGGTCGTCGATCGGGATCGGGATACATGTCCACGGGTTTGGGACTGATACCGTTATCCGGGTTCACTGCCGGATCTTGAGGGTTATCGTTCCCCGCTTGGGCTTGACATCCGGGAGCGATAATCTCAGTGAACGTCTGGCAACTTGCCCCCCCCGAAGGTCGGGCGACACCATCTTCGCGTACCGCATCTTCGCGGAAAGCGTAGACGATACCGCCGGCTTCGAGGTCGTCGTCATTCCCAACCGCTAACCAGAGATCGCCATTCGGTCCTTCTTCTTTGAGCATATTCAGATCCATGCTCAGGGCGCGGACGTTCATCATTTCCCGACCGTTGAAGAAGCCGGTGTCTTTGAAGGCAACGCGGTGGTATTCCTCATTAACGCCGTCGTAAATCAGATTGTACCGTCCGCAGTTGGGATTGATATTGGTGGCACTGGCATCGTTATCACACAGACTGTTGGGGTCAGCAAACTGGTGAGGCAGAATCCAGCTGGCGATCGGTTGGGGTTTGAGAGCAATCTGGGTTAGGTCGGCGATCGCTGAGTAGGTTACGCCACCGTTGAGTGCTTGAATGTAAGGATCGTTAATGTAGGAGTTGGTATCGACGATACCGTTGTTATTCACGTCTTCGCCGAGATCGAGTATTCCGTTGCCATTTTCTAAACCCCCACCATCGATATCTTCAGTGGTTGGCTGCTGGTCTTGAGCATTTTGCGTCCCATCTCCATTCAGATCGACCGTAACGGTGCTATGACCGTGATTGTCTAGGGGAAAGAGGTAGTAGAGGCTGGGGAATTTGGGAGCAGCCGGACAGAGGCTGGTGGCTAGGGTCAGCAACCGAGCTTGTTCAACTTCATCACCAGGTGCCGGAATAGCACCGGCTCCAAAGAAGTCGTTCGGTGGCGCTGTGTAGTCGCAACCCAGACCGATCGTTGGTGGTGTGTAGCCAGCAACACCAGGAGCATCGAGTTGTCCGTCATTATCGAAGTCGGTGACTGGATTGCCAGAGCCGTCATCTTCCTCAAAAATATCAGGATCGGGACCTCCGTTGCCGTTGATGTCTTCTCCCGGCTCGAAAGTGCCATCTGCATTTAAATCTTCATTAAAAGGAGCTTGGATGGTGTACTCAAAATTGGGTGAGGTAGTAGTTGGAGAAGGACGGAAACCAAATTTACGATCGCGTTGGACTTGTTCTTTGAGGTAAATTAACCGAGCCAGCTCGATTTGTTCGTCTGGTGCTCCAATTTCTTCGAGACCCCGGATGAAGGCTTCCGGACTCGGGGTCATGCGTGTAATGAAGACATCACCGTCACCGTAAATTTCGACCGTGGGGATTGCTGGGGTCAGATTGTTGTCGTCATTAAAATCTTCGGGTCCATTAGGTCCTAAATTAAGTGCTCCGCTTTTATCTAAATCTTCCGTGGGGTAATATGCGATTTCTCCGTTGATGCGATCGCCATCCCTGAGTAGTTTTAGGCTATTGAGTAAATCGGTAATCGCCCCCAGATTTTGAGCGTAGTCAAATGCATCCAAGTAACTGATGTTGTATGCCAACATCCCTAGCGTCAATGCAGCCGTGTGTTGGTACGACTCGTCAGCAATGCTGCCATTTCCTGCTTGCAGAGCGCGACGCAGGTTCGAGAAGTTGCCCCACTTGGTCAGTTCTGGATAGGGATGAATCTCCGTGCCCTGAGTCGGAGGAAATGCTCCTTGCTCGGCACCTTCGTAATCCCCGGCAAAGCTGGCTAAATTTTCTAAAGCAGTTTGCACGTCGGCTCTGTCGAAGAAACCATCGGGGATGGCAAACTCCCAGCCATTCGTCCCCCGTCCGGTGAGAAAGTCTACTAATATTTCATCGGGGTTATCGCCAAACTGGTTTCCACTAAAGAATGCGGTGTAGTTTGGGTTGGCTGGGTCGATTCCAAAGGAATTAGTTGGCCCAATATTGGGTTTCTCGAAACTAGCGCTGCGTTTGAGAGTATCTGCCGTCCCCGGATGCACCGTTGTTGCTACTGCGGCAATGGGAGGATATCCGGGATCTTCGCTGCCGGCGGCCTGGTGGTAAATAGCCGTGGCTTGGACTGCCGCTAGATTATCTCGCAGGGCCCGACGCTGAAGGGTTTCGTGTTTCCGAGTTGCATTGGTGGGATTGGGTCCTGACGCTGTAAGATCCAAATCTTCCCGAACGTAGTCGGTCGGGACGGGTAGGGGATCGTTGCCCAACTCCAGTCGCGGCCCGACGATGACCCGCATTCCCTCGCGCCAGGCTCGCCGTTCCCAGAATCCATCTAAACCCAATTCCGTCGGATTGGGACTCAACCCATCGCCAACGGGATCGAGAGTGGTAAGTCGGGGTTCTCGTCCGGCAATTTCGTCTCCGTTTCTGACCCCCAAACCCACACCATCAACCAGGGCTAAATTTAAATCCGGATCGGCACCGTAACCGGGTCGAGGACCGAAGCGATTGTCGGCACGGTAGAAGTCGTCGATATAGGGTCGCTCGGCTTCTCCGCGATAGATTCGTCGGGTATCCGGATCGCTCTCTACCGGAAAGCTCCAAGCATCTCGATCGAGGTTATCGTTAAAATCACCTCGATAGGTCGAGACATCTTCGGTGAAGACTTTCACCGGATCGAGGGTAATATCGGCTGGTGGGAGCGCTCCGACCACGGAATGGTTGGTGTTGCTCAGGGTCAGTCGATCGAGCGCGCCTCCTCCGGCCGCTCCGTAATTCGGCTGGTCTTCAGCCACCCATTCGTGAAAAACGGCGCGCATCCGATCGCGGCTGGAATTATTTCCCAGAGAGGCCGCCATCGCCTGCCCGACAAAGGCTTCATCTTCATCCTCTTCGGCTGACTCGACCGCTAGGGTGACTTCCGAGGTATCGGCACCGGCTCTGAAGATACACGAACCCGGTCCGCTGACGAGAAAGGCTTCGAGTTTGTTATTCCCGACAATCATGCTGCCATCGGTGTGCATGGCACCGTTCCAATAGAACGGCTGACCGGGGGCGATCTCCAGGTCGTAGCGGAACCAGGCTCCCCATTTATTGCCCCGATCGGCTTGACGATCTTGTTGCAGTTCTAAAGTTGCCACCGTCCCGTTGTTGGGGTCGTCGGGAACGGCAACGGCGTTAATTTGGAAATTTTTACGCAGAATTGCCGAACTCGTGGCATCCTTAAGCCAACCGGCTTCAATTCGCGATGTCGTACCGACGTTCTCGCAGCCGGGTTTTGCTTCGGCTGACAAGGGTCCGTTACGCACTTGAAGCGCTTCGGCTCTGTTGGCAATTGCTGCCGTGCTTTGATTTTGAAGCGCGCCTAAGCTGTCGGGAATCTCGAAAATAATCGAGTAGGCGATCGTGGAGTCGTTTTCGCCATCGCCGTTGCTGTCGTAGGGATATCTCCAGGCTAGGCTGTCAGGGTTGCCGCCAAGTTCGATGCGCTCTTCATCGGGTAGTTGGTAAGGATTACCAATCTCATCTGCGTTGAGTTGCGGTGTATCGGGAGTTCCGGCGTTGACCATCATCGCCAAAAGCCGATCTTCGGACGGAACCCCACCGGGGAGGCGAGGATCGTTTTTAAAGAGATACTCAATTTTGGCTTTTGCCCGATCGATTGCCGGAGTGGCGGCGTTGTAAATCACCTTCTCCTGGCGCTGACCGATCACTTGATCGGTGCGGTTGAGGGTGCGAATCAAGATCGCGCCAATCACCAAAGACACGACCAGCAGCAGCAATGCCGCCGTAGGCAGGACGAATCCGGCGCGAGCGTTCGATCGGCGGTTGAATGTGTCGAAAACCGGACGCAGTAGCTTTCGCAGGCGCTTGGCGATCGCCCCGTAGCAAAACTTCAGGGTATTTCTCAACCGACGCTGAAGCATGGTGATAAATTTTAACTTTGCCATAACTCCTCGGCAGATGCGAACGGAAACGATCGCAAAACGACTCCAGTAAATAAAATTAAATCGGTTTTAACCTACAAAGACCTCTAGATGCAATAAATTGCACGATCGATGCAGGGGTATATTCACTAGGATACCCATTTTTTTTAGAGAAGCGATCGCACCAGCCGTAACTTTATATTGTGTTTTTTGTCAAGACGATCGACTCGCTCGGTTGGCTGGCAGTTCGATCGAAACTCGCATGAAAATGGGAACGCACGGCAGTACGTTCCCCAAAGATGGCAGATAAAGCCAATGTTTTTGAGTCCCATTCGATGTGGGAAACAAGCACTTTAAAGCTTGTTCAAGTTGATTCCTGCTTCTTTGGCCATTGCCGATATCCCTTTCGTTTCTAAGGTTTTAATCGCTTTAGTCGAGAGTCTCAGTCTCACCCAGCGATTGCCTTGAGGCCACCAAACTCGCTTCCACTGCAAATTAGCATGTTGGAGTTTGTGCGATCGGCGGTGGGAGTGGGATACGGCAAATCCATTGTTGGCTTTTTTTCCGGTTAACTGACACTTTCTGCCCATAGAAATCTCCTAATCTAAATGTTTGAATGGGGGTGGAAAATTATAGATTCTCCAGTTTAGATATTGCCCAGTCTTTTATCATATCAAACTCCCCCGTTCCCGAATCAGTAAAACTGGCGATCGTCAAGCGTGCGAGTTGCTATGTATAGAAGTCGCCACTTTGCTTAGGACAACGCCAGACCGTTGTGTAATTAACCCAAAGTCTTTCCCCCGAAGCTTCCGTTTCCCACCTTCGCGAGTGTCCTAATTGCTAGGCGCGACGGCTATATGTAAGACCTTCGTGTATAAGAGCAAAAAACAAAAAAAACGACACGGACGCACCGTGCCGTTTCTTGAGTATAAAGCACCAATCTTGGTACTCAGTAGCGTTTAGCTACAACCCATAATGGATTTAGAAGAAGGTGATACCACCGGTCTGGTTGGGAGAACCGAAGACCAGGTCACCCGAATTGAAGGTAGAAGTGGCCGGATCGACAACCGAAACCAACGCGGCTTGGCTACCACCCAGACCCAGGTACACACCACCAGTACTCTGGTCGTAGAGGATATCGCCTTGGTCGGTGAATGCGGCATTAGCCGTACCGATTCCAAAGCCTTGAGCCGTAACGGTACCAATTCCTTGGGCGTTGCCCGCATCGACCACTCCAGCAGGTCCACCGGTCAAACCAGAACTAAAGGTGTTGAAGGAGTTCCCCGTTCCGCCGAGCACGAATCCACCAAATGCCGCATCTTGGAAGATGGCAAGAGTATCTTCACCGCTCGTGAAGTCGGTGATGGTATCCACAGCGTAAGCACCGCTGGCGTACAAGTCTGCACCAGCCGTTCCCCGAGGCAAGAAGCCATCCGGGGTGTTGGTCAAGTCCGTACCTTGGATTAGAGCGTTGTTGGCATCGGCAGCAGCGATCGGGCTAGCTGCAAGATCGTTGAAGTGGATTCCCGTCTCTTGAGAGCCAGCAACGATGAAGATATCAGCTCCCACACCGCCTGTTAGGATGTCTCCGTCGAAGAGTGTCGGATCTGTTGCCTCTTGACCCACTGCCGCAACGAATTCAATCGAACCCGCACCAGCCATTGGAACCGTAAATCCAGCAGCAAACGGATTTGTCCCGGCACCACCGTAGATGACATCATCGCCAGCACCCCCAACAAGGCTGTCTCCACCGAAGCCGAGACCTCGCATGAAGTCGTTGCCTTCGCCACCGTCTAAGGTAACCGAACCACTATCGCTTCCCGCAGCCATACCGGAGAGGAGGATATCGTCTCCAGCACCGCCAGAGAGAACGCCACCACCGGAGCCAACCATGCCGACCTCAATGGTATCGTTGTCCGCGCCACCTGATAGGGTCGCAACATTACTTACGCCCAGGGTATCGACGCTAATCGAATCCTCACCGGCACCACCATCAACTTCAGCACCATCGATAGCGCCGAGGTCTAAAGTATCGACTCCAGCACCGCCAAGGACGCTACCGCCTTCAAGCGCCCCCATAGTGATGATGTCGTTTCCTTCACCACCATCGACGCTACCGCCCATGTTCATCGTGCCAGAGAAGGTGAGAACGTCATCACCCGCACCGGCATTAATGGCACCTCCGGTTCCCAACATGCCAACTTCAATGGTGTCGTTACCATCGTTGGTTTCCGTCTTGGAAGTTGCGGTTGCGACCGAAACTAAATCTTTGCTGTTCCCCGTAATCGCACCACCGGTACCGATGAAGGCGACTTGAGAGTCGTCACCGCTGAAGGTATATTGTCCGGAGGCACCTTCGAGGACAGTATCGCCAGCTTGGAGAGTTACTTCAACCGCATCAGCTCCAGCTTGACCGAAGTAGACGTTGCTTCCATCGGTATCTTCGACGAGTGTATCTCCCTCACCGAAGACGTAGGTATCATCACCAGCCGCACCGTCGAGGACGTTGCCACCGTCAGACATTAAGTAGTCGTTGCCTTCTCCACCGGCTAGGGTATTACCCGCACCAGAGCCGACCATTAGGAAGTCATCGCTGGCATCGCTACCTTCTGCACCCATCAGCATGTTGTCGTTGCCGATGACGCTGAGGGTATCGCTCCAGGTTCCACCACCACCGCTAATAACGCTGCTGCTTGCAGCAACATTTATCGCGTCTTGACCTTTATCTCCGGAGACGAACAGACCGGTCGTCAGAGAATCGGCCGTGGCAGTGATATTGTCTTCCCCTTGACCGCCAAACAGGCTGACGTTGGCATCAGTTCCGGCACCGGCGTAAACCAAACTGTCGTTACCTAGGTTACCGAAGATCTGATGACCTTTCCCGCCTGCGACGAACAGGTAGTCGTCGTTACTGCTATCGGAGGTGCCGAACTCGACGTCGCCACCGAAGATTCCGTTATTGCCTTCACCACCGTAGTAAACGGTGTCGTTACCGAGGTTGCCAGCGGCAAAAACGCCATTGAAGTTCTGACCGCTTCCGGCCGCAAACAGGTAATCTGCATCGCGACCGCCTTCGAGGCTATCTTCATTTCCACCGGCATAGACGGTATCTTCGCCCATGTTCCCGAACAGGAAGTTTTCTCCACCAGGACCGCCAACGATCGAATCGTCTCCACCGCCACCGAGAACGGTGTCTTCGCCATCGAGACCGATAATGGTATCGTTGCCAGGAACGGTGTCGCTATCGGAGAGGCTGAAGTCATCCCTCAAGTCGCCGAAAATGAGGTTCTGCTCTTCTTCTGCAACGATGTAGTCGGCTCCGGCACCGCCAAATAGGGTGTACAGGTTCTCTTCACCGTAAATGGTGTCGTTTCCCAGATCCCCGAACAGGAAGGCTTGACCGCTAGTATTGAACAGGTAATCGTCGTCGCGACCCCCTCTAGCAGTATCGCCAATTCCTTCGGATTCCAAGGTGTCAGCCCCGGCGTTTCCGAAAATTTCGCTACCGGGGGCAAGGGGATTCAGCGCACTGGTAAGTTCATCATTTCCGTCGAGACCAAAAATTTGGCCGACCCCAGTACCTGTAAAATTATCGTTGCCTTCATCTCCAAGAAATATTACGGGCATTCACTCGCTCCTCTTCTTTGGTTGCTAGTCTTTACATTTCCGTACATCCGAGCCAGGATGCAATCGGGATCGCTCCGATCCGAATTGCCGCTTTCTAAGTCCGGGATTCCGAAAAATTCGGGGGACTTTAGAGCGGTTTGTAGCTCTAGACACGGTTAGCTCTCAACTTTAGCGTACGCATAACCGCAGCCAGTTTAGCTTACTAGTGCGGTAGCTGTCTAGATAGTTTCTAAGTCTATTTATCCAGACGCATTTTGCCTGATGGAGGTTCCAAAGATTGGCTCTTTTCGAACCTAATACTTAATCTAGACGAAATCTCCAGACCGTGCTAACTGTCGGTCGGTTTGCTTCGATATTTACCTCCCCCAAACCCAAACGGGAGAGGTGGAAGTTACAGTCGAATCAACGGTACGAAATGTTCCCACATACCAATGGAGGTTAAATAGGGTCGTACGATAAGCACCACCATAACCGCTTGCCAATTTGAAAGCTGCAAGCCTAGCAAGCGCTCTGTTCGATGTATCGATACGTTAAAATCGATCGAAACCTCTGGAGACAAACGATCGAGAAGCTTCAAAGGACTGTTTCGAGCCTTAACCGCCCGCAGCAAAAGCTCCCATAATCAAGGCGGAGAGGAGCAAACCGGGAGAAAGAAGTAGGACTAACATTAATAAGTCGTGGATAGTCATGAAGTTTTTTAGGGGGAGGGTGACAACTCGTGTTCTGTTATCTATCGAATGTATGTCGAATCGCGATCGGCTTCGATCGCCTAGGGAACCTGCATGGCTTGTCTATATCGCTTAAAAGTTAAGATTCGATCGCTCTTCAGTTAGAAAGGATCGAATATTTGGATTTGGACGCGCCCGATCGAGGAATCTGACACACATATATAGTGTTTCTCAACTTATAAGATAAGATATCGTAATCTCGAAAGCCCGTGATTTTTGCTATTTTTTAATCTTCCCCACCAATTTATCCTGAAATTTATAATAGAATTCACACTGAATAATTAAGGTAAAGATTTAGGTTTCATTTGAGATCCTGATGAGGTCACAATGGGTAGGGACGGGTTTTGACTTAAAATTTTGAGCAAGTCTCCTAAAATATTGCTAAACCCGCCCTTAAATTATTGTTCCTCGTACATGACACCTGAATGCTTACTAATTAAGAGAGTTTTATGAGCGTTAGTTTGCTATTTGAAGGAGCTAATCTTTTTGTCTTGCCCTTTTGGGCATTGACGATCGTGTTACCCAACTGGGGCGTTACGCGGCGAGTGATGGGTTCGGTGGTTCCCTTCGTACTGTTAGTCGGTCTGTACGTCTACCTATTTTCTCAAAGCCTGGATGCAGATTCAGCCCAGGCCCTATCCAATCCGAAGCTGGCTGATATTGCCCGCTTTTTTGCCGACGAAACCGCTGCGGCTACGGGATGGGTACATTTTCTGGTGATGGATTTGTTCGTCGGACGCTGGATTTATTGGGAAGGACAGAAAACCGGAGTCTGGACGCGGCATTCTTTAGCTCTGTGCTTGTTTGCCGGTCCGCTAGGGTTGCTCTCTCACATCACAACGGCCTGGATCGCGCAAACCTGGTTTTTGAATGACGAGACGATCGATCCCAACTCCACCGAAACGTCAGTAGATTTATCGGAAGGGCAAGTCAGTTGAGAGTTTGAACGTTACGAGCTGTAGAAGTTCGGCTGTTAGAAAATCCGATCGAATCAACGGGTGGGGTCAAGACGGTTTGGTGGAATAGTCTCAAGCAAGATACTCTAAACTTTAACGCTTCATTAAGATGATGCAGCATTAATGCTCTCAGACTGACACAATCCTATATTCGTTCCCTGTAACCGCTCTCAAGTCTCTACGAGCGAGTCACGCCTAATGTGAATTGCAGTGGGGAGCGATCGATTGGTGAAATTTGGGGAATGGGTCATAATGACAGATAGCCAACGATTTTGACGACAGCGATCGAAATCCTGCCCGATCGAATTGATTTTGATAAATGTGGCTTCACAGCTCGAAGCGTTCCTTTTCGTGTCAAATCAAAGTTGACGAACCCATATGTCAAATCCCGACGATCTTTACTCCCTACCCCCAGCAGTTGCCCGCGCGAGTACGGCACTTCGTCGTGCAGGGGCGATCGGGTTTTGGGTGCAGGTAGTCCTCGGTGTGGTCGCAGGCCTCATCTTCTTATTTGCCATTCCCGCATCGGCTGCTAGCAAGCGCACCACTGAAGCGACGATTAGTGCCGAACAAGGACCGGGCATCTTTTTTGCCGTGACGAGTGTTGTCGCTCTACTCATTAGTATTTACTGGTCGAGTCGCTACATTAAACTTGCCAGAAAACTTGCTACAGTTGACGGAGAACGAAGACCCAAGCGATCTCAAACCAATCAACTGATCGAGCGAGGTTTAATTGTCAATCTCGTGGGTCTGTTTTTTGGTCTGCTCGCGGCGGAGACGATTACAGGTATCCTGCTGGCAAAAGCGCTTCAAGCCCAAGGCGTTGCTTTTTCTCAAGATGCGCTCAGCCAATTGATTCAGCCGCTCGATATTTTTGTGGTTCTGGGCAATACCCATACGCTAGTCGCTCATTTTTCGGGTTTGCTCACCTCTCTATGGCTGCTGAAGTGGATTAATCGATCGCCTTAATCGCAAATCGCCGAGATTTCTTAGCTTCCCTGAAATCTATTCGAAGACCGATCTTCTGCGTCTCTTAAAGCAAAACTCGAAAGTACTCTCCGATCAGCATTTCCCAACAAAAAACACCCTCACCAAATTGGCAGGGCGCTATCAGAGAATTATTAGCAGTTAAGTCAGCTTAGCATGTTTTGGTAGAATGTCAAGGGTGCGATTGCCAAGCTTCAGTCTGCCCTATTTAAATAAAGCGCCAAATAAAGTGCCGATCGTCGATCGAACGTTAAACTTACTCTTCAATGTCTACTCCCGGTCTTCCGTCCTCCAGCCCCCATCCATCATCAATCTGGCGGTGGCGATGTTAGGCGACTTCGTTCAACGGAGAGTGGAAGGGATTTAAGGTCTTGTGAAACGTGTTGGAAATGCCATCGGTGTCTCGATCGGGTCTTCGATCGAGCGGAATCGGATCGGATTCGGGACTCGTCAGCGTGGTAAGACGACTATTTTCATCGATACAATCCTGGGAAAGACTGTGGGTAGACTCATGTCGATTGAGGCTTTTCTCCCAAATTTCAAATTCCGGCGAGAGCAAGGCCGCTTGCAACAGCGATTGAATGGAATTACTCACGTTGCGCAGGTAAAAGCGATATCCGTTGCGAGTGGCGTAGCGACGAGCTTCGAGCAAGACAACCAAGCCGAAGCGGTCGAGGGTTTGGATTTCGCTCAAATCGACGATCCACGAGCTATGAGACTTGAATTCAGAAGATTTGGCCACTTTCTCAAGCTTTCTGCGCAATTGGGCCGCACCCTTTTCATCTAATTGGCGATGAGGTCGTAGAACAATTGCCATAACCATCCTCTTGAATTTAGAAGCCGTAACCCTTACTAATATCCTCGATTTAACGATGCTGTGGTGTAATACCCATCAGGGGGGTTGGTGAGAATATCTCCAGGTACAGGCGATCGATCGTCGGTAGATCGTGCGATCGCGATCGCATCACGATCCAAACCCAGCCTGAGTCAGCTTTCGGGTTCGGTTCGACGCTCGAGATTTGGTGTAAGTTGAGCCACCAGAAAGAATTTGCCGCGCAATTGGACACTCTATCTTGACTCTTTTTGAAATCCGAACTCGATCCGAACTCGATTGGCAAGGATAGATTTCAGGCAAACTCGTATTGACTTCTTCCCGAGTCATATCCTCATCCATTTGAGGGATACGAGAGACCCGATCGCTGCCTTTCGCGCTTTTCCAAATATTGCTGGTGATATTCTTCTGCGAGCCAGTATTCCGAAGCCGAGCGAATTTCGGTGACGATCTCTTTATCGTAATGTCCCGAGTTTTGTTGCTGTTGCTTCGAGCGTCGGGCCGATCGCACTTGCGCTTCGCTGTGACCGAAAATGACAGAGCGATATTGTTCGCCTCGATCGGGTCCTTGACGGTTGAGAGAAGTGGGATCGTGGATTTGCCAAAATAAATCGAGCAATCGATCGTAACTGACTTGAATGCGATCGTACTCCACCTGTACCACCTCGGCATGACCGGTAATCCGAGCGCAGACATCTAAATAGCAAGGATTGGCAAAGTGACCCCCCATATATCCAACAGAGGTCGAGATAACACCCTCAACTTTGCGAAATGCAGCTTCCACGCCCCAAAAGCAGCCAGCTCCGAAGGTGGCTTTTTCCAGATTTAACATGAGTTTCGATTTCGAGTATGGGTGAGATGGGTCGCGAGCATGAGGCGATCGCTATGGAATTCTTACTTTTAGTATACGCCCGCGACGATCTGGGAAAAGTTCGAAGATCGTGAAAACATCGATCGAATATCATTCATAGATTAGCAAATAGTTTTATAGTGTTAAAAAAAACCACAATGCTCGTTCTCAGCGGTGAGGTCGAGAGAAAGACCCGCTCCAAAAAACGATCCCCGCGAGTGAAAAACCATTGTGCTACAATCGCAGGATAAGCCACAGGATGAGAAGTCCTCGACCCAAGAGTGAATTGCTCGAACCCGTGCAACTTCTCGCAAGTCTTAAGGTAATACTGGCAACTCGGTAGTGGAAGCAAATGTAGAAAGTCCCTCGGTTAGTTTCGAGCTAGCCGAAACAGTCTAATTAAACTCCCTAAAAAAATCCTCCTACCGTAGGGCATACGGGAAGGCTAGATCGAATATTCTAGTACGCTTGGAGAGCTACCGGTAAGCGGGTCGAAAGCCGACTGGCAACAGGCTCAGGTAGGACACGAACGTATAAAGCCAATGAGAAGACGACCTCAAAACGGTCTCAAAAGGCAGCGTTCGGCTCGAGAATCCTTCACGACAAGTCGTGGGGAGTGTCAAGCTATTGGATCGGCATCAGACCGACCGATCCGGCAAACAGATCTTCTGAGGAACTCAAAAAGACGGACAACCCACTTTCTTTGAGAATGCTCTTATCGGCAACGACACTCGAGATTGTTGGGAATCGAGCAATTTGAGCCTCACCGAAGCGGTCACCTGCCCAGGAGAATCGACATATGTTACATCGGAAGTTGTATCAAATCTGTTGTGAGGGTCGTGAAGTTTGTGTATTTTTACGAGATCAACAACGCTGGATAGATAGAGCGCGCATTCTAGATATTGAGGGAGATTTAGTTACTCTACGCTACGAAACTGACGAAGATGATGAGATTTGTTCGTGGGAAGAAATGATTCGCTTGGAAAGTATTGGTGCGGTGAGTCAAAAACTGGCGAGCGTTCCTCGAGGAAATGTCGAACCGCTGGTTTCGGATGATTGCCCCGAAGCCGAGCAGATTCGCAACCATCCTTCAGATTCCAATCCAGAGTAACGCGGCAACTTTGCTGTTAGGGAGTTGGCTTTAGATCGTCGTTCCTTCAACGATCGCCCTTTCGTCCTCATCCAACCTATCCATTCCCGCCAAACCCGTCCTCAAAATTCGAGGGCGGGTTTTTGTATTCGATATTCAACCGAATATCGCACGAAAAAGGGGATGCTGATGGCCCATCCCCTTCTCAAGTTACGATTCAAATGTCGATCGTGCCGACAAAAGGCACTAACAAATCAACTCAAATTCAAGCACCCTTGCCAATATCCGATACACTCAAAAGACCCTGAGAGTTCCGCAGTTCCGGAGCGAAGAAACCACCGGAGAAGATGCGATCGCGATCGCGTCGTTGAGCGAATACCGGAATGGCGCTGCGCACTTCACTGGCAACCTCAACAGTTTTCACATCGTAGGTTTGAGTGGCAACCTTCGGATAGAATCCAATTCCGACAATCGGCAGTAACAAGCAACTGGCCACGAGTAGTTCGCGGGGTTTGAGATCCATCCAGGAATCGACAGAGATGGAGGCAGTTTCTTGACCGTAGAACACACGCCGTAACATAGACAGCAAGTAGATGGGCGTGACGATCGAACCAACGGCCGACAGCAACACGGCCATAACTTTAAACGAGAGACTGTAAACATCGCTGGTGGCAATTCCGAGAAATACCGTTAACTCACCGATAAATCCACTCATACCTGGCAGTGCTAAAGATGCCAGCGAACCAGCAGTGAACAGGGCAAAGGTTTTCGGCATCAATGTAGCCAAACCGCCCATTTTTTCCATCCAAAGGGTGTGAGTGCGTTCGTAGGTGACACCCGCGAGGAAGAACAGCAACGCTGCAATCAAGCCGTGAGAAATCATCTGTAAAATTGCGCCGTTGAGTCCAACATCGGTAAAAGAACCAATGCCAACCATCACAAAACCCATGTGGGAGATGGAAGAATACGCCAAGCGTCGCTTCATGTTGTCTTGAGCGAAAGCTGTGAACGCACCGTAGACGATGTTGACGATACCCAGCACGACTAAAGCCGGCGCAAAGTAAATATGGGCGTTAGGGAGTACTTCGAGATTGAGGCGGATGAGGGCATAGCCACCCATTTTTAAGAGAATACCGGCCAAAATCATCGAAACTGGGGCCGAAGCTTCACCGTGAGCGTCGGGTAACCAGGTGTGGAGGGGGAAAATCGGCAACTTTACCCCGAAGGCAATTAAAAATCCAGCGTAAGCAAACAGTTCAAATAAGATGGGATAGTGCTTCGTTCCCAACTCAGCCATGTCGAAGGTGACGTTATCGCCATAGAAGGCTAAGCCAAGGGAAGCAATCAGAATAAAGATAGATGCTAAGGCGGTGTAGAGAATAAACTTGGTTGCTGCGTAGAGGCGCTTGGGACCGCCCCAAATCGAAATCAGCAGATAAACGGGAACTAGCTCGATTTCCCACATGAGGAAGAAGAGCAGCATATCTTGAGCGACGAACACTCCCATCTGGGCGCTGTACAGCACCAACATCAAGAAGTAGAACAGGCGGGGCTTGCGCTCGACATTCCAGGAGGCGCAAATCGCCAAGGTGTTTACCAATCCCGTCAGAACGATGAGGGGGACAGATAAACCATCGACGGCTACCGACCAGTTCAAACCGAGTTGCGGAACCCAGGCGTAACGCTCGACGAGCTGGAATCCAGGGTTCTGGAAATCGTAATGTTGCCAGACGGTGTAAAGGGTAAGGATAAAGTCGAGTAACCCAACGCCTAGGGCATACCAGCGAAGGGTCTTGCCATTTTTATCCGGTAAGACCGGGATGAAAACGGCTCCGATTAGAGGGAGGAGGATTACGGCAGTTAGCCAGGGAAAGGCCATCACATTCACCAATGAAGATAAATACTTACTGTCTTCCTATTTTATTAACTCTCATAAAAAAATGCAAAGTTTTGTTACTTTTATGTCGAAATTTTACACGAACGACCATTGTGTGATGCGACTGTAAAGCTATCCAGTTATGGGTTTGAGCGAAAAAATAAAACGATCGGCAAGAATGTAACGTTTGCAGACCCGTAACATATAACTTGACAAGAAGTTAGCCGTATGGGTTGATAATGGGTTAAGTAGTCAAAAAAGTACCTTAAAATACCACGCACGCACCCATTCTTCCTGGCGCGTGGCGATGCGCGGGAAGTCGCTATTGTCTGGGCGATCGACTGGGTAGGAGCGATCCCCGTTCGATTGCATCGGTTGCAACGTTTCGATGAAAATCGTGCGATCGCCCTTATTTTCCAAAAACTTTACTGTGAGTGAATACTCGAGCTGGCGATCGGGGAACTTCACGCACCGTCCCCGATTCCCAACCCTCACCCAACGCTGTTTATCCGGAACTGACGCGATTTTATGCCAACACCCAGTTCACCAAAGTTCGCACGCCGAAGCCCGTCGCCCCCGCACTGTTGTATCCCTTGTCTTTATCCGTCCACACCGAACCGGCAATATCGAGGTGGGCCCAGGGCGTTTCTTTGACAAACTCTTTGAGAAATAGCGCGGCCGTAATTGCGCCTCCGGGTCGGGGGCCGGTATTTTTCATATCGGCGACGATCGACTTCATCCCCTCAAAATAGCTTTCCTCGAGAGGCATCTGCCAAAGTTTTTCCCCCGCACTCGCCGAAGCGCTTAACAGCCCTCGAGCCAGATCCTCGTCGGGACTCCACAATCCGGCGATCTCGCTGCCCAGGGCAATCATGCACGCGCCGGTGAGGGTGGCTAAATCGACGATCGCCTCGACTCCCAGCTTATCGGCAAATACCAAGGCATCGGCAAGGGTCAAGCGACCTTCCGCATCGGTGTTGTTCACCTCAATGGTTTTACCGTTGGAGGCAGTGAGGATATCTCCGGGTCGCATTGCCCGACCGCTAATCATATTTTCCGTCACCGCCGAGATGAAGTGAACCTCCACATCAGGCTTGAGTTGGGCGATCGCTTTTGCCGCCCCGAAGGTCGCACCCGCACCCCCCATATCGATTTTCATCGTTTCAATGCCGCTACCGCTGACTTTGAGGTTGAGTCCCCCGGAATCGAAGGTCAGTCCTTTGCCGACAATGGCGACTTTTTTGCGCGGCATTCCCGACGGCGTATAGGTGAGGTGAACGAACTTCGGCGGTAAATCCGAGGCTTTGGCCACCCCCAAGAAGGCTCCCATCCCCAATTTCTCGCAGTCTTCTTTTTCCAAAATTTTCAACGCCAAACCATAGTCGCGGGCGAGGTCTTCTGCGGTCTGGGCCATGGTAATCGGGGTGACTTCGTTGGCTGGTGCTGCAACGAGTTCTCGGGCGAGAATCACGCCGGATGTAATTTGCAAGGCGCGATCGATTGCCGCCTCCGTACCGCCGAGACCGAGTAAATCCACTGTCTCCAACGTTAGCTTCTTCTCCTCCGATTCGGACTTGAAGCGTGTATCCTCGTAGAGCGCCAATTCGATCCCTTCAACGATCGCCCCGGCCGTTTCACTTTTATCGTCGTCACAAAGGGGAAGGCTTAGCGCCAGGGTTTTACACCGTTCTCGTTTTGCCGTTCGCGCCACAGCGGCAGCAGCCTTACGAGTCCCCTCTAAGTTGGCTTTTTCCGGGTTGCCCAACCCCACTAAAATCACCTTCCGAATCGCGCTCGCACCACCGACTCGAGATGCTGCGGTGCTGTTGGCTTTGCCTTTAAATTGCGCCTCTTCGATGAGTTCTTTGAGGGTACCTGCGAGTTTCTCATCTAGGGCAGCTAAATCTCCAGTCAGCTCGATGCCATCTTCAAAGAGTCCGATCGCTAAAGCATCCCCCGACCAATCTATAGGAGCCGTATCGATGGCGTTGAATTTCATTCCTCATGCCTCAAAATTTTGTATTCTTACCATCATAAGTCGATTATCGGGTCTCTTCCGAGGGAATCGAACGAGGAGCAGTGGGGCTGACGATCGGTTGACAGTTCGACTTACAGTTCCCCAGTCATCGGTTTTTGCTGACAGACTTCGCACAAACCGAAAAACTCTAAGGTATGGTAGAAAATTTTGAAGTGATGGGATTGTTGTAACTTGGTTTCGAGGGGGCGAACGGGACACATTTCTAGAGAGATCGATGCCCCGCATTGCAAACAAGTCAGATGATGGGTATCTTTCTGGGAAGAACTGTAAAGCGACTCGCCGCTAGCGAGGGTGCGGACTTGCACGACTCCTTCGAGTTTGAGAGCCTCTAAAGATCGGTAGACCGTAGCTAAACCCATGCTATGCTTGCTTTCACGCAATTCCATGTAAATATCTTGCGCAGAAAGAGATCGCTGCGTGGTCTTCAACAGGTGTAAAATTTTTTCCTGAGAGCGGGTGCGCCTGGTTTTCATGGACGATCTCGATTCGCAAGGGATATATACGGGATTAGACTTGTTTTAGACTAGTCTTACATGAGTTTACTTTGAGACTGAAACTGCCGATTTCTCGCTCTCTTATTCTACCAAGGCATTATCGTGACACAGACCTATCAAGCCCAAATTTACGTGACCCTTCGCCCGTCCGTCCTCGATCCGGCAGGAACGGCAGTGCGGTCGGGTCTCCAGCAACTCGGCTACCACAGCGTTGATGGGGTACGAATTGGCAAGTACGTCGAACTCACCCTCCAGGCAACCGATCGCGAAGAGGCGTGCGAGCAACTCGATAAGATGTGCGATCGGCTCTTAGCCAACCCGACGATTGAAAATTATCGGTTTGAGGTAGTGACCGCTTCAGAGGCAAAACTCTAGAAACCGCGAGCATCAGCAAAAAATACGATCGATAATTTGGGGAGAAAGAGATGGGGATGAAGTTTGGAGTCGTGGTGTTTCCGGGATCGAACTGCGATCGAGATTCGGCCTACGTGACGCGGGATATTCTCAACCAGCGAACGCGGATGATTTGGCACCAAGATACCGATATTAGCGATCTCGATGCGATTATCGTGCCCGGTGGGTTCAGCTACGGAGATTACCTGCGCTGCGGGGCGATCGCTCAGTTTTCGGCGGTGATGCGATCGATTCGAGAACATGCCCAGAGCGGTAAATTCGTCTTGGGGATTTGCAACGGCTTCCAAATTCTCACGGAAATGGGATTGTTACCGGGGGCGCTGGTTCGCAATCGAGATTTGCACTTTATCTGCGATCGAGTTCCCGTACGAGTCGAGCGTACCGATCTGCCTTGGACTCGAGATTACGGTTTAGAAGAAGTGATTTCCTTGCCGATCGCCCACGGAGAAGGTCGCTACTGGGCTGATGCCGATACTCTCGCCCGGTTGGAAGACAAACGTCAAGTGGTATTTCGCTATTGTTCGGCCAAGGGAAAGATAAATGAAGCGGGCAATCCCAACGGTTCGTTAAATAATATTGCTGGAATTTGCAATGAAGGAGGAAATGTGATGGGAATGATGCCCCATCCGGAGCGCTCGGCCGATCGGATGTTGGGAGACACCGACGGACTGAAAGTCTTTGAGAGTTTGCTCTCGCCGCTCTATCGCGTTTCTTGAGTGACGCTTGATGCGAACGAGAGCGCGTAATAATCGAGATGGCACTTTTTTCCTTCGATCGCCACGGCTCCACTATAGCCGGGACCGAGTTTGAGGGGTTGCAGGTGCCACGCCGGAGGAACTGACGATAGAGCGATCGACATCGGCGCAAACTCGCTGTCCGTTAACGCAATTTCGGTTCGCGACAATCCAATCAGTCCTTCTCCGGTGGCTTTGAGTAATGCTTCCTTTGCCGTCCAAATGCTGTAAAATGCTTCGGTCTGTCGTTCGGGGGGAATCTCGCACAACCGATCGTATTCGCGCTCGCTGAAAAAGCGACGGGCTAGGGAGAGCACTTCGAGATCTCGGTGAGATTCGACATCAATTCCCACTCGACGATGGCAGGCGATCGCGTAAAGGGCAACTCCCCCCGAATGAGAGAGATTGAACTCTAGAGAAAGGGGGCGATCGCCGTTGAGGATGAAAGGCTTGCCCCGTTCGGTATACCCAAACTCGATCTGTTTTGGCTCCAGGTTCAGGTAGCGACCCAAAAGCTCGCGCAAGACACCGCGAGCAGTTACAAACGAATGACAATCGACCGGACGGAGAAAGCGATCGGCTCTTTGGCGTTCGTCGGGGGAGAGTAACTCGTACCATCGATCGATCGGTCGCCAGAGATGGTTGAGATCCGCGTGCCAAATCTGAACGCGATCGGGCGACAAATCCAACTCTAGGGGAGAAGAGCGCCATGGCAGTTCGGTTGAAGTCATTTGTTCTTCGCTACAGTGTCCCAACAGTGATGGCGACTGCTCCATCACTATTCTTTACTTATCTTCTCATTCCCCGTTCCCCGTTCATTGCTCATCATTTCCAATTTCCCTATCTCCGCGTCTTTGCGTCCCCCCGTCTGGAGCGTCATCTTCCTCCCATTCCCCATTGGTGAAAGGTTAAGGCTGTATCATTGGTGACAAGTTAAGGTGGTATTCACTTTGTCAACCTGTCAATAATCAACCGAAAACCCGGAATTGGGGGGTCTCCCCCCAAACCCCCCGCCGGGGGCCCCTCTACTCCCCCGAACCC
>JAXHUC010000034.1:0-48596 GCA_034189805.1 Cyanobacteriota bacterium
GGAGGCGGTGCGGAAACTGCTGCGGCTGAGGTTTTTGCACGTGTATCGGGACGAGCGCTCCCAAAAGAAACGATTTTGATTCTTGCCAAAATTTATAGCCCCACTCTGAAATAGACTGGGGCTTCTGGGGTTACTTTTCCCGACATTACGTCATTTGGCGGACGATTATTGAGGGGAAAAGCTGTTTAATAAATAACCTAGGTAGAAGTACAAACTGATTAACTTTCCTCCCCACTTTACACCTTAAAGCGGGGGGGGTTTTCTTTTTTAGAGCCTGCGTCAGACAACTTATTTTAGATGTATCGCGATCGCCACATTTATTTGGGCCGATCGAAGAAAAGTCAGGGATGTAAGATGCAGGTATATTCTCGAGCGACCTGACTGAAAATGGCAACAGTAATGCTTGTCTGACAGGAGTTTTCAAGCTTTGAACCTCAATTTAGATATCGATGTCTGGCGGCCGACTCATCAATGAGTAAAAAGAGAAGAGCGGGAGAATCGTAAATTTAAAATTGCTGTAGAGACTGAGTAAAGAGAGGATAAAGAAACGGATTTTAACTGAAATTCGAGAAGTTCGATCGCCATAAAAATTGAGCGACGAATTTCTATTTTAAAAGTTCCCAGATTTCCAAATATACGCACGATGGCTGAGTTGAATCTCGCAAGTCTGTACTTATACGTAAATCAGAACGGCGATATCGATCTGTCTTGTGTATTTACTAGGTTTGACCTCATCATAACTCGTATTTCTACGGTGATTCTCTTTATTGTACGTTCACTTCGTTCGATATTTACTTCGCCTAATCTTTACGTAGATATAAGCCATTTGGCGGATATCATTTCGGTGGGAATGGGGTCTAATAGATTACGAAGAGAGCCAAGCAACCAAAATCAAGGTTTGATGGATGGATGCTTCGCTTCCTAAAATTTTAAAATCATGGTGCATCAGTCTGTACTTCTATTTGAACTCAGCACGATGCGTAACGCTTTCTACCTCCCACCTAAATCTATTTTGGCTACGATCGCAACCGATCGTCTACACCCCAAAAGTATTCATTCCAGACAATTGATTCTGGAAAACTAAATCTTTCTAATATCTCGATCGAATTTATCGATACCATCGCGAAAGACGATCGCACCGCAAGCGCAATTAAATCGAAACTATCGCCCGTGCGATCGACTCTCGACTCGATAGCTCGCATTCCTCCGCGCCGACAACGTGTGGGATACCAGACAGATAGAGAGAGAAACAATTCAAACTAGCTTCTGCCAATGCGTTTTTTGAGTTGGTGAGTTGTATTTCTCTCTTCTGTCCTTCCTGAACTCATGAGTTATCTCGAAAAGTCGTTCTTGTGTTCGATTCGAGATTAAAGAAATTATGACTGGCTGACGATGCAACGTGCAACGCACGGATTGCAATGAGGCTGAAGGTTTACCGTGCAAATTTTGAGTGAGATCGAACTCGATCGTTTCCACTCATTTTTGTTTTAATTTTTTCCAAATATTGCGAATTTGATTCGTACTCAAGGGTACTCGAGCTTTTATCTAACACTCATATCACTGTCTTGGGTGTTGGGTTGAGATAGCTCAAGTTTGACTCATGCGATCGAATTATTCGATCGGTGGAGCAAGTCTCTAATTTCATCCAACAACAAATCTAACCAAACTAGAAGGAAGGAAACACATCATGGTAGATATCGTTAAGTGGGATTTTGAAGACGGCGATTTAAATGCCGATGCTGGTGCTAATGTGGCTGGTGCTGTAGCGGTTGCTGGTGCTGGTATTAACGCAAATATCGTACA
This sequence comes from Cyanobacteriota bacterium, assembly GCA_034189805.1. Classification (GTDB taxonomy): domain Bacteria; phylum Cyanobacteriota; class Cyanobacteriia; order Cyanobacteriales; family Geitlerinemataceae; genus Zarconia. The sequence goes on from JAXHUC010000034.1 coordinate 1,804, forward strand.
AGACGAAGGAAATAACGGAACTAAGGTCTGGGAGGCTGATGGCTGGGACGTAGAGCCTCAGCCAGATGACTACTTCGAGTTTCAGGTCGATCTATCTGGATATGAAAATATAGTAGTCACCCTTGATGCTTTCAGACAGGGACAAGCTCCTGATAATCAGACTTTTCAATACAGTGTTGATGGGGGCGACTTTGTTAACGTTAAAGATATTGCTATCGCTGCCGGAGGTAATTTTAATCTCTATACAGTCGATTTGAGTGGTTTTGCCGCAATCAACGATCGAGCGAATGTCGTCTTCCGGATTGTTGGCACTAATGCCCAAAATCCAGTAAATAAGTTTTTTCAACTTGACAATTTCACCGTAACTGGCGATGCGACAGCGGTGGATGAGGCCGCACCGACTGCCACGATTAATATCGCCGAAGGGGGTTTAGCCACCATTGACTTCACTGAAGAAGTTGCTAATGTTGACATCACTGACTTTACCCTGACTAAAGATAATATTGATGTACCTCTGGGTAATTTGCCTGTCAATCAAGATGCAAACGATCCTACGAATTACACTATCGATCTTTCGGGACTGACAGGTGAAGATGGCGAATACAAGCTGACTCTGACGAAAGCCAATTCTGACATTAAAGATCTAGCCGACAATGCAATTGGGGAAGATGCTGAGGGGACTTTGACGGTTGCTGGACCCGATATGACTCCACCCACGGCAACGATTACCATTGCTCAAGGGGGTGTAGCCACTATTGACTTCACTGAAGAAGTTGATGGTGTTGACATTGGTGACTTTGCACTTACCAAAGATGGTGTGGATGTTCCTCTGGGTAATTTGCCTATCAATCAAGATGCAAATGATGCCACGAAGTACACCATCGATCTTTCGGGGTTGACGGGTGAAGATGGTAATTATGTCCTCACTCTGACGGCTGCGGGTTCTGACATTAAAGATCTAGCTGACAATGACATTCCTAATATCAATGTGACGGGTGACTTGACCGTTGGCGGTGCTGTTGTTGACCCTGGTCCGGGTACTGGTCCTGGCACGGATGATGGCGGTACTGACGACGGGGGTAGCACTGATGACGGTGGCAATACTGACGATGGTGGCAGCACCGACGACGGCAGCACGGATGACGACGGCAGCACGGATGATGGCAGTACTGACGACGGTGGCAGTACCGATGATGGCGGCAGCACCGATGATGGCGGAACCACTGATGACGATGGACCGACGAATGACGATACCGACGATACTGCCGACGATGCTGCTGATGACGTTGCCGATGATGCGACCGACGGCGGTCTAGACCTCCAATTCCCCGAAATCCCCACCGTCGAAACGGAAACGAACACCTCCGGCGATGACGGTGACAACGCGCTATCCGGTGGCGACACCAGCGATGCGATCGATGGCGGCGCGGGTGACGATGCGGTATCCGGTGGCGGCGGAAATGATAACCTTTCCGGCGGTAGCGGACAAGATGTCATGGATGGCGGCACTGGAAACGATGTCATGGATGGTGGCAACGGCAGCGACGTGATGCTCGGTGGCGAAGGTGACGATGCCATGAACGGCGGCCAGGCTGACGATGTGATGGCTGGCGGAGTCGGTAACGACATTGTTAACGGCGGCGAAGGCGGCGACGTAATGTTCGGCAATGCTGGCGTTGACTTTATGCAAGGCGGTGCCGGAAGCGACCTCATGCTCGGCGGTCAAGGAACCGACGTGATGGACGGCGGTGAAGGTAACGATGTCATGGCTGGCGAACTCGGCGATGACAGCATTACTGGCGGCGCTGGCAACGATGTCATGTTCGGCAATGTCGGAGCCGACGCTCTCGATGGGGGCGCAGGAGACGACTCGCTCTACGGTGGTAAAGGAAACGACACCTTAATCGGTGGCGACGGAAACGACGTGCTGACCGGAAACCTGGACGATGACTTACTGACTGGTGGTGCTGGAGGCGATCGCTTCGACTTCCTCTCTACCGATGGCAATAATACCATCACCGACTTCCAGGACGGCGTGGATATCATCGGCTTAGAAGCTGGCTTCTCCTTCGAGGATTTGACGGTGACTCAAGTCAATGCAGATACCCAAATCCAACTCGGTGGCGTGTCCGTTACCCTCCAAGGTGTCGATGCTACCCTCATTAGCGATGCGGATATCGCCTTCATCCTGTAACCAAGTCTAATCGTCTTTCATTCCTCACTCTGTTTGGATATACATCGGGCAGTTCTTTTGATAAGAGCTGCCCTTTTTTTGCATTGAAAGCATTGGAAGAGGGAGATGGGGGAGACAAGGGAGATGGGGGAGAGTTGGTCTTTAGTGTTCCCACACCCCGTTCCCCCTACGCGCATTTTTAATGCGCGCGTTCACTCTCCCCCAGCTTCCCCAGCTTCCTCACCTCCCTCACCTCCCCCCTCCCCGCGTCTCCGCGTCTCCCCATCGCATTTCTGTCAAAATTCGATCGCACTAACAGACCCGCTCTGATTTTCGAGCGTTCGTCGAGCGAGGTAATACAAGAGCTTCAGCCAATCGACAGTGGGTGCGAATCCGTGGGAAATAGATCGAGAATTCAAAATTCAGTCAAAATACGGAAGTGTAAAGCACAAAATTTCCGATCGTCAGGGGATTTTAAATTTTATAATATATACGGTTTAATTTACGATTTATATGATATATGTTCTGAGAGCCATCTCAGAATTTTTCATCAATCTCCAAACTCTAGTCAATATCAGTTTTGTGAGAAGTCGATCGGCGGTAGCTGTTGGTGTATCTACTGGATTCCCCAGACTTTCAATTTTGAAGCATTTTGCTCGAGGGAATCGCTAGAATCCGGTCAACTTGGTTAGGGAATAGATTCGGTATCAGTTCGAGACTTCATTCCTCCAGTTCTTTTTTTGTTAATCCATCAGAAGCAGGCTACCCATGAAATGTTTTATGAAACCCCTCAAATTGGGTTCGAGCCTCCTGCCCTTAGCAGGGCTTTTCATCCTTTCTCCAGCTCGAGGACAGCCCATCGTCCCTAACACCGACGGCACGGGAACGAATGTCACCCCCAACGAAAATCACTTTGATATTGACGGGGGACAGCGCTCCGAAGACGGTGCGAATTTGTTTCACAGTTTCGAGCGCTTCGGTCTGGGTGAAGGGCAAAGTGCCAACTTTTTGTCAACCCCAGACATTCAAAATATTTTAGGCCGCATCACTGGCGGCGATCCGTCGATCGTCGATGGTTTAATTCAAGTCAGCGGTAGCGATGCCAACCTATTTTTGATCAACCCGGCGGGATTGGTGTTCGGCCCCAATGCCACCCTCAACGTGACAGGAGACTTTACCGCCACCACGGCAACGGGGATCGAGTTCGAGAACGGCGGCTGGTTCGATGCGATCGCCGCCAATAATTGGGACGGTTTAACGGGCGATCCCACCGGGTTTTCCTTTGCTGCCACCACCGAAAACGGTTCGCCTTTTACGCCAGGGGCGATCGTCAATGAAGGAACCTTGACCGTCGCCACGGGTCGCAACTTGAGATTGCTCGGCGGTACGGTAGTCAATACGGGAAACCTGGTTGCGCCGGGGGGCAAGATTGGCGTAGCAGCGGTTCCCGAAGGCCAATTAATGCGCTTGAGTATGGCGGGAAACCTGCTAGCGTTTGAGGTGCCTGCGGCATCTTCGTCCACCGTCTTACCCTTTACTCCCCTAGAATTGCCGGAATTGCTTACCGGTGGCGCGCCGATTTCTCAAGCCAGCCAAATTGAAGTGACCGCAGACGGTCGGATTAGCCTAGTGGGAAGTCCAACTGCCATCGACCTGCAAGTGGGAGATGCGATCGTCTCTGGGAACGTCAATGCTTCGACCGCTTCGGCGAGCGCCTCGACTCCGACGATCCAAGTTCTCGGCAATCGCATTGGTGTTTTGGACGGAACGATCGATGCCTCGGCCCTCGGAGGTGGCGGTCGAATTGCGATCGGGGGCGATATTCGCGGAGAAGGTGCGCTCCCCCAGGCCTCTCGTACCTTTGTCGATGACCGTTCGACTTTGCGTGCCGATGCGATCGGTTCGGGGGATGGAGGACGAATCAACCTCTGGAGCGATCGGGCGACGGGCTTTTACGGTACGATGAGCGCCCGAGGGGGAGCGAACGGCGGCGATGGTGGCTTTGTGGAAGTATCTGGTGCCCACGCGCTGTTTTTTGAAGGGACGGTTAACGTGAGGGCCCCTCGGGGGGAAGCGGGAACTCTGCTGCTCGATCCGATCGACATCACGATCGCCGACACCGCCTCCGATCCCGAACCTCCGGAAATGCCTTCGGAACCAGACGATCCCAACACGACCGATCCCGACTCCCCAGGCTCGGAAACCTCAGATCCAGAAACTCCCGAAGACTCCTTACCCGATATCTTCAAAGATGATTTTCCCAACCGGGGGATTACCATCGACGCTCGCACCCTCGAAGAGCAAGAAGGCAATATCATTCTCGAAGCCACCAACGATATTACGATCGCCCCTGGAGTCTCCTTAGAATTTGCCTCGGAAGGGGGGAATATTCAATTTGTCGCTGATGCCGATGAAAATCGAGTCGGGGATTTCTCGATGGATGCCAGTCAATCCCTCTCGGCGCGGGGTCGCAATATCTTTATCACCGGCGCGAATATTACCACTGGCGGGATCGATACCTCGGGAATCAACCTCACCCCCGGCGGCGATATTACCCTCGAAGCCACCAACGGCACGATCTCCGTCGGGACCGACAACGCTCGCGCTCACCTCAATACCAGCACCAGCGGCATTCTTGGAGATGGAGGAGACATTAATTTGAGGGCAACAGAAGGGATTGCCGTCGGTCGCCTCCGCAGCTTTTGGGAGCGAGACGGGAGCGCGCAGAGCAGCAATGGGGGCGCGATCGAACTGTTTTCGAGCCAAGGAGATATCTTGACCGGGGCGATCGATTCTTCTTCTACTGGAGGCGGAGTCGCTGGTGATGGCGGAAACGTATCGGTCGAAGCTCCCGACGGTAGTATCTCGATTTTTGGCGGCCAGCTCGGGGGGATCGATAGCCGTGCGGTGGGTGACTCTGGAGGGAATGGCGGCGATATCGATTTGAATACCGCAGAAGACTTGACGATCCTCGGGGCGATCGATTCTAGCAGTACTGGGGAGGGAGGAGCCATCGATTTGTCGGCTTCGGGTCCCATTACCCTGACAACCCTCAACAGCGAAGGTCTCGATCGGGGGGGGGCGATCGATATCTTCACCGATAGTACCCTCATCGCGATCGGCACTTTTACCTCTGCCAACGGCGAGGAAGCGAGTATTTCTTCGGCTGGGGAAGTCGGCGGCACGATCGACATTGAGGTCGGTAGTCCGGAGCCGTTTACCATCGGGGTCGATACTTTCACCAACGGGACGGCCGGGGCGATTACCGATGGAACCGCAACGATTGCAGACACGATGGGTTCCCTCTCCCAAGGGGGCATCACCCTGACGGTGGGAGCCGTACCGGAACCGGACGCGGAACCGGAACCCACCCTAGAACCGGAACCCAAGCCGGAACCCAAACCCGAGCCGGATGCAGAGCCAGAACCCGATACCGATCCGACGCGGGGAGTCGAAGATGAGGGCGAACCGCAGCCAGAGCCGGAACCGACTCCAGTTCCGGAGCCGGATGCGGAACCCGTTCCAGATACCGAACCCGAACCCACCCCAGAACCCAAATCCGAGCCGGATGCAGAGCCAGAACCGGACACCGATCCGACGCGGGGAGTCGAAGATGAGGGCGAACCGCAGCCAGAGCCGGAACCGACTCCAGAACCCGAACCCATTCCCACTCCCGAACCGCAGCCAGAGCCGGAGCCGACTCCGGAACCCGAGCTAGAACCGGGGATCGATCCCACTGCCGATGCAAGTGCGATCGAGGACGATCGAACCGAATCGGCGATCGCCACGGATTTCAAAGGCAACGTGGAAACCAACACGAATCCCGATACCTCGGTGACGGAGGTTGAAAGTACTCAAACAGAGCCTGGGGTCTTAGAATTTACCACCTCCCAGAGCGATATCTCGGTGGTGGAGGCAGGTTCTGATGAAGGAGCGAGCGACGATCGCCCAACCGATCGCGCCGATCGCGTTTCGGAACCGGACGTGGAAGAGCGGGTAGTGGAAGAGCAGACGGTGGAGCAGACGGCGGAAGAGCAGACGGCGGAAGAGCAGACGGCGGAAGAGCAGACTGTAGAAGCAACTGTCGATGCAACCCCGATTACCGAGGACGAGAAGGAAAAGACCGAGATCCCGGAAGCGGATGTCCCCACAGAAGATGCGCTCGAAGTCGAGGCGATCGCCCAAAGTGAGACTGACGCGGAAAATACCGCCGAGCCAGACTTGGAAGAAACCGCCGATACCGCGCCGCTCGATGAGAGCCAAACGGACGACACGGACAGTACTGCCGATGCATCCTCTGATGCATCTTCCGAGGAAACCGCAGGAGAGGAGACTTCAGACGCATCGGACGAGTCGATCGCCGATTTGCCCGTCGAGGTCAGTCCTCAGAACGAACTCGAAGCGGTTCCAGTTACGCGATCGCAAATTGAAAATCAACTCGATGCGGGCTATATTAGCGAGGCGATCGGGGGGATCGAAGGAATGTACGCTCGCCAGTTGGGGGATCTGATGGGACGGGAGACCTACAACAACAACGGTTCTGTGGTGCAGTTGCAAGATCGCTTGCAAGAAGTCCAGGCGCAAACCGGACAGACTTCCGTCCTCATCTACATTCTCGCCCGCGAAGAGCAACTCGATCTCATCGCCATTCCCCCCTCGGGAGAAGCGATTTACCACAGCGTTCCCGAAGCGAAAAGCTCGATGCTGGTTCCCGTTCTGCGACGCTTCCGGATTAGTTTGACCAATCCCCGCGAGCGAGAGTCCGATGAGTATCTTACCTACGCCCAACAGCTCTACGATTGGATGATCGCGCCCTTAGAAGCGGACTTAGACAAGTTGGGGGCCGACACCCTGGTGTTATCGATGGATGAAGGGTTGCGGGCCATGCCGATCGCGGCGTTGCACGATGGCGACGAGTTCCTCATCGAGAAATACAGCATCGGTTTGATTCCCAGTCTCAACCTCACCGATACCAGCTACCAAGATCTGAAAGATGCGGACGTATTGGCGATGGGAGCGAGCGAATTTGCCAACGGGAAACCCCTGCCAGCCGTACCCGTCGAACTTTCGGCGATCGTCCGCAATTCGGCGCTGATGCCCGGACAATCCATCGACGGAATGTGGGAAGGAAAATCGTTCCTCAACGAAAACTTTACCCTCGATAACCTTACCGCTCAGCGGGACGCTCATCCGTTTAGCATCGTCCACCTGGCCACCCATGCCACTTTCAAAAGCGGAACCCCGCGCAACTCTTACATCCAACTGTGGGATGACCAACTTCAACTCGATCAATTGCGTCAACTCGGCTGGAACGATCCCCCGGTGGAACTATTGGTGTTGAGTGCCTGTCAAACGGCTGTGGGGGATCTCGATGCAGAATTGGGTTTTGCCGGCCTGGCGGTGCAAGCGGGAGTCAAATCCGTGCTGGCGAGTTTGTGGCAAGTCAGCGATGAAGGGACATTGGGGCTGATGCGCGAATTTTACCACCAGCTTCAGCGCGACGAGGTGACGGTTAAATCCGAAGCGTTGCGACAGGCCCAAATTGCCATGTTGCGCGGCGACATTCACCTAGAAGACGATCGGCTCGTTTGGGCCCAAGGCAGTCTTCCCCTACCGCCCGAGTTGACTCAGAGCGATACTGACGCGCAAGACTTAGCACATCCGTACTACTGGTCGGGCTTCACCATGATTGGCAGTCCTTGGTAAGCGGTACGAGTCGATCGCTGCCGTTCCTTCGGGCCCCGGTTTCTCACTTGTGCTCGTGCCATGGATTCTTTCGAGGTCTTTGACTCCCCGAGTCGATCGAAGAGGGTGCGCGCAGCACCAGAACACCGCCCCCATCTCCCCCTGTCGCGATGCCCTGCTGCCGAACCCAAATAGCCCTAAACCGTCACCTGAATCCCCCTACTTTCATTCGCCAGTCGATCGACCGAACACAGGGCATAGGTTCCCGAGGGCAAAGTCAATTGTCGGGTGGCTTCGGGCAAAATGTTCACCAACTTCCAAGAACTGCCCAACTTCTGATACAGCGTCCAAGATCGTACGTCTCGCGATGGCGCGCTCCAACTGAGTTGGCGGTTGCTGGTGCGCACGTTCGTCGGGGGAGGCGGCGGCACTGAGTCGATCCAGGGAACCGTCGGTACTAGTGCCGGTTCGGTATAGATATCGCGTTTGAAGCGATCGTTAATCCCGGCGCGGTTTTCGAGTAGCGGATTGACTTGATAGAAAATATTTCCCAGAGACTGACGAGAGGCTAAATTGCGACTCATGGAGATTTGCTCTTCAAACTCGGCAATCGTCCATCCTGCTTCGCCCAATTTCACCAAATTATTCCCCGTGTAGATGTGCCGACTCTTGGGATTGTTACGACTCTCCACCCACCATTCGAGCAGTTTCGGGTAACTTTGCTCGGCTTGGTCGATGCGCCAGTAGAGTTGGGGGGCTAAATAATCCACCCATCCTTCCCGCATCCATTTGAGCGGATCGGCAAAAAGTTGGTTGTACTGATCGAGACCGAAAATCCCCGGTGGCTGTCCGGGACGATAGATGCCGAAGGGACTGATACCGAACTTGACGTGGGGTTTTGTGCCTTTAATCCCGGTATAGAGGCGTTTAACCATCCGATTGACATTATCTCGCCGCCAGTCGTTCCGAGAGAGCGTCCCCCCGGCTTCGAGGTATTCCGAGTAAGGATAGTAGTCGGGAAATGGTTTCCCTGAAATTGGGTAGGGATAGAAGTAGTCATCGAGGTGAACGCCATCGATATCGTAGCGGTTCACCACATCCAGAATCACGTTATAAGTGCGATCTTGCACGGGTTTGTCGCCGGGGTCCATCCACAGCAAATTACCGTAAGTGACCACGTATTCCGGATGCACCGCTTCCATATGGGGGGGAACGGGTTTAGACACCGTTGCCGACGTGCGCGCGCGATAGGGATTGAACCAGGCGTGGAGTTCGATATTACGCTTGTGGCATTCTTCAACGGCAAAAGCGAGGGGATCGTAGTAGGGATCGGGGGCTTTACCTTGGGTTCGAGTCAACCAAGCACTCCAAGGTTCGAGTTCCGACTCGTAGAGCGCATCTCCTTCCGGGCGAATTTGGAAAAACAGAGCATTGAGATTCAACTCCTGCATGACATCGAGAATCTCAGTCAGCTCCAGTTTTTGCCGATAGGTGGTCAGATCTCGACGGGAAGGCCAGTTAATATTCCAAACTGATGCAATCCATGCGCCGCGAAGTTCTCGTTGGTGACTGACAGACACCTGCGGCAGAAATTCGATCGTTCCGGGCGATCGCTGCTCGGTGACAATATAAGGAGAGGAAATCGCCTCGGCGCGTCCGAGATAAACCAATCCCTGATAAACCAGTGCCGCCACTTCCGCGCGAGTTGCCGGATCGTTGGGTCGAAAAATCTCGACATCGGGATGATTCACCACCATCTTATTATCAGTGGCGATCGCCACCCGACTGGTGGCGTAGCCGGGAATCTGCGCCGAATCCGCATAATACCGATCTAATGCCGGAGTATTGCCACGAATCCCCAATCCCGTCACTAGGGATACGAGAATTTGCACTTTGGGAATTTTTTGGTCGGGGGCAAAGCGGTTTCCTGGATACCCAGAGAGAAACCCCATCTCGTAGGCTTTGCGGATCGCGGCAGTTGCCCAATGGGTGGAAGGAACATCGCTAAAATTGACCGCAGAGCGCGTCCGGGGCAAATCGAATGCCTTGGTAAGCACCGCAGAAAATTGCGCGCGAGTCATCGACTCTTCCGGACGAAAACGACCGTCTGGGAAGCCACTGATAATTCCGAGTTGCGCTAAGCGTTCGATAAATGGCTTCGCCCAATTGTCGCCGAGATCGCTAAAGGTAATAGAGCTGGATACCATTGCTGTGTGGGTGAAGGAGCAATCGATCGCCTTTCTCTTATCGGCGATGGTTTAAGTTTGGCTCGACCCTTGACCCTTGGGTCGCAGGCCACAAGAGAGGTCGATCTTCTCTCGATTGTGACATATTTTTCCATCGAGTCCCGGCACGCTCGATGTTGTGATTTAGATCGGTTTGGAGTGCGATCGCACAAGCCATATTGGAAGCAAGCAGTTACTCCAAAATGACGATGACGATTCTTCCAGGCTATCACCTCAACCAAAAGCTTTACCAAGGCACTCGCACTCTCGTCTATCACGGCACGCGCACCGTCGATAACCAGCCCGTCGTCATCAAATTCTTGCGAAACGAATACCCGACCTTCAACGAATTGGTACAGTTTCGCAATCAATATACCATTGCCAAAAACCTGAACTTGCCCGGAATTGTCCAACCTCTGGCATTAGAAACCTATGGAAATGGTTATGCTTTGGTGATGCTCGATGAAGGGTATATTTCTCTGGGAGAATGGTACAACGGGAAAGTGGCGATCGCCGACGCGCTCGTTATTGCCATTCAACTGAGCGACATTCTCCACGGACTCTATCAAAACCGAGTCATCCACAAAGACATCAAGCCCGCTAACATTCTCATTCATCCCGAGACAAAACAAGTCAAACTCATTGACTTTTCCATCTCCTCCCTACTGCCTAAAGAAACCCAAGAAATCCAAAATCCCAATGTTCTCGAGGGAACCCTCGCCTACCTTTCCCCGGAACAAACCGGACGGATGAATCGCGGCATCGACTATCGCAGTGACTTCTACTCTCTGGGGGTAACGCTGTACGAATTGTTCGCGGGTCAATTACCCTTCAATTCGAGCGATCCGATCGAACTGGTGCACGCTCACATGGCAAAAATCCCCATGGGAATGGGGAATGGGGAACGGGACACGGGAACTGGGCAAGAGATTCCTTCAGTTATTGGCGAGATCGTCCTCAAACTGATGGCGAAGAACGCCGAAGACCGCTATCAGAGTGCTTTGGGCTTGAAATACGACCTCACGCGCTGTTTGGACGAATGGAAAGAAACCGGACGCATTGAGTCCTTTGAATTAGCACAGCGAGATATTTGCGATCGATTCGCGATTCCCGAAAAACTGTACGGACGCGAAGCCGAAGTCGCGCGACTCTTAGCCGCATTCGAGAGAGTCGCTGCCGGAAACCGGGAAATGGTTCTAGTTGCGGGATTCTCCGGGATTGGCAAAACCGCCGTCGTCAATGAAGTCCACAAACCCATTACCCGCGATCGGGGATATTTTATTAAAGGCAAGTTCGACCAATTCAACCGCAGTATTCCCTTTTCGGCTTTCGTGCAAGCGTTCCGAGATTTGATGGGGCAATTGCTCGGGGAATCTGATGCCGACTTAGCCAAGTGGAAGCGTCAAATCCTCGAAGCCGTGGGAGAAAACGGGCAAGTTCTCATCGACGCGATCCCTTCACTCGAACAGATTATCGGTTCGCAGCCCCCAGCCCCAGAGCTTTCTGGCAACGCGGCACAGAATCGCTTTAATTTGCTCTTCGATCGGTTTGTCGGCGTTTTTGCCACTCAAGACCATCCCCTAGTGATGTTTCTCGACGACTTGCAGTGGGCTGATTCCGCTTCGTTGAACCTGCTCGCACTGTTGATGGAGGAGTTGGAAGCAGGATATTTGCTGGTGTTGGGGGCTTATCGCGATAACGAAGTCTTTGCGGCTCATCCGTTGAAGCTGACTCTCGATGAGCTTGGCAAACGGGAGGCGAGCGTCAATACCCTAACCCTAGCTCCCTTGGGATGCACGGATATTACCCACTTGGTTGCGAGTACCTTGCTGTGTGCGCCAGAAGTTGCCGCACCTTTGTCTGAATTGGTGTACCAAAAAACTCAGGGGAATCCCTTTTTTACCACTCAATTTTTGCAGGGGTTATATGAGGATGGCTGCATTACGTTCGCAACGGATGCGGGATATTGGCAATGTAATTTAGCCCAGGTGCGGCAGTTAGCGCTCACAGATGATGTGGTGGCGTTTATGGTGGGGCGATTGCGGAAACTACCGGAGGTCACCCAAGGGACGTTAAAACTAGCCGCTTGTATTGGCAACCGCTTTGACTTAGGCACGTTGGCCCTAGTATGCGATCGCCCCCAAGATGAAGCTGCGGTCGATTTATGGCAGGCATTGCAAGAGGGATTTGTGATTCCCGAAAGCGAAACCTATAAATTTTTCCAAGGAAATGAGGATTTCAAGAACGGCACAGACGATGTTGTCGTGAGTTATCGCTTTTTGCACGATCGCGTCCAGCAAGCGGCGTATTCGCTCATTCCCGAAGATCGAAAGCAACTCACGCACCTCAAAATTGGCAGGCGCTTGCTCCAAAACACCTCTGAAGGCGATCGAGAGGAGAAAATTTTTAGCATTGTCAACCAGTTAAATTATGGAATCCAATATCTGAGTCAACCGGACGAACTCGAAGAACTCGCGCGATTAAACTGGATTGCCGGATGCAAGGCAAAATCCGCGACGGCACATCAAGCGGCACTCGATTATGCAACATCGGGCATTGGACTCTTATCCCGGCAATGCTGGCATCAACAGTACGAATTGACCCTAGCCTTGTACGATCTCGCCGCAGAAACCGCTTATTTGAACGGTAGCTTCTCTCAAATGCAAACCTGGGTCGAGCAAATTATCCATTGCGCTAAAACGCCTCTCGATACGTCTAATGCTTATACGACCCAAATCCTGGCTTGCATTGCCCGCCAACAAATCTCCGAAGCGATTCGCATCGGTTTGGAAATCTTGTTCGAGTTGGGCATTGATTGTCCTGTATCGCCAACACCCGCTCAGATCGAGCGAGCGGCAGAGGAAGTTGAAACCCTAATTCCCGAAACGGGGATCGCACAACTGAGCCATCTGCCCGTGATGACCGATCGATCTTCTTTGGCAGCTTTAAAGATTTTAAACGTCCTGATGCCTCCAGCTTACATCACCAATCCACAACTGTATTTGCTCCTGTCTCTATCTGAAGTTAAGCTCTCAATTACCCAAGGCAATGCTTCACTCTCTGCCTATGTTTATGTCAATTATGGAATCATTTCCTTCATCTATGGGAAAAATGTTGAGTTTGTCTATCAATGCGGTCAGTTGGCATTAAATATACTCGAACAATTTAGCGATAAAGAAGCCCATTCTAAAGCATTGGCAACCGTTGCTGGATTTAGCTATCACTGGAAATCTCACTTACACAAATGTGCGGAGCTTGGATATTCTGGATATCATTTTGGGTTGGATGTGGGAGATTTTGACAGTATGTCTTGGTCGGCTTTTTTTGGTCATCAGTGTTTATTTTTTAGCGGTTTTGAATTAAATAAAATCGTTGAAAAGCTGAATGATATCGGTCAATCTTTGTCGAAGTACGAACAAAGATTTCACTTGAACTATACTGAAAGATTGCGGCAGTTTGGCTTAAACTTAATGGGACATTCCGTGCATCCAACTCTTCTGGTGGGTGAGGCTTACAACGAAGAGCGATCGCCGCTTCAATATCGGGAAAATAACGATCTGATGTCCCTGGCTTACTTATACTTATACAAAATTATTCTATGTTATTTATTTAACGAGCATTCTCAAGCCCTAGACCATACGACAGTTGGAAGGGATTTTTTAGGTGGGGTTCCCAGTCAGCTTGCCATCCCTTTATTCTATTTCTACGAATCTCTCGTGCAGTTATCGACCTGTGACGACCAGACAGAAACCGAGATATCGTCAGCCTTAGATCGGGTTCAACTCAATCAAGAAAAGATGAAAAGTTGGGCAAATTCTGCTCCGATGAATTTCCAACACAAATACGACCTCGTCGAAGCAGAAAAATGTCGAGTCTTGGGACAAAAAATAGAAGCCATCGAACAATACGATCGCGCCATCGCCGGGGCAAAAGAAAACGAATACCTGCAAGAAGAAGCCCTCGCCAACGAACTCGCCGCCAAATTTTATCTCGATTGGGGAAAAGAGAAAGTCGCCAGTGCTTACATGCTCGAAGCTTATTACTGCTATGCCAAGTGGGGGGCAAAAGCCAAAACCGAGCATCTCGAAAAGACCTATGCGCAACTGCTCGCCCCTATCTTCGAGCAACCCCAAAAGTCCGAGTTATACCTCTCGAGCACGACTGCGTCTTCTCATCCAACGGTGCGCTCCTCGAGTACGACCACCTCCTCCGCTCTCGATTTACGCGCAGCCATCAAAGCCTCGCAAACCCTCTCTGGAGAAATCGAATTCGAGGCACTCCTATGTAAACTCATGACGATCGTCCTCGAAAGTGCTGGAGCGGATACGGGAGCCTTAATCTTATCCAACGCCCAAATCTGGGAAATTGTCGCCCATTGCCGTGGGGGGGAATGCCATCTTGCCTCAATTCCCGTCGAGGAGGCTGACTTTCTCCCGGTGAGTATCGTTCGTATCGTCGAGCGCACCCAAAAGGCGATCGTGTTTAACCCAGAAGAAAACGACACCAGTTTTGCCGGCGATCGCTATCTCATGCAACAGCCGCCGAAAAGTCTGCTGTGCGTCCCACTACTCAACCAAGGTCGCCCCATCGGCATCCTCTACCTGGAAAATAATCTGTGTGCGGGAGCATTTACTGAAGATCGAGTGGAAGTGCTCAATTTACTCTGTTCCCAGGCGGCCATTTCCCTGGAAAATGCTCGGTTGTATCAAAATGCTCGAGCGGCAAATAAAATGTTGCAAAAATCCCTTCTGGATTTGAAACAAGCACAACTGCAATTGGTGCAAAGCGAGAAAATGTCCGCGTTGGGAAATTTGGTGGCGGGTGTGGCTCACGAAATTAACAATCCCGTTGGCTTTATTGGCGGTAACCTGCAACCCGCACGGGATTACGTGCAAGACTTGTTGGGGTTAATCGACTTGTATCAGGAGGAAAATCCCGATCCGGGCGAAGCCATTGAAGACGAAATTGAAGCGATTGACTTAGACTTCATACGAGAGGATTTACCGAAACTGCTCGATTCGATGAAACTTGGGGTCGAGCGCATTGCTCATATCAGCACCAGCTTGCGGACGTTTTCGCGTGCGGATACCGAATATAAGGTGTCTTTTAACGTCCACGACGGTCTCGAGAGCACCGTACTGATTCTCAAACATCGCCTCAAAGCCAACGAACACCGTCCGGCGATCGAAATTGTCAAAGACTACGGCAACATCGAACCGATTCAATGCTTTCCCGGACAACTCAATCAGGTCTTTACGAATCTAATTGCCAATGCCATCGATGCATTAGAGGAAGGAAACTCCGGACGCAGTTTCGAGGAGATCGCCGCGAATCCCGATCGGATTACCATCAAGACCGAAATGACACCCGAAACATTACTCATCGAGATTGCCGATAACGGTATCGGTATGCCCGAGGAAGTGGTGCGCCGCATTTTCGAGCAAGGATTCACGACCAAAGAAGTCGGAAAAGGGACGGGACTCGGAATGGCGATCGCCCGTGAAATCGTAGAAAATAAACATAGTGGCACGATATCTTGCACGTCCGAGCATAGAAGGGGGACTCAGTTTGCGATCGTACTTCCGGTGGGCAACAATTCAGAGCGCGCTCGGGAGGGATCGATAACGGACTCGTGAGGGCAAACTCACTCTCATTCAATATTCTCAGGGGCTAAAACCGGGTATCGATCGAAACGATCTCGATCGCCATCGAAAAGCGATCGTTCCACTCACACGAGAAGAAAATATCAGAAACATTTACGCTCTAATAGCTTAGGCTCTGCCGATCCGATGCCAGTACCATGAAACGACCCAAACCTCGGAGAAAAAATAATTGTAATTTAACGCAACGTCCGAATCTCAAACCTCGAGTTTTATCACAACTCATTTTCGCAATCTCTCTCGTTCGAGGTTGGGTTTGGGTCGCATTTCATCGAGATCGACAGCATCGACAGCTCACAATTCAAGCAACGCCAGCAACGATAAGTCAGCGCGTTCGAGAACTATTTCAACTCGAAATCGAGCCACATCTTTTGAGCGCGAACGCACACCCCAATCTTCCCATTCGAGAAACACGATTCATGGAACTCTTCCGAGATCGCGATAGTTGGCAAAAGCCGATCGAACCGCGAACGGAGACCGATCGAGCGATCGTAACGGCTAAAGTCGATCGCCATTTGAGATGCGTCCAATTGCCGAGGGAAGATACGGGAGTTGGCATTTCCGGTGAAGATCGGGGTAAGCTGTTCCCAGGTTTCGAGCCATGGGGCGCTCGCCAACGAAAAGCCCGAGAAACCGGACTCGAACTCGCCATCAGCCAGCAAATCCTCCAACTGATGGGAGAACAGAGCCAAGTTGAAAGCGAGCTGGGTTGGGGTAGCACTTTTGAGGTTGAAGTCGCACTCCCAGCGGTCATGAATTGGGTGCGACAACGTTCGCTCGATCGCGGACGAAAAATTTTGGGTTACGAGGGAGTCTGTCGTCACCTGCCGATCTTTGACGATCGCCGGGTTTTGGTTTTCCGGACAGTCCTGATTCACCTCCTCGAATCCTTGGGTTTTGAGATCGATCGAGTCCAGAACCGATGCCAAGGCATTGAGAACTTACTAAACCAGTATTCGATTGAGGTGGACCGTCGTGGTTAACGGAAAAATTCTCGTGGTCGATGATGCGATCGAACATTTGGAAGTCGCAAGCGGGGTGTTAGAAGCAGCCGGTTATGAAGTGATGGCGGCGCAGGATGGCGATCGCGCCCTCCAATTGGCGATCGAGCGGCCGCCCGATTTGATTTTGATCGACGTGTGCCTGCCGGGGACGGACGGCTTTCAAACGTGCCAGCAACTGAAGATCCATCCCGAAACTTTTGCCATTCCGGTAATCTTTATGACCGTCCCCAGCGATCCCGAAAGCCAAATCAAAGGCTTCGATCTCGGCGGAGTCGATTATATTTCTAAGCCTTTCCAGAAAAGAGAACTGCTCGCGAGAGTGAAAACCCACTTGCAATTGCGGCAATGGAGTCGCACCCTCGAAAACCACGTTGCCGAACGGACTCGAGAATTGCAAGCGGCCCTCGATCTGCTCAATCGCTCTCAGTTGCAATTGGTACAAAGCGAGAAAATGTCGGCGTTGGGAAACTTGGTGGCTGGAGTTGCTCACGAAATTAACAACCCCGTCGGCTTTATTGGTTGCAATCTCCAACCGGCAGAAGATTACCTGCGGGATTTATTCGGGTTAATCGAACTCTACCAAGAAAAATATCCCCATCCCGATGCCGAGATTGCCGCAGAAATTGATGCGATCGATCTCGACTACATCCGCGACGACTTACCCAAGCTGCTCGCGTCGATGAAATTGGGAGTCGAGCGCATCCGCCATATCAGCACCAGCTTGCGGACGTTTTCCCGCACGGACAAGGAACATAAAGTACCTTTCGATCTTCATGAAGGGATCGACAGCACGCTTCTGATTCTCAAACATCGCCTGCAAGCGAGCGATCGTCGTCCGGCAATCGAACTGCTCAAAGAATACGATCGCATTCCGGAGATATGGTGCTTCCCCGGACAACTCAATCAGGTGTTTATGAATCTGATTGCCAATGCGATCGATGCTCTCGATGAAGGAAATGCCGGACGCAGCTTTGAAGAAATTGCCGCCAACCCCAACCGAATTACAATTCGCACCAAAGCGATATCCAAAGGCGCGATCGTCGAAATTGAAGATAATGGCGTGGGCATGTGCGAGGAGGTGCGCCAACGTATTTTCGAGCCGGGATTTACGACCAAACGAGTGGGGAAAGGAACGGGACTCGGAATGGCGATCGCCCGTCAAATCGTTGAAGAAAAACATGGAGGAAAAATTGCCTGTTACTCCGAGTTAGGCAAAGGCACGAAGTTCGCGATCGGGCTTTCTCTGCTTTGAAAGCACTCCATTCTTGCGAATAGCCGATCGCTAAATGCTGACCCTTCTGGTTCCTTCTCATATAATTGCTAGAACTTATCCAAAGCTAAACGATCGCTCATATTTTTTTAAGCTCCAAAGCTTATCCTGACTCAAAGATGTAGAGTAGACCCAACTGAATTTATCGGTCTACCCATCCAACCATTGGGTGTGAAAATTATGGCTGGAGTCAAAAGAGAACTTAGTTCGTTAGTCAGTGAGTCTGTGTTGTGGTAGCGATAATAGCCACCACCCGAACCCCAAAACCAGCCCCCTCGTTCTAGCCCGAGACCTGACTTGTTGAGAGGAATTGGAAATGTCAAGATGGACTTAATCGTTATAGAGAATCATTTACTTTTTACCCGCTTATGAAAGTCACGCTGGAAGTGGGTCACGGCCCCTATATGGATCGAGACGGAAGCACGGGCTTCGAACAAGGTGCTGATGGAAATGGAACCACCGAATATAAGGAAGTGACGGTGATGGCGAACATCACCAGCCGAATTTTGAGAGGGCAAGGCTATCAAGTCAACGTCCTCGACCCCACGGATCTTCTCGAAGCAATGGGTTCCTACGCCTCAGATAGCGATGTCTTTGTCAGTATGCACCTCAATGCCTTTAACAGTCGCGTTCAGGGTTCGGAAGTGCTCATCCACCGTAACGGAACTGATGAAGACGAGCGATTTGCCGGGATTCTTCAAGACGAACTCGTCGATAGCCTGCGGCTGAACGATCGCGGCGTGAAACGTCAAGGTTTGGCGGTGCTGTTGGGGGTTCCCTTAAGCGTGAGAGCTGCGTGTTTGACCGAAGCATTCTTTATCGACTCGGTGGATGCTTCGACCGCAAGACGATATACAGAACTCGCCGCAGAAGCGATCGCCAAAGGGGTCGATCGATATGCGGCAGCCATTGGCAAGCGACCCCAAAATGCCGGTCCCTCACCTTCACCATCCCCCTCGCCATCTCCCTCGCCGTCCCCGTCCCCAAAACCCAAAGCCCTTTCACTGGTCAACGTCGCTAAGTACTACAAAGGACTGCCCCACCAACGAGCGGCCTTGGAATGGCTTCAAGACCAAACATCAGACGACATCATGATCGAATTTACCCGTCGCTGGCGAAAGTAGAGGGTCAGGTGCGGAGATGGGGGAGATGGGGGAGACTTTCAAGTGAATGTTTTTTAGATTCCGGTGAAATGGGGCAGGGGAGGCTGGGGAAGCTGGGGAGGCAAAACCATTGAATTTTCGTGTGAGTTCAAAAGTGCGATCGTGCCAATTTCCTCCAATTGTGAAAAGCATTCCCTTGTAAGGATGAGGGAGAGGGGGGAAATGAGAATTATTCAATTAAATGTTCCCCGTTCCCTATTCCCCGTTTCCCATTCCCCATTCCCCGTTCCCCATTCCCCCTTCTTCATTTATCATTCATCATTTTCACCACTCACAGTTTCTGGAAAATTTAAGATCGGGAGACGATCGCCTCGCAAGATTTCCTCGCTGACTTGACCGACTTCTCGCATCCACGCCATCAGCATTTGACTGCCCCACAAGCCAGCCAGGATGGGAGCTGTCGCTAAGCCGAGGACGACGCTCGACGGGTTGGGTGTATTGGATTTTGAGTCTTTGCGATCGGTTGCGCTCATCAGTGCTTATGATTGAAATTTATACTTTCTACTATGCCAATAACGATGCTAAAACGACCCACGGTATGATATTTCTAGAGTGCATAATGATGACCTTCTCTTAAATTTAGGGACTAGAGTCAGTGGTATTGAATGTAGAGCGGCAACCCCAAATAGACAGCCAGCCAGCCTTGACACAGTGGGCTTATCGGGCTTTGGATCTTCCGAGGGTACAACTCAAAGTCCAAGTCCGGGACAAGCAACTGCATATTTGGTGTGAGGGTTCCGAATGCCCTGATGCCACGGTTGTTATGGCTCGATTCTCTCAAGCCATTCACCAAGATTTACCCCTGCCCGATGAGGAATTGGAAATCGAGCAGGTCTTTCTCTACGGTCGTCAAATTGAAGATCGCCCCACCTCGAACGACAACTCTCAAGAACCGGAAACTCCCCCACATTTGGACTGGACGGTTCGATTTGAGGTGAACCCGTCAGAAGTCCTTAAAGAGCGATTGAGTCAGCTCAAGCAAACGGCGCGTCCGTTTCAAGCTTCCACCGCACCGGAAATGTCTAAGCCGGACAGTCCGAAAGAAATTGCCGCGCAACTGAATAAAGCTTTCGGTCATTTGGGAGTGCGGGTCAAAGTGTCGGTCAAAAATCTCGAAGACTCTCAAAGCCTCAACCCAGTTTATCGCCGCTTGTGGGTGTTGTGCGAGTCTACCTACGCCCCCGATCCGACACTGCTTGGCGGCCCGATCGCCCAACACTTGCGGGATTTAAACCTCCAAGGATTTCGAGATGCGGCGATTTTAGGTCAGGTGAGCGGGGAACCGAAGCCCGAATGGATGTTGCGCGTCGATCTCACTCCGCCCGATCGGATTATCAATACTTGGAGCCACTGGGGGGATGTCGGGGCGATCGCCGAGCGGTTAAATCAAACGCTTGCTTCCCAACACTTGCAGGTGTCGGCCATTCTCAAAGAATCCACCCTGCATATTTTCTGCTGTCCTCATTTGGGATTTGCATCCACCGAAAACCTGTCAGAAGGGGGGTCGAACTTTTCGATTCCCGATCGAGAACGGGTGATGAAGGCGATCGCCCCAACGTTAAAATTCCTCGCGCCGCGCGGGATTCTAGCCGCTACCATTTACGGTTTGGATCGCCCCTACGAAGCCTCTTTTCCCGAGCCGAGCGCGCCCGGTTGGGTGGCCTGGTTGGATTTACCGGCCGCGAGCAAAAGCTCTCTAGCGGTTCCCGCCCTCACCTTAGCCAGAGAAGGATCTCTCAAGGCGATCGCCTTTAGCCTCGAGCGATTGCTCAATCCCGACTTAGCCCAAAAACTCCTCACCGGCGGCATTCGGATTAAAATTCGTCGCAAGTCCGATTTGCTGCACGTGATGAGCGAAGGGTTGGTTTGCCCGCAACAGAGCCAGGTTTCCGAACCGATCGTTAAATTTTTGCGCCAACTGCAACTCAAAGGCATCGCTGGAGCGCGCATCTACGGTCGCCGTTCCGGTCAAAAGCAGCCTCGCTGGAGCTACGGAGTCGATTTCGAGCGCCGCACCGGGCAAAATCGAGATGCGATGCCCGAGTTTGCCGCCTCCGAAGCGGATGTGGGAGATTTGCTGCCCCAGCCGGATTTGAGCGATATGGGATTGGAGCGCTCTGGAAGTACTCCTTCGGGGCATTCCCAAAGTCTGTCCGAACAGCTTCAAGCCCTCCTGAGCCGGACGCAACTGTTTGTGCCCCAAACTCGCGAGGCAAATGCGACTCTGGGCCGATCGAATATCCTCGAACCCAAACTGGTGGTGGCGGCAATTTGGGGAACGCTCGGGGTTCTGGCAACCTTTGCCGGAGACCTGTGGCTCGGTCAGATGCTGCAAGCTCGCACCGATGGCGAATCCACTCGGCCCGAGGATGCCCAAGTGGTTCGGCTCGGCGATGGCACGGAAACTCCCGCCGCCGAGGATATTGCGCCGGAACCTTGGGGCGAAGATGCCGCAGAAAATCCAGATGTATTCAATCCGACGGGGTTTACCGCACCATCTCCGGAAACCGAGGACGAAGCCGCCAACCCGGCGATTGCCTCAGAAGAATCCGTTGGCGACTATTCGTTCCCCTCTTTTAACAGCAACCAGTTCGACGAGCAGCTAGCCCTCTACCAAAGTTACGTTCGCGAGTTTGGCATTCCCGACGTGTTGCTCGTGGGTAGTTCTCGATCGCTGCGGGGTCTCGATCCGCTGACGATTCAAACGACTCTCGCGGCTCAGGGATATCCCGACGTGCGGATTTTTAATTTCGGTATTAACGGGGCAACCGCTCAAGTCATCAACCTGCTTGTGGGTAAGGTGTTGCCTACCGACGAGCTGCCGGGGCTAATCGTGTGGGCTGACGGCGCGCGGGCATTCAATAGCGGACGGGAAGACCGCACCTACGACGCGATCGTCCTCTCGGCCGGATACGAAGCCCTCAGCGATGGGATGCGTCCGATTGAGTCCCAACAGTCGGCAGAACCGATCGAAGAGGAAGTGTCTCGATCGTTCTTTCAGGTGGTGTCCGCTCGCTACGAGGATCTCGACGATCGCCTCAATCAAATGCTGTCGGTGCGCTCTTCGACTTACGAACGGCGAGAGGAACTTGCGAGCTTGCTGCTCGAGAGCGTGGGCGATCGAGATCTCGAGGAGACAACCGCCCGAGACCCGATCGAAACCGAAGGCCCCGCAAAAGGCGAATCTAGCATTCAATACACCAACGGTTTCTTGGCTCTAGCCGATCGCTTCGATCCGGTAACGTACTACGAAAACCATCCCGAAGTTTCCGGAGATTACGATTCGGACTACAAATCCTTTCAGTTGCGCGGGAAACAAGCCACAGCGTTTTATTCTTTGGTGGAATTCGTCCGTTCCCGAGGCAGCGAATTGGTTTTCGTCAATTTACCCCTGACGGAAAATTATCTCGACCCGGTGCGGATGCAATACGAGCGGGACTTTCAACAGTACATGCTCTCGAATTCCAAAGAATTCG
The DNA here is from genome assembly GCA_034189805.1 of Cyanobacteriota bacterium. Lineage (GTDB taxonomy): Bacteria > Cyanobacteriota > Cyanobacteriia > Cyanobacteriales > Geitlerinemataceae > Zarconia. The sequence goes on from JAXHUC010000034.1 coordinate 24,460, forward strand.
GTTTCGTGTTTCGCAACTTGTTCGATATGCTCCTGGGAGAACCGCAATATTTCTCCGATCCGAGCCACTTAAATCGCTATGGGGCAAAATCGGTCTCCGAGCGACTGGCCAAAGATCCGATGATTCCCTGGCTGATGGGGACAGATGAGGATGCATCGGAGTCTGACGCTTCGGATGAGTAGTGTCAACAGACGGATAAATGGAAAATAGGGAACGGTGCGTTTTGGCAGTTTCGAGAGCGATATTCTTCCTTGTCCGCGTTATCAGTAAGAGAAAAAGTAAAAAAGCTTCGGGCGAACGCAGATCATTTCTAGATTCTCTTTAGGATAAAAATATTAGAATGTATATGGAGATCGAGTGGGTTGTTGAAAGGGGAAAGACAGTTCTTCGATCGCCAAAAGTGCAAATTTGACAGATCCGATTAAAATAGCCACCTCGATCGCCCCGCTCGATTGAGGGCGAGCTGCTCTCGGTGAAAGTGCAGCGTTCGTCGCAATTCGCATCTCGATTGCCAGCGCGATCGACCAATTCTCCCACCTTTAGCACTTTTATCTTGTCTTTGGGGTATACCAGTAATATGGCACTCGCAACCCGAACGTTTTGTTTTTCAGTATCGTAGGTTAAACCCCTCGAATTAAAAAACAACTGTGACTTAGGGAAGATGGGCGAGGTAGCCCGAGCTAGATTTGACCGGACTCAGTCACGCAGACGCAACTCGGATCGACGCAACATGAAAAAACTTGCTTTCGGAATTTCTTCTTTGATACCTTTGGGTTTATTATTTCTGACATTCGATGCTGTTGCCGCACAAAAAGCCAAAACTAAAGTAGATGCCGAACCCAGCGCGCGGGCTAAGCTTCAAGAGGTCAAACAACAAGGAGAATTTCCCGAAGGCGAGTTACCCGCCCAATCCGTTGATGGTGAGAATCCCGATGCCGGAGCGGCAGAAGCGAATGAAGCGATTTTCGATGAGATGGTTCTGGGAAGCCGAAAACTCGAAGGACTGTTTACCCTCTATCGAAACGATATCACCGGCTCGCTCTACCTCGAGCTGTCTCCAGACCAACTCAACCAGAATTTGCTGTTGGCGATGACTCTCTCGAGGGGAATTGGGGAAGCAGGGTTGTTGAGCGGTCTGCCCCTGGGGGATATTTTATTTCAATTCCGCCGTCAGGGCGAGCGGGTCCAGTTCGTGGTTCCCAATACTTACTTGCGCAACCAAGCCGGCGATCCCGAAACGCGATCGCTCGAGCGATCGTTTAGCGAGTCCATCCTCTACTCTCTACCCATCGTGGCAACCCACCCCGAACGGAAGACCCTGCTTCTGGACTTGGGAGAACTGCTGATGAATCGAGATATCTCCGGTTTGGCGACGGAACTTCCCTATTTCTTGGGGGGTTCTTACTGGATGGACTCGGAGAAATCCTATTTGGAACAGGTGCAAGCATTTCCGCTGAACGTTGAAATCGAATCGGTCTACGGATTTTCTGGGAGTGGGGGATACCTGACAACGCTTCCAGATAACCGCGCGTTCGACTTGCAGGTGCACTACAGTATTTCCCAACTGCCTGCGGACAACGGCTATCAACCCCGTACCGCCGACGAGCGCGTGGGGTACTTTATTACCGCTTATCGGAACTTGGCCGACGATACGAACCGCGATCCCTTCGTGCGTTACATCCAGCGCTGGAACCTCGAGAAACAAGATCCCAATGCGGAACTCTCGCCCCCCAAAGAGCCGATCGTCTTCTGGATCGAGAATACCGTGCCGCCGGAGTATCGAGACGCAATTCGCGAAGGCATCTTAATGTGGAATCAGGCTTTCGAGCAGGCGGGATTCTTGAATGCGATCGAAGTGCGGCAAATGCCCGACGATGCGAAATGGAAGCCCGAGGATATCCGCTACAATACCATCCGCTGGTCTACTAATTTGTACTCCTACTTTGCCGGAATCGGTCCGTCGCGGGTCAATCCCCTCACCGGACAAATTCTCGATGCGGACATTCTCATCGATGCCAATGTCGTCCGTTTGGCACAGCAAGAGTTTGGCACGTTACTCGGCCGTAGCGATAGCGCCGATAGCGAATTAGCCGCCGAAGCGTGCAGCATTTCCTCGGCACTGTGCGACTCTGCGGTCGAGCGACCCCAACTCGATCCTTCTCTACTGAGCGATAGACTGCCGTTTGCCAATCGCCACCGCGCTAGTTGTAGCTGTCGCGAATGTTCCCGGCAACTCGCCATCGGTTCGATGGCGCTGACGTTGTTACACGGCGCTCGACCGGATGGGGTGGAAGTTGAGGAGTATATCAATCAGTATTTGCGCTTCCTCACCGCCCACGAAGTCGGCCATACCTTGGGATTGCGCCACAACTTCCACGGCAGCACCCTCTTGAGTCCCGAAGACCTGAACGATCCCGAGATTACTCGGACGCAGGGTTCGATTTCGTCAGTGATGGACTACGCGCCTGCGAATATCGCGCCGCCGGGAATGGAGCAAGGAGACTTTTTCCCAACTTTGGTTGGTCCCTACGATCGCTGGGCGGTCGAATACGGCTACATGCCAGCGCCGGGGGGAGGACAAGCAGAAGAAGAGTTTCTCGAAGAAATCGCCCGCCGCTCTTCCGACCCGAAATTGGCTTATGGAACGGATGAAGATGTGTGGTCGCAAGTCGATCCGGCCGTCACCTTGTTCGATTTGAGTAACGATCCCCTGCGTTACGCTCAGTACCAGATGGAAAATGCTCGCCAGATGTGGTTGCGCTTAGAGAATAAGACCCTCGAAGCCGGAGAAGATTACAGCGATCTGCGGCAGCAGTTCAATCTGGTGCTGACCTATTATTTCAATCAAGCACAGATCGTCACCAACTACGTCGGCGGTCAATCCTTCAATCGCGGCAGTGCTGGCGATCCGACAGGACGCTTGCCCTTCGAGCCGATTCCAGTGGAAAAACAGCGGCAAAGCTTGGCAACTCTCGAACAATACGTCTTTGCCCCCAATGCCTTTGAATTTTCACCGGACTTGCTCAATCAATTGGCTCCCTCTCGCTGGAGTCACTGGGGTAGCAATATCCAAGTCTTCCGTTTGGATTATCCGATTCACGATATTATTCTCTTCGTCCAAGGGGCGATCCTCGAGTCCCTCCTGTCGAGCGAGCGACTCAATCGCTTGCGGGACTTGGAGCTAAAAACCGAACCCGGTCAAGCGCTGACGTTACCAGAATTATTTGACACCCTGCATCGCAGTATCTGGATGGAAGTTATCCAATCCCAAAATACGCCCACACCCATTTCTAGCGTTCGCCGTTCTTTGCAGCGAGAGCATCTCAATTTGCTCATTTCGATGGTCTTGGGTCAGTCGGATGTACCCGAAGATGCCCGTACTTTGGCATGGTACCAGTTACGCCAACTCGATGAGGATATCGACAAGGCATTGCGCGAGCAAAAAGATGATTTGGATACCTATACCTCGGCACACTTGCAAGAAACTCGCGATCGCCTCTTAAAAGCCCTCGATGCGGAGTTTCAATCCTATTAACTTTAATGGGGAGGGGAGCGAGCGAGATTTCTCGATCGATTTCCTCATATTTACGTCAGGCGCGGGTTAGAGAAATTCGACCGTTGTTAGAGATTATATCGGCGAATGTGTCGGAATCGATCGTCTATTGTCAAGAAGAATCCGTTCGGTAGGAAACGGGAAATGAAGAGATGGAGAGATGGCGTTTAGCCAAAATTTCGATTGGCGAATAACGCGACAAGCTATAGTTATTCCGAATAAGATTGGGACACCAGGATTCACGGAAATCTCGATTAGTCGGGTCGATCGAACTCTGAAACTGTACCACTTTTATTCAGAATGACTATATCTTGTGAGTTTCGAGGAAAATACCTTTGAATTTCAATGAATTTAACCCTGATTAGTACCGATCTTCATCTCTTCGTTCAGGTCTGTAATGGTATTTTGACGAGCATTTGTCAGCTACTGGCATTAGTGGTGATTGCCATGGGTGTCGTTCGGGCTTTGTTGATTTTCTTGAAGGAAACTTTACTTCAAGATCGGACCTTTCAAGCATTTCAAAAAAGCCGCTTGATGATGGGCTATACCTTTTCCCTGGGGTTAAGCTTTTTGATTGGGGCGAGCATCCTCAAAACGATGATTTCCAGCAAGTGGGACGATATTGCGCTACTGGTTGTGACGATCGCCATCCGTACGATCCTAAATTTGTTGCTAGAACGAGCCACTCGGATCGGGCAACGAGAGATCGCGATCGAGAATAACAATCCAGAAAAGATCGCTCGTGCTGCCAGTTGAAGCACTATATCCATCGCCATAACATCTCAGCTCGAAAACCCACTCGCCCCTTCGATCGCACTGTTAACGATCGCGCTTTTGAGATGACTCGATAACTTGCTGGGGGGATAACCCTAAAATCTGGGCAACTTGACTCGCTTCCATCCCCGTTGCCAAAAGATTTCGGGCAGCTTGGCGAAGTTGAGCTTGTGCCTGTTCTTTTTCTCGCCGTTCTTGCTCTTTCTCAAGCCGTGCCTGTTCTTTCGCAAGCCGTTCTTGCTCCTTTTCTCGCCGTTCTCGTTCCGTATCGGTGAGCCACCAGTTACCGTCACCATCGCACCAGCGCAACCAATGACTGGGTACATCTTCAAATACCCCTTCCCAAATCCCCAAACCGATATCTAAATCCGCCAACCAAATCCGTGGATTATCGGACCCAAGTGGCTGTTCTTGGTAGACTCTGCCTTCTAGCTTGAAATAGCGTAACTGTTGCGTGTAGCGGCTGTAGACGATGTAGTGGGGAACTCGCAAGTACCGTTCGTACACCTCGAATTTCCCCGGTGGCTGCGTTCGGTTGGGTCTGTTGGTTTTAACCCCATCTCTCTCTTGCTTTTGCTCGTGAGACACTCCGGGATCGAAGCGTCCTAAATCTTCGCCTTCAGTTCCCGGCGATAAAAACTCCACCACCACATCGGGATTTTGTCCTTCCTGCCAGATGACATAGCTGCGGCGTAAATCTGTCCCTTCGTAAAGACGGGGAACGTTGACGACGAGAAACCAATCGGGGCGCTTGTACCAGAGGGGATGTTTGACATCGTAGTAGAGATTTAAGTCGGAGGCACTGAAACAGTTTTCGCGGCTGTGGTTTGCCAACTGAAGGGTTCGACTTAAAAGTTGAGGTTGGAGGTCGTGGAATTCGTCGGGCAAACCAGGTTCGGAGGGATCTTCGCTAGGTAAATCGTACATCGTCGGCAGGGTTTCTTTGGCAGACCGGGGCGGATCTTCCTGCTCGATCGAAATTTGGGATACCAAAACCATCATCACCTCCGCGTTGGGTGTCAATCTCATTGCCATCTTCAGTCAATTTTAACGTTCCATTAGTCGGGAACCACAACATCCAACTCGTAACCTTCAAAATCCGTCCCGTAGTCCGTCAAGCTGGCCGTCGCAAACCCCGGTCCGATCCAAAATGCATTTTTGCCCTCGATCTTAGCCGGTTCGAGTTCTCCGTATTTTCGAGCGAGAGTCTCGGCCATTTGTTCGTAAGATAGCTTCGACTTTAAAGCTGGCTCGAAAATCACCGTCACGCTGTAGAGATCGTGTCGATCGAATTCGGGGTCTTTTTGAAAGGTGAACTTATATTTATCCACCCCCGGAACATCTTCGACTGCGACTTCGCTCACTACAAATTCGTCCGTATCCCCCAAATTAGAAACCTCTTGCGCGCCGGGGAGGCGATCGCCTAACGCTTCGGGAGTCGTGTTGCTGGTTAAATCGAGATCCGCAACGGCTTTGGGCAGCCATCCATCTTCTGTCGTGCCGATAATTGAGCGTAACTCGGCAGTTGCGTCGGCAGCACTCGGCTTAGGTGTTTCCACCTCCACCGGACTCGCAGCAGTTTCGGTGGATGCACCCTGAGATTGGCTTCTTGCATCTAATTCGCTACAGCTCGACAATAAGGCACTCGCCAACCCCAGCAAAATCAGCCATCCGTACATCGATCGAGTCGCCTTATCGTTGGCGATTCTCATGACATTTATTCCTCATCTCGATCGGGGCTAAAATTTTCAAGCGCCTCGTTGAGAAGATTTCTCATATGTTCTGCGGCAACCTTAATTTGCTGGCGATAGTGAGCGCGTTCTTCCTCGCTACTGGGATAATCGTCACCCTCGAGTAGTTCGACAGACATCAAAATGGTGTTGAGAGAAGTTCTGAACTCGTGAGACATTAAGGTGAAAAAATGCGCTTTTAGGGCGCTCAGTTCTTTAGACGATCCGCCGGAAGAATTCATAATCGGGGGTTGCATGCAATCTACTTGATTTGACGATCGATAGCATCAATTGTGTCTGGGAGAAGCACCTAGAGTAGGAGACTCGCTTCGGTCGGAGCGCGCTCGCGAAGGAAATGCGATCGTTTCCTCTCAATCAATGGTTTGGAGCGATCTGCGAGGATCTCATTTTATATTAAGTTCGGATGATTCGTAATTGCACCAGCTTAAAGTCAACTCAATATTGACCTCATATTAACCCCGCACACCGAGCTGCCTGGGAACATGTCGGGTGCGATCGCAGATGTTCGGAGGCGATATTCGCTCCTTGAGGAGTTGGCAATGCGTTCTTTTCTTTTAAATTTCCAGCGTCGGATCTCACCTAATTTTAAAAGAGATCGCCAACGCGATCGAGGTTTGCCCGTCAGGACTTTCCGTACAAATCCCGAGGAAGATCGCTCGAACCCCTGCTAAATGTAACAAAATGCAACGTATAATGAGAAAAGTGAAAATTTTAAACATTCATAGGTAACAAACTTTCATGAAAGTAGCGATCGCGGGAGCGGGCCTAGCAGGACTTTCGTGCGCGAAGTATCTGACGGATTTGGGGCATACTCCGGTTGTTTTCGAGCGTAGAGATGTTCTCGGAGGAAAAGTCGCAGCTTGGCAGGACGAAGATGGAGACTGGTACGAAACGGGTCTGCATATCTTCTTTGGGGCGTACCCCAACATGTTACGGCTGTTTAAAGAGTTAGACATTGAAGATCGCCTGCAATGGAAAGAGCATTCGATGATCTTCAACCGGCCCGAAAAACCGGGTACTTATTCTCGATTCGACTTCCCGGATTTACCAGCCCCGGTTAACGGGATCGTCGCCATTCTGCGCAACAACGATATGCTGACCTGGCCCGAGAAAATTCGCTTCGGTATCGGTTTGATTCCGGCGATTCTCAACGGTCAAAAATACGTTGAGGAGATGGATCGGTATTCCTTTGCCGAATGGCTCGCGCGGCAAAACGTCCCCCCTCGGGTGGAAAAAGAAGTCTTCATCGCCATGTCGAAGGCCCTCAACTTTATCGATCCCGATGAGATTTCAGCAACGGTCGTCTTGACGGCTCTCAATCGATTTTTGCAAGAAAAAAACGGATCGAAAATGGCCTTTCTCGATGGGTCTCCCACCGAACGCTTGTGCCAGCCGTTGGTAGACTACATTACCGAGCGCGGTGGCGAAGTTCGTTTGAATGCTCCCCTCAAAGAAATTCAACTCAACGAAGACGGGTCGGTGCGTCAATATCTGCTACGGGGAAGCAACGGTGCGGCGGATGAAGAAGTGACGGCGGATTTGTACGTTTCGGCAATGCCCGTCGATCCCCTCAAATCGATTCTGCCCTCCTCTTGGCGAGAACTCGACTACTTCCAACAACTCGAAGGACTCGAGGGCGTGCCGGTGATTAACTTGCATTTGTGGTTCGATCGCAAACTCACCGATATCGATCACCTGCTCTTTTCCCGCTCGCCCTTATTGAGCGTTTATGCGGATATGAGCAATACCTGTCGAGCTTACGAACACCCCGACCGTTCGATGCTCGAATTGGTGCTCGCCCCTGCCAAGGACTGGATTTCCAAGTCCGATGAAGAGATTGTTGCGGCCACCCTAGCAGAACTCGAAAAGCTGTTTCCCCAAGATTTTGGTCCAGAACAGCCCGCAAAACTGATAAAATCGCATGTGGTCAAGACTCCTCGATCGGTCTACAAGGCTACACCCGGTCGCCAACAATGCCGTCCCTCCCAGGAGACCCCCATTGCGAACTTTTATCTCACTGGGGACTATACCATGCAGCAATACCTCGCCAGTATGGAAGGTGCTGTTCTGTCTGGTAAGCTGACGGCGCAGGCGATCGCAGCCTCCGGCTCCCATCCGAGTTCCGCTACCACTGCTAATCCCATTCATTCTCCCTCGGCAACGAATGCTGCAACTGCCTAAGTTATCGCCAACGGTCAAAATGCTGGTTTCACTAGAGGAGGCCTACGAGCTATGTCGTCAGATCACCGCTAAGTACTCCAAAACCTTTTATTTGGGGACGCAGCTAATGCCGGAAGCCAAACGAAAAGCAATCTGGGCGATTTACGTCTGGTGTCGGCGAACTGACGAGCTTGTAGACGGCCCGAAGGCGGGCGAGACAACCCTCGATACCCTTGATGAATGGGAACGACAACTTGAAGAAATTTTTGCCAGTCGTCCCCAAGTCGATGCCGATGTAGCTCTGGTTGACGCGCTCGAGCGCTTTCCGGTAGACATCGAGCCGTTTCGAGATATGATCGCCGGTCAGCGGATGGATTTGTACCGCAGCCGCTATCAAACGTTTGAAGAACTCAGCCTCTATTGCTATCGAGTGGCCGGGACCGTGGGGTTGATGTCCGAGGCAGTGATGGGGGCGGCCTCGTCGCCGTCAGTTGCCCCTTGGACGCAACCGCAAGAGATGGGACACCCCACCGAAGAGGCTGTGGCTTTGGGGATCGCCAACCAACTGACGAATATTTTGCGAGATGTGGGAGAGGATGCCCGTCGCGGTCGCATCTACCTGCCGCTTGACGAGTTAGCCCTGTTCGACTATACCGAAGAAGATTTATTTGCGGGGGTCATCGACGATCGGTGGCGGGCGCTGATGAAGTTCCAAATCGGTCGGGCGCGTAAATATTTCGATCGCGCCCAGTCGGGAATCGGTCGCCTCCATCAGGATGCTCGATTGCCCGTTTGGTCGGCTCTGTTGAGTTACAGCAAAATTCTAGATGTCATCGAAGGCAATCAGTACGATGTCTTCAACCAGCGAGCTTACGTGTCCAAGTGGGGCAAGCTGTTTTGCCTGCCTGCGGCTTGGCTGAGGGCGCAAGCGCTTTAGAAACCCGAGGCGCGATCGCTTGCGCGCGGTCGCTTCCCATTCATTGGCCTATGCCCCTTGCAGAGCCTCTATGACTACCGCACCACCATCTCCGGACGATCGCGCCCATTCCGAACCGTCTCAAACAGAACATCGAGAGGACAGAAACTGGGTGGCCAACCCTTTCGACGAACGGGACAATCTCGCCGAGACAACCAACGGAACTCAAGCGATATCTACCGCCTCCCAAGAGACACAGAGCAAGCCATCTGGGACGATCGCCTCGACGACCCCCATTCAACCCAAAAGCCAATTCGATCTCGCCTCAACTCAATTGACGAGCATCCCCCTGAACTTGGGCTGGGTTATCGTCGGGGCGATCGGACTGATGATTATGGGGTTGGCTTTCGATCGTCTGTGGATGGGTCTGCTCGGGGCGTTTGTGGCGCTGATCGTTTCGGTGAGTATTATTCTGCCTAACTGGAGTAACCTGTGGACTCAGCTCGTGCCCGCTCCCTGGCGCTCCCTGATTGCTGCGAGTTTGGGAATTATGGCCTCCGGAATTGGATTGTTGATGTTGAGCGGTTCCAACCAACAGGGAACCCGCGCCATTCAAATTAATTGGGATGCCGTCGGTGCGGTGGGCGAGATTGTCGGCGCGTTGGGGCAAATTCTCATTGCCCTGCTCGCGGTTTACGTCGCCTGGCAGCAATACGTGATTTCCAAGGACTTAACCATCCAGCAAAACCGGATTACCCAACAGCAAACCATCGATGCTTACTTTCAAGGGGTATCCGATCTGGCTCTTAACGATGAAGGATTGCTCGAAGACTGGCCCCAAGAACGGGCGATCGCCGAAGGTCGAACTGCCGCCATTCTCAGCAGCGTGGACGGGGTGGGAAAAGCCAAAATCATTCGCTTTCTCTCCCAATCCAAACTCCTGACTCCCCTACGGCGCGATCGACTCCTCGGACGACCCATCCTTGACGGTCGGGGAGGCTATGCCGAAGACCGCGCGAACGGCACTCGGGTGATCGATCTGGGGGTAATGCTGGCGGGGGCGGATTTATCGGGGAACGATCTGCGCTGGACGGAATTGAGCAATGCCAACCTGGTCCGGGCCAATCTCAGTCGATGCGATTTGGTCAAAGCCAACCTGGCGCGGGCGATTCTCTACGAGGCTAATTTAGTCGGAGCCGACCTCAAAGGCACTCGCTTGTTTTACGGCACAGCTCAAACGGCGACCCCGAGAAGTCGCACCGAAGCTCCCGACCATCAAACCGGAGAGCGAACCGGAGCGGTGATCGAGGATGTGAATTTCTCTAAAGTTCAACGTCTCTCCGATGCCCAACGCTACTATTGTTGTGCTTGGAGTGGCTCGAAAAGCCGCAAAACGATTCCCGGAGGATGTGAAGGGATTCCCAATAAGTTGGGACGGTGAGGTGTCAGATATCAGATGACAGATTTCAGATATCAGATGACAGATTGAATCGATCGGACTCGATCGCAGACGTTAGACGGCTGCACGCTTGGCAAGAAATAAAAAGTCAAAATTTGTCGTAACACATCACTATAAATTAGCGCTTAAGTTTAATTTTCAATATATATAAAAGATAAAAATAAAAATGACAGCAGAAATTAAAGTCGGCGTTATCGGTACGGGGTTCGCTCAAAAAGTTCACATTCCCGGCTTGCAAACCCACCATCGAACCCAAGTGGTGGCAGTCTACCATCGGGATATCGCCAAAGCGCGAGAAGTCGCCACCTCCCATCAAATTCCCCAGGCCTGCGGGACGGTTGAGGAACTCGTCAGCTTGCCAGACATCGATGCGGTGACGATCGCCACGCCGCCATTTTTACACTACGACATGGCGAAAATAGTTCTGCAAGCTGGCAAACATTTATTGCTCGAAAAACCCACCACCCTGAACGCAACGGAAGCCAAAGAACTCGATCGCCTCGCCAGAGAAAATGGAGTGGTGGCAACGATGGATTTCGAGTATCGCTTCGTTCCCTCTTGGCAGCGACTGGCCGAACTGCTCGAGGAGGGATACATCGGCAAGCCACGCCTGATTACCATTGATTGGTTGATGTCGAGTCGATCGAATCCCGATCGCCCCTGGAATTGGTACGCTCGTAAGGATAAAGGCGGTGGAGCGCTCGGCGCGTTGGGTTCCCACACCTTTGACTACATTGCTTGGTTGTTCGGCCCCGCGAGTCGGCTTTCGGCAAAGCTTGCCACCTCAATTGTCAAGCGTCCCGACCCCACCGATGGCGGCAAGCTCAAACCCGTAGATGCCGACGATACCTGTTTCATCACCTTAGAGCTAACTGATGGCACGCCAGTCCAAGTGAGTATTACGTCCGTGGCGGCAAACGGTCGGGGACATTGGGTGGAAATCTACGGCGACAAAGGAACCCTCGTCCTCGGCAGCGACAATCAGAAAGATTACGTCCACGGATTCAAGCTGTGGGGTTCTCAGGGGGGAGAAGCGATGCAGGAGTTGAGCGTTCCCCAACATTTGGAGTTTCCCCGGACGTATCCCGACGGACGGCTGGCCCCGTTTTTGCGAGTGGTCGATAGCTGGGTACAAAGTATCGATCGGGGTGAATCCGTCGCCCCCTCCCTCCGAGAAGGGGTATATTCTCAGCTTTTGATGGATTTGACCCACGAGTCGAACGAGAAGCAATGTTGGGTTGACGTGCCGGAACTGGATGCATTTCTCGCGAATTGAGATCTGTGTTGTCGCCGATGCGGTTGCAACAGATATCAAACCAGTTCATCTAAAGTTTGGGCGGGCTTAGCTGAGAGTCGATCGCGATAAAATTGAGTCCAAGTTGGGAAAGTTGGCGATGGACTCCACCAAAGAAACAATTCAACATTGTCATGTTGACGGTCAGCACATCATTATTCCGAGTTTAGAAGACTGGGAAATTTTAAAAGACGATCCTTTTATCGATGGGTATGAAATCGGCTTGCTGAAGAATTCATGGTTTTCGTGGTTCTGGCCTCGGATAGAATGCGTCCGGAAATACTCCGAGCTAGAAATTGGACTCGGATATCTAACCATAAAACGGCGATTCTGGAGACCGTATATTTTTCGCCGCATGGGGGCTAAAATGCAGCGAGTTCATTTAGAATTTTTACGTTGTGATTTGTGTCCTTGGCAGGGATGGTCTGCCAATCCTTTAGTTATAGTCATTCCGAATAAGAATGGGACACCAGAATTTACGGAAACCTCGATTATTCGGGTCGATCCGACTCTGAAACTGTACCACTTTTATTCAGAATGACTATATCGATTCATATTGTGGAGAAGGGATACGGGAAACCCAGTTTCATCTTATGAAAGCAGTAGACAAATATCCAGTTTATCCCTGTCCGGGATGCGGTCGGAAACTACCGCGATATTCAATTTGGGCGGAGTATTGATTACTGTTGGTACTTTGATGATTTTTACTCTCTTTATTGTTTCAAAGCCTTACAGGGACAAAAATATACATAAAGCCTCTAAAAATTGCTCGAACTCTTATGGTTGTTGGTAAGGATTCAGGTTCTATTTCAGATTCTGCTGTAGTAGCAATGGGTAGGGGCGGGTTTTGACTCAAAATTTTGGGTAAGTCTCCGAAGATATTGCTAAACCCGCCCTTACATCGTTTTGTCTCGTACATAACACCTGAATCCTTACAGTTTTTTCTATTTATATTTGGACATACAAGCCTTGCTAAGGCTAAGTTTTAGGCGAAAAGTATATCTATTTCCTAAAGTACCATTATGAGTATTTTTTTTGAGATATCTAATAAATTAAACCCAGTTTCAATAAAACATTTCTATTGATTATGCATTAATTTACAAATATTAATTTTTGAGATTTTGCATAATCCAGCGAATTTTGGACTGAGTAAGAGACAGAACGAAGGAAATCGAATTCGACCTTCAAACCTCGTTAGTTTTAGTCTTTAATTCGTTGGAGCATTGATAATGGAACTTCTACCGAACGATACTTCTCTCGACCTGAGTCCTTCTGCGAACCCGATGGGCGATCCCTTGTTAGATCCCCCCAATCCCCTGCAAGATCCGGCCGCCAACGCGCAAATGACCGGAGGGGCGATCGATCCGGTAGACCCGATGCCCCAACCGGGCGATGGCAGCAGTATGGGAGGAACAGACGAGACGAGTGAGTCCGGGGGTGCGGTCGATGAAATTATCCTCGGTGCCGACCCTGGAGTCGAACTGCCACCCGAAGATGCCGACAGTACGATGAGCGATCCCCTCACGGGTACAGCGATCGCAAATACAACATTAGCCTTAGAAGAACCCGTCTTTAGCCCCCGACTTCCGGTGGTCGAACCGAGTCTCCCAGACCTAACTCCCGTTCCCAGCCCCATCCTCCCCGATCCCGATCTCGATCTGCTTCCAGTCCCCTTCCCGGCGAACGACCAACAGTGGTCTCAGAGTTCGCTCGGCATTGAAGGTCGGGCCGAAGCCAACGATAGTTTCGGCGACGTAGTGGCAAAGGGAGACTTCAATGGAGACGGTTATGAAGACTTAGCCGTCGGTTCTCCCGACGAAGACATCGAAACGGGAACCACCACCATTTCCAGTGCGGGTGCGGTGAATATCATCTACGGAACCGTCAGTGGCTTGAGTGCCGGCAACGACCAAATTTGGCATCAGGACAGCACGGGGGTGTTAGGGTTTGCAGAAGCATTCGATCGCTTCGGGGCCAGCCTGACTTCCGGCGACTTCAATAACGACGGCTACAGCGACCTCGCCATCGGTACTCCCGGCGAAGACTTAAGCGGTATCGATAACGTCGGTGCGGTGAACGTTCTCTACGGAACTGCCAGTGGTTTGAGCGCCACTAACGACCAATTCTGGCATCAAAATCTCCTATCCGGGTCTTCTGAAGAAGTGGGAGATGCCTTCGGCTTCAGCGTTACCTCCGGTGACTTCAACGATGACGGTTACGACGACCTCGCCGTGGGTGCGCCGACAGAGGACTGGAACACCATTAATAATGCCGGGGCCGTCAACGTCATTTACGGCTCGAATCTGGGCAACGGAACCACCCACGGCTTGAATGCTACGGGCAACCAGATTTGGTCGCAAGATACCTTTGGTATTGAAGACCAATCACAGACATCCGACCAGTTCGGTTACAGCTTGACGGCTGGAGACTTCGACAACGACGGCGATGACGACCTGGCCGTTGGCGTTCCCTTCGAGGATATCGGCACAATTAGCAACGCTGGGGCGGTGAATGTCATTAAAGGTTCGACAACTCGCCTGAGTGCCACGGACGACCAATTCTGGAACCAAAATAGTTTTGGTGTTCTCGATACGGCCGAAGCCTTCGATAACTTCGGACGCAGCCTGACTGCTGGCGATTACAACAACGACGGTTACGACGACTTGGGTATTGGCGTTCCTTTTGAGGATATCGGCAGCATTTCCAATGCCGGTGCGGTGAACGTTCTTTACGGGACGACCAATGGTCCCGATGATGTCAACGACCAGTTCTGGCATCAGAATAGTTCGGGGATTCAAGGGGTTGCCGATGCATTCGATAACTTCGGACGCAGCTTGACCTCCGGTGACTTCAATAACGACGGCTACGATGATTTGGGCGTGGGAGTGCCTTTCGAGGATGTCGGCACAGTTTCCGAGGCTGGGGCGGTGAACGTTCTGCGCGGTTCCAACAGCCGCCTGAGCAACAATAACGATCGCCTCATCTCTCAAAATACCCTGGATTTGAGTGGCGAAGCGGCAGAAGCCTTCGATAGCTTCGGATCGAGCTTAGTGGCTGGAGACTTTGATGGCGATGGCTACAGCGACTTGGCCGTCGGCGTTCCCGAAGAGGATATTATCAATGGTGGCAACACGATTACCAATGCCGGGGCGGTGAACGTCTTCTACGATGTCTAGACTCTGATGTCTAAACTCTGTGCTTTTTGTATTGTGCTTCTTGCAAGTTTGTCAGTCAACTTGGTGTCATTCAACTCGGTGTCCGCCACGTGATGGCTTGAAGCGTGAAGGTTAAACTCTAGCGCGACAGCCATTGGGAAATAGGGTTCTTGCCATCGTGCAGAATCCTGTTCCCTCTCTCTTCTCTTTTCATTCTCTTTACCGCAGAACGGTTAAAAATTGGTAGCGATCGACTTTAAAAGTCGATCGCTTTTTCTTGTTCGACCCTGCGCACGATCGCTCAAAAATCGCAATTCGCCAGTCGGCTTGCCAGTACCGACGGTTCCCACCCACAATGACCGAAGACTTTCACCCACAAAACGCGCGGCAAATGTCCCGTCGGCGCTTGGCTGCCGAACGTCAGCTCGTGGTAGTTCAACCATTTACCGTCCTTGCGCCAACCCACCCGATCGCCGAGAGCTTCGTAATTCTGCCCCACTTCATCGTAAATCGGCTTTTGGGCGCTAAATCCGAACCGACCTTCGCTGTATTGTATCCACAGTCGATCGATGGTTTGCAAGTCGGTACAGGGGAACTGCTCGAAGGTTTGCGCTTGGGTGTAGTCGCGCTCCATCGTCCGGGTAATTTCGACCATCAGATGTCGCGTCTCTCCGTCTGCTTCTTTGTAGTTTTGCGCCGCGAGCAAGTCTCGTAATTTGGTATAGTCGATCCCCATCTCGCTGGCTAAATCGCCAAAATCCGAGTGAGGAACACTCGACTCATCCGAAGTGCGATCGGTTTCGGTTGTGGGTTCTGCGGCTATAGGTTCTTCAATTGGGGGAGTGACTGCCTCGATTGGCGCAACAGGTTCGGCAGGAGGTGGGGTGATGATGGGTTCTGCGGCTATAGGTTCTTCAATTGGGGGAGTGACTTCCTCGATTGGCGCAACAGGTTCGGCAGGAGGTGGGGTGATGATGGGTTCTTCTGCTACAGGTTCTTCAACTGGGGGAGTAACGTCCTCGATTGGCGCAACAGGTTCGATTGGAGGTGGAGTGACGATGGGTTCTTCTGCTATCGGTTCTTCCACTGGAGGAGTAACTTCCTCGATTGGGGCGATAGGTTCGATTGGAGGTGGGGTGACGATGGGTTCTTCTGCTATCGGTTCTTCAATTGGGGGAGTAACTTCCTCGATTGGGGCGATAGGTTCGGCTGGAGGTGGGGTGACGATGGGTTCTTCTGCTATCGGTTCTTCAATTGGGGGAGTAACTTCCTCGATTGGGGCGACAGGTTCGATTGGAGGTGGGGTGACGATAGGTTCTTCAGCTACAGGTTCTTCAACTGGGGGCGTGACTTCCTCGGATGGGGCGAGCGGTGGCTCGGGGATCGGTAAAGGAAGTGCTCCCGGCGTTGGACTCGGGAGAGGCAAATCTCGATCGGGTGAAGGTCGATCGTCGGTAAAAGGCGACGGGAGTGTTTGTCCGTTCGGTGTGGGAGACGGCGAGTTATCGGTAAATGGAGATGGCAAGGGTGGCTCCGAAATCGGGGGTTCGACACTCGGTTGCGGTGCGGGAGATGGAGCTGAAGGAGTGGGAATTGGAGAAGAAATGCGATCGGCCGTTGGATTTTCCTCGGTTGGCCTTCTCCTCGTCGGTGGTGAAGGTTGAGGGGATTGGGGTGGAGTCGGTAAAGGTCGGCTTGAATCTTGGAGATCGCGACCTCGGAACATATTCCCCAAAGCCAGGGCAACCAAAACAACCATAAAAATTGCCAACAAAATTAATACCAACATAAGACTTGGCTTCCTCCTCAACGACGAAATATTTAGCGCATCACCAAAACCTGAAATGATTTTACTTCGATTGGGGCGATCGCCCAATACTAGGGCAGAGGAGGCGGGAGCTGGGGGAGAGTGAATGCAAAATTAAAAATGCGCGTAGGGGGAACGGGGAATGGGGAACGGGGAATGGGGAATGGGAAACGGGGAATGGGGAATGGGAAACGTTAAATACCCACTCTCTCCCTCATCTCCCTCATCTCCCTCATCTCCCTTGTCTCCCTTGTCTCCCTCATCTCCCTCATCTCCCTCGTCCACGTTCGCGCAGTATCCTAATTGCTGTGGCGACTGCTATGGATGATGTTTTCGATCGCTCTCAAATATTGCTATGGATTCAAATCGCGCTTCCAAGACCGATCGCCCGTTGCGAGTTATTGGCTTGACGGGGGGAATTGCCACGGGAAAATCTACCGTTGCCGACTATTTAGCTCGCACTTACCAACTTCAAGTATTCGATGCAGATTTATTCGCGCGCGAGGCGGTTCGATCGCCTTCCTCGATTTTGGAGCGCATTCGCCAGCGCTACGGCGATACAATCTTACAAGCGGATGGAACCCTCGATCGCCGCGAGTTGGGTCGGATCGTTTTCGATCGTCCCGAAGAGCGTCAGTGGCTCGAAGCTCAGATTCACCCGTTCGTGCGCCAGCGGTTTCTCGATGCGATCGCCGAATGCCGTCGGGAAAACGAAACGACAAACAACCCCAAACCGATCGTACTGGCGATTCCCTTGCTCTTTGAAGCGCAAATGACGGATTTAGTCAGGGAGATTTGGGTGGTTGCCTGTTCTCGATCGCAACAGCAAGAGCGTCTGATACAACGCGATCGCCTAACTCCAGCAGAAGCGATCGCCCGAATCGACTCGCAAATGCCCACCGCGCAAAAGTGCGATCTCGCCGATCTGGTGTTGGATAATTCTTCAGACCCACAGATTTGGATCGAGCAACTCAAAATCGCATTACGCTAAGTTTATATTTGGTGTGATGTGGGAAACAATTTTCAATGTTGATGCAAATTTCATTTATGGTGCGCTCGGGATTGCGGGGTCTCAAATTCGGAGCGATCGCCTTATCGGTATTGGCGGCGATCGAAGTAATGGTACTGCCTTGGAGCAAAACCCTCGCGGCCGATCGGAGCGAGCTTTCTCGTCTCCAACCCTTTCAAGACAATCCCCTCGGAGGACTACCCCCCACCGCACGATATCGAACGCCATCGGAACTACTTGCCGAAGCCGAACGCATGGTTTTGCTTGGAGAGATCGAACGCGCGCTGGCAGCCTACGAAGAAGTTCAAAAACTCAACGGCTTCTTCGGCATTGGGGCGAATTCTTGGAACAAGCTGTGTTGGTACGGCAGCCTGTGGGGACATGCAGGCGATGTGATTCATGCGTGCGAAAGTGCCGTCGAGCTGGCTCCAGAAAATATTAACATCATCGACAGTCGCGGTTTAGCGCGGGCGTTGACCGGAGATATTGACGGGGCGATCGATGACTTTACCACCTTTGTCGAAGGGGCGGAAAACGACTTTCGCAAAGTACAACGCCAAGAGTGGATCGATGCTCTCAAAGTTGGCGAAAATCCATTTACTCCAGATGTGATGCGATTGCTGTTTATCGAATAAAAGGGTTATCGAATCGACGGGAATTCGAGGTCGGGTCGATCGAGTTGTTGCTGCCAAAATTCAACCAACCATTCTTTGACCCGATAGGTTGCCCGACAATCATCCTCGTTGTACTCGACGATTCGATTCAAATAGTGGCGATCGCCCGTTTCGAGCCACTGATTGTACCAGCAAATGCACTGCGCCCCATTCGCCAACGAATCGCGCCATTCAAAGCCGATCCACCGCGCCATTGCTTTGAGGGCGTAGCTTTCGACGGGCAAAACCACCGTTTGCGTCATCCACAAGTGCATATCTACGAAGCGATCGAGCATCGGTTTCCAGAGGAAATCCGGTGTTTGGTAGCGCTTGGCTAACTTACTCATGGTTTTGAATTCGTAGTCGCAAAAATGAAAAATGGGTGCGTCTGGATAGGCCTTCACCACTTCCAAAAATTGCAGCCAAACTTTCCCTTCATCTTCGGGTTTTTCGGCAATCAGCGGATAAAACTTTTCCGTCCCCGCGCGGTGGTCTACTGCAAGTACGCCAAAGAGAAAATCGATATCCAACTCCGGTTCGGCTTCCAAGTCGAAGTGTAACTCCACATCCGCCGTCAGATAGGGAGGAATGGGCGGATAAGACGGGGTTAACTGGGTTAATTTTTTTGAATTTAGGATTGACTTTTGGTTCGAGCTGTGAGACAAGTCGAGTTTCCCATTCGATTGCAGGTAAGCGGTGACGGGATTGGAAACCACCTCCGACGAAACCCCACCCGAAACAATGCGATCGCCTCTCCAAATCGGTCGTTCTTCCAGGGTCGATCGGGCTTGCAAGACCAGTTGTTCGGCAATTTCCTCTCCCATCAACGGGACTAACTTCGCCACCTCCGTCGCCGCCAAACTTTCGAGGCTGGTAATTTCAATTTTTTGCAGTTGTTCGTAGCGATTGGGGGTAATCCCCGGCAACAACGAAAGATGGCGCTGTTTTTCGGCGACGGCGTGGCAACTGTTGTACCAATGACACAAACTGCACCGCTGGCGGGAAATAAACACTTCCGGGTCTTGGCGATCGCGAATCATCGAGATACACTCATCGAGGACCTGATGCATTTCCGGAACGCGCTGTTGTAAGTTCACGGCATGGGGAGAGCGCTTGCGCAACTGCAACCACGTTGTCTCCGGCCAAACCCCCTGCACGTGGGCTAACACTTGGGCATCGAACGCACCCACAATTTGGTACTCGATCTTTGCCCGTTTTCCCAGCTTGATATTATGCGCCTCGTACCGCCAATTGCCGAAGTCCGACTCTCCCGATTGTTTCACCAGTAAGTCGGGCATACTCAAAAGCGTTGCCCCCTTGCTCCAGTCTGCGAGCAAAACCCCTCGGTAGATTCGCTCTACCCCTTGCTGCATCAACTCGAGCGTTGCTTGAAAACCGGCAAGCCAATGGTAGCGATCGTAGTCTGGCTGGCGGTAGGGTTGCTCCGCGAGAATCTCTTGTCGATGCGCTTTGCTATCCTGGCGAAGTTTCAGCAAAAAGTCGCTCTCGGGTTCCTTGTGCCGAACGTCGCCATAGATGTCTAGGAAAGCACGCCGATGACAGCGTTGATAGAAAAGTAGGGTTTCAGCACTTAGCAACATTCTTTTAGGATGACATTTTTTGGAGGCTTTGGGGGTATCCCAATCCACAAACTCGTAAATGGGGAATGGGGAATGGGGAATGGGGAATGGGGAACAGGGAACGGGGAATGGGGAATGGGGAATGGTTAATTAAATAATCATCTCCCTCATCTCCCTCATCTCCCTCACCTCCCCCATCTCCCTCATCTCCCTCACCTCCCTCATCCCCCCTCTCCGCGTCACCGCGTCACCGCGTCCCCGCGTCCTCCCCATCACTCCCTCACCTCCCTCACCCATGACCTTCCCCGTTATCTATCATCCCGACTACGTTGCGCCGCTACCGACCGGTCATCGATTTCCGATGGCGAAGTTCGGACTGCTGCACCAACACTTACTGGCGGAGGGAATCGTGAGTCCTGAATGGGTCCGTTCTCCTCAACTGCCACCCCGAGACTGGATCGAGTTGGTACACCGAGCGAGTTACGTGCGATCGTACTGTGAGGGAACCTTAGAAGCCAAAGCCGTTCGCCGCATCGGCTTACCTTGGACTCCCGAGTTGGCGCAGCGCACCTGTCGGGCGGTGGGGGGAACGATTCTGACAGCACAGTTAGCTCTCGAGTTCGGCGTGGCGTGCAATACTGCCGGGGGAACCCATCATGCCTATCCCGATTTTGGCTCGGGATTTTGTATTTTCAACGATTTGGCGATCGCCGCGCGATGGGTGCAACAGCAGGGATTGGCTCGGAAAGTGCTGATTGTCGATTTGGATGTCCATCAAGGGGATGGAACGGCGGCGATTTTTCGCGACGACCCCACGGTTTTCACCTTTTCCATGCACTGCGGGGTCAATTTTCCCGCCCGCAAACAACCTAGCGATCTCGATGTCTCTTTACCCGAGGGGATGGAAGATGACGAGTACCTGCAAACCTTGGATCGGTATTTACCGGATTTACTGGCGACCTTTCAACCGGATTTGGTGCTCTATGATGCCGGAGTGGATACTCATGCAGGCGATCGCCTCGGAAAACTCGCACTCAGCGATACGGGTATTTTTCGCCGGGAAATGCAAACCATCGGCACTTGCGTCAAAGGAGGATACCCGATCGCCTGCGTAATTGGCGGTGGTTATGCCGACGATATCGAAGGGTTGGTCTACCGTCACGGATTATTGCACCGAGTTGCAGCAGAAGTATCTCGCCGCTATCGATTGTAGGGCGATCGGGACGAGGGCATCGCTTTTGACTAACAAGCTCAACTGGTCAACAACGCCGTAAGGAATTTCTTAAGTAATTCGCGACGATCGCCTTCAAGTGTTTAGAATTTAGAAGAAATTCAACCCTCGCATTATGCTTCAAGAATTCCAAGCGAGTCTGCCGATGGGCGATCGGGCAGCCGACGAGCTGCTGGCAACCTATCAAACCAGCCACGAGTTCTATCGGGAAGTCGAAGAGCGAGAAGCCTTCGAACGCTATTGCCAGTGGTACGATCGAACGGCAAGAATGCACCAAGACCAGATGAAACGAATGCAAGGAGAACTGAATATCTTAAGTTGGTTCCAACGCAAATCTCGATAAAGTTTCTCGATAACTTTGCGGTGCAACGGGGAAGGTGGGGAGTCTTGAGATTTCGGGGTGCGGACAAACTCCGACGAAATTCCACTGAAATACGATCGTCGATTTAGAAGCGCTAAAGCAAGTAAATCGAGCCTTGACTCTCCCGCGTCCCCATCACCCGATCTCACCAGTCAGGAAACAATGGGAAAAATCTATTCCTCTGTTACGAGTTCGAGTTCTTCAGCTTTGAAATGAGCGATAAACTTTTTCTTTGTCAATGCGAACTGAACGTTAATCGGTAGGGTCGGACTGATGGGTCTACCCTGCCAGTCATCCATAATCTTGCGGATCGTCCCTTCAGTTCCTTTGATATCGAAAGGCTCGTTGCGATGCTCGGGATGGTGGTAAATAATCACAGATTCTATAACGCGGACGCGATCGCCAACTTTCATCATACAAACTCAACGTGTTTTTTCATCATCATTGATTTTAGGTCGATTTGTCTGCAAACTCGTCGGTTTGGAGGAAGTTAGTGAGTATTCAGCCATCAGCCATCAGCCGTCAGCCATCAGCCATCAGCTCTCGGCGATCGAAGTTTTCGCGTGCATTCCCCCCTTGCCTCCCCTGCTCCCCCTGCTAGCATTCACCCGATCTAAAAAATATAGATAAAGCTTTGTAAACCATTCCCCGTTCCCCTCAAATTTCGAGAAATTTTCCCAGATTGGCGAAATATGATTTGACAAATGCGTCGATCGTCGGCACAATGAATATTGGCTCAGCAAGGGACTGTAGTTCAATTGGTTAGAGCACCGCCCTGTCACGGCGGAAGTTGCGGGTTCGAGCCCCGTCAGTCCCGTTTAAGAGATACAATTGCTAAGTTTTTGTGCTTTAGGTTTTAGACTCGTTCTAGAATCTAGAGTACTGTTATTTTGTAGGAGAAAATCTGCCGTGTCCGTTCGCGTTCGTCTGGCTCCGAGTCCCACTGGCAACCTGCATATCGGTACGGCTCGCACGGCCGTATTTAACTGGTTGTTCGCTCGCCATCAGGGGGGGACGTTCATCTTGCGCGTCGAAGATACCGATCGCGAGCGTTCTCGAGAGGAGTACACGCAAAATATTCTCGAGGGCTTGCAGTGGTTGGGCTTAAATTGGGATGAAGGTCCGGTTTTCCAGAGCGATCGCACCCACTTGTACCAGCAGGCAATTCAAACTCTGCTCGATAAAGGATTGGCCTATCGCTGCTACGCTACCCCAGAAGAAATTCAAACCCTGCGCGAGTCTCAAAGAGCGGCAAAGCTAGCCCCTCGCTACGACAACCGCCATCGCAACTTGACCCCGGAACAGCAACGGGAATTTGAAGCTGAGGGTCGCACGGCGGTGATTCGGTTCAAAATTGACGACGATCGCACCATTACCTGGCACGACTTGGTGCGGGGGGACCTTTCTTGGAAGGGGAGCGATTTGGGCGGAGATATGGTGGTGGCGCGGGCTGCCGCACCGGGAGAAGTGGGCCAACCCCTCTACAATTTGGCGGTAGTCGTTGACGATATCGATATGGGTATTACCCACGTGATTCGCGGGGAAGACCACATCGCCAATACTGCCAAGCAGATTCTCCTCTACGAAGCGATGGAGACCACCGTTCCCAAATTTTCCCACACGCCGCTAATTCTCAATCAAAAGGGGCAAAAACTCTCGAAGCGGGACGGGGCGACTTCGGTGACGGAGTTTCAGAAAATGGGGTACATGCCCGAAGCGATGGCGAACTACATGGCGCTGTTGGGTTGGTCGCCACCGGACGGTCAAGAACGATTTATTCTCACCGAAGCTGCCGAAAAATTTGGATTCGATCGAGTCAACAAAGCGGGCGCGAAATTCGATTGGGATAAGCTCAATTGGCTCAACGGTCAAATGTTGCACGAAATGCCCGCAGACGAGCTGATGGCGGCGTTAATTCCCTACTGGCAGGGGGCGGAATACGAGTTCGATCCCGAAGGTGACAGGGCATGGCTCGTGGCGCTGACGGAAACGATCGGTCCGAGTCTGACGCTACTACCAGATGCAGTGGAAATGAGTCGCCCGTTGATGGTGGAATCGGTGAAGTTTACCGAAGATGCCGCCAAACAGGTGCGCTTAGAAGGGGTCGTTCCGGTGTTACAGGGGGTTCTCGATCGAATCGATGCCGATGCACCCCTCACCGAAGACGGGGCAAAGGAGATCGTCAAGCAAGTAACAAAAGAGCGAGGGGTGAAGAAAGGATTGGTGATGAAATCCCTCCGCGCCGGACTGACCGGAGCGCTTAAAGGCCCCGATTTGATTCAATCTTGGCTGATTCTCCACCAGCGCGGCTGGGATCGGGCGCGGTTGGAAAAGGCGATCGAGATCGGGAAGTAGGGAGATGGGGAAGGTGAGGGAGGTGAGGGAGGTAATGAGTGATGAACATCGCACATACATTCTCTCCATCTCTTTGTCC
>JAXHUC010000034.1:48696-54816 GCA_034189805.1 Cyanobacteriota bacterium
GATCGGGCGCGGTTGGAAAAGGCGATCGAGATCGGGAAGTAGGGAGATGGGGAAGGTGAGGGAGGTGAGGGAGGTAATGAGTGATGAACATCGCACATACATTCTCTCCATCTCTTTGTCCTCTTATCCCTCTTCTCTCCGCGTCACCGCGTCCCCGCGTCACCGCGTCCTCTTATCCCTCTTCTCTCCGCGTCCCCGCGTCCCCGCGTCACCGCGTCCTCCCATCTCCTCATCTCCCTTGTCCCCAATGGGGGATAATAAATCCTGGGAAATTCCCGAGTGAGGAGTTAGATGTGAAACGAGCTTTAGGGTTTGTTGGATTGGGATGCTGGGGATCGATCGCCTTAGTTTTCCCTACTGGCGCGCAATCGGCAGTCAATCCGATCGGTAAATCCCCGATTGATTCCCTAAATGCCGAAATCTCGACGAGCGATCGCCGTCCGACAACCGTCCCTCCCTCCGCCCAGCTTCCGAATGCCATGCCGTCTGTCGAGGAACTCTCGGACGTGCAACCTACGGATTGGGCCTATCAAGCCCTTAAAAGCTTAATCGAACGATATAACTTGCCAATCGGATATCCCGATGGAACGTTTCGGGGCGATCGTCCTTTAACGCGCTATGAATTTGCCGCCCTTTTGCAGCAAGCCCTCGATGCGGTAGTTGTATTGCGCGGCACGGGCGATACCTTCCTCGCCGAAGATCTCGAAGTTCTCGAACGACTGCAAGCCAACTATCAGCTTGCCCTAGACGATTTAGACGATCGCCTCACCAATCGGTTGCGCCCTCGGGTCGATCGCCTCGAACTCGAGAATTTTTCGCCTACGACGCAACTGCGGGGGCAATTAATCGTTGCCCTCACAGACGCTACAGAAGGCAGCGCAACCCTCGTCCATCGATTGCGCTTGAATTTAACGAGTCGTTTGAGCGGGAACGATCGCCTATTCACCCAACTCGAAGCGGGCAATAACGGTGGCGATGGGGTGAGTTTCGTTCAGAATCAAGACAATAACGTACTCGGGACGACGGGGGTATTGGCTGGGGCGGGGGGACTCGATTATACCGAGGTAGACTCGTCTGTGTCGGTCAATCGATTGTATTATGCTTTCGAGCCGATCGAGCGCCTCTCGGTGACGATCGGACCAAAAATCGCTCCGGCAGACTTTATCGATCGCAACCGTTTTGCCAACAACTCGGCACTCGATTTTAGCTCGAGCTTTTTTGTCAACAATCCCCTGATTATCCAAAATCAGATCGATCGTCCGGGGGGTGCGGGGGCGGTCGTATCCTGGGATTTTGCCGAGATTCCCCTAACGCTAACGGGGTTATACGTGGCCTCAACTGCCGAAGATGCGGGCAAGGGTGGGTTATTTCGCGATCGCTACCAAACGAGTCTCGAACTCGAATATACCCCGTCGCCGTACTGGGCGGTTCGATTGCAGTACACCCACGCGGAAATCGAGCAAACGAATATCGATGCGGTGGGACTCAATGGCGAGTACAGCATCGGTTTGGGGATCGGGCTGTTCGGGCGGCTGGGTTTTGGAGATTACGACGGCTTCAATCGCGTTTTATTGGAAAATGTAGACGCAAATCCCACCTCTTGGGCGGCGGGAGCGAACCTACGCAACTGGCCGTTTCCGGGTAATTTTGCTGGGGTGGCGATCGGGCAACCCTTTATTACCGATGATGTGGGAGATGCCACGCAAACCAATTTGGAAGCGTTCTATAACGTGCAATTGAGCGATAATCTTACCGTTACCCCAGCCCTACTTCTGGTTTGGAATGCCGATAACGATAACGATAGCGATACGATTTGGCAGGGGGTCGTGCGAACGGTTTTTTCGTTTTAGTCGCGGTGTTTGAGTTGAGTGTTTTTTAGTGTTTAGGATGCGATCGAATGATAAACGAGCTACTTCAAGAACAAATCGAATACTATCAACAACGCGCGCCAGAATACGATGAATGGTTTTACCGCATCGGACGTTACGATCGCGGGGCAAAACACAATCAACGCTGGTTCGATGAAGTGAAAGTCGTTCAGGAGGCGTTGAATGAGTTGGGAACGGGTCATGAAATTCTCGAACTCGCCTGCGGGACGGGAATTTGGACGCAGAAGCTTTTGGCATTAGGTAAAACAATTACCGCCATCGATGTTTCTGCCAAATCTATTTCTCTGAATAAACGAAAAGTCAAATCTCCTAAAGTTAAATATCAAACCCAAGACCTCTTTGAATGGGAACCCGATCGAGAATACGATTTGGTTGTAATTGCCTTTTGGCTGTCTCACGTCCCGCCGCAAAAGTTCGATGAATTCTTAGATAAAGTCGCGAAATCGGTGCGATCGGGCGGTCGATTATTTATCGTCGATTCTCGCTTTCACGCCACAGCAACAGCGAAAAATCACGACTATAAAAATAACGATAAAATTTATCAACTCCGCAAACTCAATAACGGAGACACCTTCAAGGTGATTAAAATTTATCACTCCACTGAATACATCGCCCGAAAACTCAGCAAGCTTGGATTTCAGACGAATGCAAACATGACCGATCGCTATTTTATTTATGCCGTGGGGGAGAAGCTCTAAAAGATTCAAAAAAGAACCACAGATATCAAATCCGATTTAATTAACATCATTTAGTACGAGTAACTGGAGCAGAAAGTAATATCAAATCCGGTTGAAGAGTTACTGTAAAAATCTAGGTGAGAGCCACTGGCAAACTGAGGCTAATCGTCACAAAAAAGATAACTTTTGCCCACTCCATACAGTAAGTGTATACCCGGATTTGATATAACTCGTGGAATTTTCAGATCGTGCGATCGTCAGGATTCAGGTTTCATTTTAGATCCTGCTAGGGTAATAATCGGTAGGGGCGGGTTTTGACTTAAAATTTTGGGTAAGTCTCTTAAGATCTTGCTAAACCCGCCCTTACATCATTTTTTTTCGGACATGACACCTAAATGCTTACGTGCGGTCGATCGCATGATTTGATATCTTTTCCGACAAAATCCCCTTCAGAATCATCTGACTTTCTTTACCATAAGAAGGAGAGAAGCATAGCAACTTCCGTTTGCATCTTTCTAACTTCTATGAGTACAATTCCTCCGAGCTGCAAAAGTAAAAAGGTCGATTATTGACAGGTAGACAAAGTGAATACAGCCTTCACCTTTCACGAATAGCGATCGGTCCTTTGAGTTGCTTGAAAGCTGACGGCCGATCGCTGACCACCTGACGTTAAAACTCAAACGTCGTCCGCAAAACCCCCACAACCGTCGTATCGTTTTCGCTATCCCCTTCCGGAGAAAACAAGACGATCGCGCCGGGAGTAATGCTGATATTGTCCGAAGCTTGGAACCGATAGTACCCTTCGAGATGGTAGGGGGTCGATCGATCGATTAAACCCGCATCCCGATCGGCATCTCCATCGGTATCGGTAATATACAACGGCTGACCGAAAATCAAACCCGCACTGTCTCCCGTTCCGAGCAAATCGCGAAAATGCAAACCCGCCATCCAACTCGTGAGGGTGGAAGAGGCATCGAACCGACCGGAGGAGTCATCGACGAAAAAGGCCGCCCCATAGCCACTCAAGGCAATCTGAGGCGTAAACCGCCAAGTCAGCGTTCCCCCGACAGAATTGACATTCACTGGCACACCCAACGGCAGACCCGCCAGTACGTTTGCCGAGGCCCGCGACAACCCCGTACCGAGGATGTTGATTTCGTGATAGCTGTGGGCGTAGTTCAAGCCGATATCTAAGCTGTCGATGGGTTTGAGGGTCAGCTGAGTCGCGGCGACGTAGCTGCCACTAAAGACACCCGCGCCCAAGGGATTAATCGAAACCCCCGGTAGTACGTCGTCCCCCGCACCGGGAAGGTTGGCATTCACGCTACCGTACAGTGCCCGCCAGTCGATCCCGTCGGAAATCCCCAGAATAAACCCGGCAGCCGAAGCCAAACCCGTACCCGACGTACCGCCAGAAACGCGCACCACGGGGTTGTATCCGGCAAATCGCGAAATGGCTTCTCGGCCTTCGTCGGCAAAGGGAGTAATGGCGGGAAACGCATCGGAGACTTCCACGGCTGGGGCGACAAAGACTGTCAGCGCATCGGTCACCGGCCGCAGGTAAAGGAGTTTGTAGATTTCGACATCGTTATTTCCGGTGCTGCGACCCAAATCTTTGGGATCGAACCCGGCAAATTGCGGCTCGAAACTCAGCCGCGTCATCCCGCTATTGAGCGCGGAATCGGGAAATAGTTCTCCCTGGATGCTCCCCTCTCCGGTGAGGGCGCTGCCGCCGAAGTTATGGGACTGCAAACCGGTTATCAACAAGTCGCTGCCGGTGAAGCTGGTGGTCAAGTTCAACCGCACGCGATTGGTAAAAATCGTTTGGCTGTCGTCGCCGTCGGGTGCGCCGCCAAACCCTTGCGCCAGGGAGAAAATGACTTGACCGTTGAGTTTGGTGGTGGTGGAGAACTGGTTGGCTTCGAGTTCGGCAGTTCGCGCTTCGAGGGCATCGACTCGTCCCCGCAACGTCGCCAGTTCGGCGGCAAATTCTTCTTGCAGGCGGCGAATGACGGCTAAATCTTCCTCGGAGACTTCTGCATCGACTTCAATTAAATTGAGAATTTGGTCGAGGCAAGCATTCATCCCAGCAGCAAATTCGTAGCGCGAGAGGGGGCGATTGCCGCGATAGGTGCCGTCGGGATAACCGGCGATGCAGCCATAGCGCTCGACGAGGGATTGCAGGGCTTGAAATGCCCAGTCAGTCGGTTGTACGTCGCTCAGTTGAGAGACGGAGGTGACTTGGGCGATCGCCCCTTCAAATAAATCTCGATCGTGGCGAGCTAGATGGCGATCGAATTGCTGGCGGGTTCGATCGAGAGTTTCAAACGATCGCTCGGTTGTCATCCCGAATGGAGCGATCGAAGGTTGGCTCGCGCCTGCAAAAGCTGCCGTTGCACTGACCGTTGCACTAAGGGAACAAAGCCCGAACATTGAAGAGAAAAGACTCAGTTCGATCGCCGATTTAAATCCAATATTACGTTTCATACACCCTCACCCAAAGTTTAGTGTTGAATGGCTTCGCGATTGGAATTAAAGTTCTAGAATTTTTTTAGAATTAACAATTCCAAATACGAGTTCAATTTCAACAATATCGGGTGATGATTTCCACAGCTCATTTTGATTATTTTTATTTCGGATTCTCTGTCTTGCCTTCCTATTCCTAAGTGCTGATGGCTGATAGCTGAATGCTGAGTGCTGACTCGAACTTTTATCCCAACGCCGAACCCGATTGCCGAACCCGATCGATAAGATGTTGCATTTGCGCGGATGCTGCACGATTGCCGCGATCGTCGAAATGGCGAGCGGCGAATCGTAAATCTTGGAGGGCCGCTTGTCGGTGTCCGAGTTGGTGATAAATTAGACCTCGATTGGCACGGGCTGAGACGGAATCGGGATTGAGATACAAGACTTCGGTCAAATCGGTCAGAGCGCTGTGTAAGTCTCCCAATTGATGACTGGTACAGGCTCGATTGTAGTAAGCGCGGGCGTTTTTCCTATCGAGTTCGATCGCCCGCTCGAAATTCGAGATCGCCTCGGGTTGTTTTTCCAGTGCTAAATACGCCAAACCGCGATCGACGTAAATTTCGGACTTCTGCATTGCCTCGAGGGAAGAGTCCGGGGCAACGGCGCGATCGTAATCGTCGATCGCACGTTGGTAGTCCCTCAGTTCGGACTCGGCAAGACCGCGATTGTAGTAGGCGCGCGCGTCGTCGGGATTGAGGGCGAGAACTCGATTGGCGTTGGCGATCGCATCTTGATATCGAGCGGTGTGATAGCGAGCTAGTCCGCGATTCAGGTAAGCTTCGAGATGGTTGGGGTCGAGTTGGATGGCTTGGGAGCAATCGGAAATCGCGCTTTCGTATTCTTCGAGGTAGATGCGAACGAGGCAGCGATTGCTGTAGGCGACAGCAACAGTTGCATCGCGATCATGGGTGACAAGTTAAGGTGGTTTTGGCTTTGTCAACCAGTCACTAATCGACCGAAAACCCGGAGTTGGGGGGTCTCCCCCCAAACCCCCCGCCGGGGGCCTTGCGCCTCCCCCGAACCCCCCG
>JAXHUC010000035.1:0-53605 GCA_034189805.1 Cyanobacteriota bacterium
TTATCGGCTCAGAGAATTTATCGTTCGCGATCGACGAATCCGTTTAGATTTGAGCTGAATGCTGACCCAACATTTTCAACAAAAAAGTCTAAAATCGATCGAGTAAATCGTCTTCAGATTGAGTTGGACTTCGATCGCCATCAGCACTCTCCTCATCTTTACCCCATTCCGAGGTCGGTTCTGCCGCGCGGGGAATCTTTTTCGATCGATTGCCACCGTACAAGGGAGTAGGCTTTTTCTTCGATGGAGTGGATTCGCTTGGTGGAGACGGTACCAGTTCTAACTGTCGAGATGGAGAATCAGATCGTTCCCCGGAAACCTCAAATGGCGATCGACCCCGACGGCGTTCTGAGGTTCGTTCTTCCACGGTATCTTCCGTCACCACTTCGTATAAAATTGCCAGTTTATGCCGATCGCTTCCTTTACGCAAAACTCGTCCCAACCGCTGAATGTATTCCCGCTTAGAACCGCTGCCGGAGAGCAAAATTGCCACTCGCGCATCGGGTACGTCCACCCCTTCATTCAAAACGTGGGAAGCTGCGAGAGTTTTGTACTCGCCGCTTTTAAATCGGGTGAGAATTTCGTGGCGTTCTTTAACAGGAGTTTGATAGGTAATTGCCGGAATTAAAAAGTCTTGAGAAATTCGATAAACCGTGGCGTTATCGTTGGTAAAAATGAGGGTGCGTTCGGGATAATGTTTGGCCAGTAATTCCGTGAGGACTCGGATTTTTCCCTCCGTTCCCAGGGCGATCGCTTTGGCTTCGTGATGGGCTTTCATCGCCCGTCGTCCCGCCGCAGATCGAGCGCTCGCTTTGATGAAGTTTTGCCAACCGTTCGTACTCCCCAAGCGAATATTCGCCTGTTTGAGAAAGGCATTGCGATCGGCAATGAGTGCCTGGTAGCGATCGCGTTCTGCCTGGGAAAGTTTCACCTTCATCTGGACGATGCGGTGTTCGGCGAGGGCATCTCCTGCCAACTCCTCGGGGGTGCGGCGATAGACTTGCGGCCCGATGAGGGTGTCTAAATCCGCATGTTTGCCGTCGGTGCGTTCCGGGGTTGCCGTCAGTCCCAAACGATAGGGGGCGATCGAATATTCGGCGATCGCCCGGTTAAAATCGGTTGGCAGGTGGTGGCATTCATCGAAAATCAACAATCCGTAGCGATCGCCCAAATTTTCCGCATTAATCGCCGCACTATTGTAAGTCGCCACCAGAATTGCCGTGCGATCGTGAGAACCACCCCCGAGTAACCCCACCTCCGCATCGGGAAAAGCCGCCAGCAAGTGCGCGTACCACTGATGCATCAAGTCCAGCGTCGGCACCACTACCAAGGTACTGCGGGGAGTTTGTTCCAGGCACAACTGCGCTAAATAAGTTTTTCCGGCCGCCGTCGGCAACACCACCACCCCGCAGCGTCCCCCCTGCTTCCAAGCATCCAGCGCCTCTTGCTGGTGGGGGTAGGGTTCCATCTCCAGCTTCGACTCGAGTTCGAGGGGGGCAAAGTCTTTGGCTTTATCGGTAAAATCCGTTGCCTCCGCCCGTAATGCTTCCACCAGAGGGCGATACTGACAAGCCTGAATGCGAAACTTTTCGATGCGATCGTCCCACGTTGCATAGTCCACCCAGGCTTTACCCCGAGGTGGCGGGTGGAGAACCAAAGTACCGCGATCGAACCAGAGATTTGGGGTGCGTGCCACGATCGTCTCGAACGAAGGACATTTTCGATCGTATGTTAGATGGGTGACATCGCACAACGATATTGGTTAACGTCAGGCGCACAATAAGACTATTTCGGGTGAAGGTGGGGAACGGGAAAGAAAATTAAAAATTAAAAATTAAAAATGCAAAATGGGGAATGGGGAATGGGGAATGGGGATAAGGAAGACAGAAAAGAATTTTGTATGTTGTGTATCTTGCGTTCATTCTCCCCCAGCTTCCCCATCTCCCTCACCTCCCTCATCTCCCTCACCTTCCCCATCTCCCCTAACGCGAACTCGCACTTTCCAAGTGAGGTGTAGACTTCAGACGGCAGCGCTTGAGATAGATGCGAGCGACGGCATCTCCCGGATTTTGGTAACAACAGGATGAAAAACCCTGAGTTGCTGCTTCGAGCTTTCCCATATGATAGAAAACGATCGATCGCTCGAATAGCGTTTTGGTGGCCAGTTTTCGCTCTCGAACAAGCTCGGAGTCGGCTTCAAAAACCTCAAAAACGGATACTAAATCGGATTTCCCTTTGACCCGAACTCGATCGATAATCCGCATCGCATATTCATTGGAATCTTTGAGATGGAAAAAGGCTTCTTGAGAAATTAATAACGAAACGCCATACTCTTTGGTTAATGTTTCTAAACGAGAGGCTAAATTAACGGCATCGCTAATCACCGTCCCCGTCATTTGAGCGCTTCCCCCCACCGTTCCGAGCATTAACGAACCGGTATTGATACCAATGCCAATTTTGAGCGGCGGACGTTCGGGACTCGATCGAGTGAGGTTATATTCAGCCAGGGTTCTGAGCATCGTAATTCCGGCTTGGAGGGCATCGTCCGCATCCATCGAACTGCCGAATAGTGCCATTATTGCATCGCCGATATATTTATCGATAAACCCGCGATTTTTGAGAATTGCCGGTTCCATGCGGGATAAATAGGCATTAATAAACTTGAAATTATCTTCGGGAGTCATTTTTTCGGATAAACTCGTGAAAGCCCGAATATCTGAAAAGAGGACGGACATTTCTTTTTCAACTTGGTCTCCCAATTGAACGTCTACAATGCTCGATTTTTCTAAAAATTGGAGGAACTGACGGGGAACGAATCGTAAGAAAGCCTGATTGAGCTGTTCTAGCTCTCGATTCATTTGTAATAAGCGAGTGTTTTGGGCTTCGAGTACTTCCTCTTGGAGATAACTTTTTAATGCTTCTCGAACGGTTAAATTTAAATCTGCGTTGTGCCAAGGTTTAGCAATATAGCGATAAAGCTGTGCTGAATTAATGGCATTAGTCACCCCATCTAAGGTTGCCTGTCCGGTCAACATAATTTTGAGTGTTTTGGGTGAAATATCGTGAATTCTTTTAAGAACTTCATCTCCTTTAATATCTGGCATGATATAGTCGGAGATGACTAAAACAATTTGACTACCTTCTTCGATTAAATCTTCAATCAGTTCGAGAGCATCAATGCCGCCTAAAGCTGTTTCAACGTGATAATCGTCTCCTAGCTCTACTTTTAATCCTCGCTTCAAACTCGATAATACGGTAAGCTCGTCATCGATACAAATAATCACAGGTTTGTTCATCGTATCGTCCTAAGTTATTGAAGGTATTTTGTTGAGTCTAGGCGTGAAACAGAAGTACTTAAATCTCGTGAAATATGAAAATCAAACAAACGACAGGAATATGGCTATAGTTTTGCGATTCCCGACTTAATGCAATCAATTAATTCCCGATCGTCCCAGGGTTTAGAAAGATATTGATGGAGATTTGCTTTAATTTTCACTTGTTCGATCGCCTCTTGCTCGGCTTGTCCGGTCAATAAAATCTTGACAATTTTAGGGAAATTTTTGTGAACTTCAATCAAGAATTCATCTCCTTTCATACCGGGCATTAACCAGTCGGAAACAATGACGATGATATCGGTTTCTTCTTCGAGTAAGTCTTCGATGACTTCGAGTGCTTCATCGGCACTTTCAGCCATTTCATATAAGTAATTATTTTCAAAAGCTTGGTACAGTTGTCGTTTCAAGCTTTGTAAAATCGTGATTTCGTCGTCTACGCAGAGAATGACCGGTTTTCCCATGGGAGTCGCTCCATCGTTTGCAATTTTTTCAACTTCAACGTACTCGATCGCCTCAAAAAAACATCGATTTTCCTTTAGTTTAGAATGCGAGCTTCAAGTTCAGGTCAGCTAACGGTTAAAACACGATCGCAAATTTTAAATCCGATCGATTATGCTTTGGTTAAATCATCTTGAGTTTGTCAGGAAGCAGCACCGGTTAAAGTGCTTTTGGGTCTTCCGTTAGATGCTTGGAGAGGGAAATCGAAAACTCCGTCTGACCTGGAATAGATTGCACCTCGATCGAACCCTGATGTTTGTCGATAATCTTTTTCACGATATCAAGACCCAAACCACTTCCTTCTCCGGGGGGTTTCGTCGTAAAAAAGGGCTGAAAGATTTTGGCTTGAATCTCCTCGGGAATACCCGAACCGCTATCGGTGATGCGCACGTGAATTGCATCTGTATCCTCTGAAATGCCGATCGTCAGCGTGCCGCGATTTCCCATCGCTTGTAGCGCGTTATGAATCAAATTCGTCCAAACTTGGTTGAGTTCGTCGGGATAGCCTTGAACGATCGATAACTGTTTGGGATAGTTGCGAATCACCTCCACCCCTTGCTTGAGCTGATTTTGATAGAGCGTCAAAATCGTTTCGATCCCGTCGATCGTATTCACGGGCATGGTTTCACCGCTGTTATCGTAGCGAGCGTAAGTTTTGAGGGCAAAGACCACTTTAGCGGCTCGATCGGATGCGGTGATGATATTTTGCGTGCTGTCTTGCAAGCTGGCAAATTGATAGACCATTTTCAGCACCTCCTCGCAATCGGCATCCTCGAGCAGGGGTAAGAACGGATCGAGATCCTCGTACGCCCCCAAATCCATCAATAAATCGGCAGTGGAATCGGCATTGGCGATATTTCGATCGTTCAGATGGGCGACCAGCGATCGCCTGAGTTTGCGGCGTTCTCGACTCGAGAACGTTAACACCTGTTTTCGCGATCGCGCCAACAAACCCAAAAATTGCTCCTGGCGGACGGGGGAAAGTTCTTGGAAAAACGTCGGCAGGGCAGACAGATGACCTTCGAGAAAGTTTTGGATGTACTGAACCGACGCGCGAATCGCACCGAGGGGAGTATTGATTTCGTGGGCGATACCCGCAATTAGCTGTCCGAGAACCGCCAGTTTTTCCGAATCCACCAGTTGCTGCTGGGTGGCTTGTAACTGCTGCAAGGTCTGGGCGAGTTCTTCGTTTTTTTGCCGCAGGGCTTTTTCGGCTTTTTTCTGCTGGACGACGGTTCCCAATTGGGAGGCAACCGCAGAAATAAGCTGAACGAGGCGATCGTCCCCCTCCCGAGAGTGAGATGCGGGAATCAGGAAAACCAACACGGCGAGGACTTCGTTGAGATCCCCCTCATCGATCGAACGTGCCGTCATCGGACCGATAATCGGCACGCCCAAAGCGCCATTGAGACCGCATTGGCGAGCGAGTTCCGATCGCACGAACGCCTCGGCCGACTCCAACTCGAAATTGGGAATCCACTCAACTTGCTTGGACTTCCACACCCGTCCCGGCAACCCCTGTCGCTCGTGGAAGGTGGTGTGAGAAGTATGTTGGCGAAAAGCTTGGAGAGCGGCAATCTCCGCAGGACTTTTGCCCGCATCGTCGAAAAACCAAATGGGGCTGCATTCAACGGCCGATTTATCCGCAGATGGAACCCAGATTTCGCCGTAAGACCAGCCTGTGGTTTGACAAACCCGACGCAGCGCCAGCTCCAGAGCCAGCTCGAAACTGGGGGCGGAACTCACCACCTGACTGATATCGAGCAAGAGTCGCGCTTCTTCTTCAGCTCGCTTGCGCTCGAGAATTTCGGCGTTGCGATTGTCAATGGTTTGCTCGAGTTCTTCATTCACCTCGCTCAGTTCCTGAGCTTTGGTTTCGAGGGAATTCATCACTTGGTTGTAGCGATAAGCGATTTTCCCGGCTTCGGTAAAGGGTTCTTCGGGAGCGCGCAAGCTAAAGTTTTGGGTTTTCGCCTGCTCGTCCATCACCTCGAACACGTCGTAGACTTCGGTTTTGGCTTGGTGTTCGGAAACGTTGAGTCCTAAATCTTCTTCTTCTGGGGAAACCCGCAGGCAAAAGACGCGATTTATCAGAAACAGGACCCCATAGCTCAGACCGAACGCCCACGCAATGCCAGCGCCCACCCCGGCCAACTGTACTCCAAGCTGGGCGTAGCGACTCAATCCCGTTCCCAGCAGCTCCGCATTACCGAACAGAGCCACGCATAGGGTTCCCCACGCACCAGCAATCCCATGAACGGCAACGGCATCCACGCCGTCGTCAATCCCCAAGCGCTCCATCCAATAGAGACCGAGCATCATCACCGCCCCCCCCGTCGCCCCAATAATCGCCGCAAGTGGGGTGGTGACGGCGTGACATCCCGCAGTAATCGCCACCAGTCCGGCGATCGAACCGTTGATAGCCAGCTCTACTTCTGGAACTTTGCGCCGCTGCCAGCCGAGAGCCGTTGCCGCTAGCATTCCCGTGGCTCCGGCGATGACCGTATTGGCGATGATGCCGGGGACGCGATCGTCGAAAGCCAGGGTACTGCCGCCGTTGAACCCCAACCAGCCAAACCACAGTAACATCGCCCCGAGTACGGATAGGGGTAAGTTGGAACCGCGAATTTTTTGCGATCGCCCGTCTGCGGTAAACCGACCTTTGCGAGGTCCAATGACGAGTAACGCGCCCAAAGCAACCCAGCCACCGATGCCGTGTACCACCGTCGAACCGGCAAAATCGATAAAGCCGAGCTGTGCCAACCAGCCAAAAGTGTCTCCCGTCTCGGCTCCCCCCCAAACCCAATGTCCGAAAACCGGATAAATGAGTCCGGAAATGAGGACGACGATGACTAGATAGGCGATAAATCGCAAGCGTTCGGCAACAGCTCCAGAGACGATCGTGGTGGCCGTGCCGCAAAACATCACCTGGAAAATGAAAAATGCTGCACTTTCGGGCTGAGTCGTCAGTTCGAGGAAGAAGCGCGACGAACCGATCCACCCCAGGCGCGATGCGCCGAACATCAGAGCGTACCCGAACGCCCAAAAGAGGATGACGGAAATGGCAAAATCGGCGAGATTTTTAACGGCAACGTTGATGCTATTTTTCGATCGGGTCAGCCCGCACTCCAGGCACATAAATCCGGGTTGCATGAGGAAGACCAAACCCGCACTTACGATAATCCAGGCGATATTGAGATCGAGCATTGGTAATTTTGGATACTGTTGGGATTAACGACTTTGTGCGATCGTCTCGCATCAGACTGACAACGCAATCGATCGATTATTCTGAACACTCCCGGTTTGGCCCAACCGACTTGCTAGCCCTTTATTCTCTTCATAATTATTACCGATTCCCATCGAGCTATCCGGAAAAGCATCAATTTTGATGCGATCGCTCGATTCAGATGATTCGCCGACCCATTTTGCCGACCCATTGTCAGGCACGCGATCGCGATTCTCGACTCGCACCAACGATCGTCACGGGGTTAAGCGGGGCAAAACGAGTCAGAGAACTCACCGCTACGGAACGAGATAGTTGCACTTGCAGCAGTTGGGATTTCCAGCCGCGAGTTTGCACCCAATTGAGACAAATTTGTAGGTGTTCGAGGGTAGCCAGTGCCAGCACGATTTTTCCATTATGGCTGAGGCGATCGCCGCAAACTTCCAGAATTTCCGGGAGATTTCCACCACTTCCCCCAATAAAAACGCGATCGGGTGCGGGAAGTGACTCTAAACCCTCCGGGGCTTTTCGATGGCAGATGGTGATATTCTCGACCTGAAAGCGGCGCGCGTTGCGCTCGATTAAGGAAACCCCCATCGCCGTTGTTTCTAGGGCGAAAATTCGTGCGTCGGGGCACAAACGGGCAATTTCGATGGAGACAGAACCGGTTCCCGCGCCGATATCCCAGATAGTTTGTCCCGATTGCAGGGCGAGTTCTCCCAACACCAGCAACCGCACTTCTCGCTTGGTCATTAAACCGGGGCGATCGTCGAAACTCAAGAAACTGCGATCGCTCAGTCCGATTTTGGGTAAGGTGGCTAAATCTAAGGATGCGCTTTCGGTTCGGCGCACCAAGATGGCGACGTTCAGGGGGGCAAAGGTTGCGGATTCAGACGCAGCCAGCGCTTCGGGGTCGTACCGTTCGACTCGTTCCTCGGCTCCTTCCAAATTCTCGCACACCCAAAGGTCGTAGCGGCTGGGTAAATCCAGAGATTCGAGCAGGCGGGCGATCGCCGTTGGTGTATTCTGAAAATCGGTGAGAACGGCAATTTTGTCAACCCCTTGTTGCAACGCCCGAATCAACTCATCGAGCGATCGACCGTGAGCGCTAATTAAACGGGCATCTTGCCAGGGAATTTTAATCCGATTGAAGGCGAGTTGCACGGAACTGAGGTGGGGATGAAATTCGATTTGTTCCGCCGGAAATTCCGCCAGCAGCAAGCGACCGAAGCCAAAAAAGAGCGGATCGCCAGAGACAAGGATCGCGATGCGATCGCCCGTCGATCTCTGTTGGATTTGGTCGATCGCCCGTTTGAAATCCTTTAAAACTAGTCTTTCTCCTTGATAGTCCCGGAAGTAACTTAAATGGCGATCGCTCCCGACGAGCAATGTGGCATCGAGTACGAGTTGACGCGCGGGATTTGTTAGCCCGGAAGCACCATTCAAGCCAATTCCAATCGCGTAAATCATTAACCAGATCTAATGTGAATCATCGATCGCCGTGAGAGGGGAAGACAAGGGGGGGAAACGGGAGAAATGGGAGAAACGGGAGAAATGGGAGAAATGGGAGAAATGGGAGAATGTTTTGCTCCTCAAGCCTCCCAAGCCTCCCAAGCCCCCGAAGCCTCCCCAGCCCCCGAAGCCTCCCAAAGCTTCCCATCCTCAACCGAATCCCAACCACCACGCCAAAACACATAAGGAAACGGTAACATAGGTGGTTGAAAATGCTGTTTTCGGGTTTGCCGGAGACCGTCATCTCGCCACTTAAAACTTGTTATTCAAAAATCATGTCCGAACCCTTGAGACTTGAGGAAGCCGTCGAATTTGCCGAAAACCCAGAACCCCGCTGTCCCTGCGTTCTGCTGCTGGATACCTCCGGCTCGATGGCGGGAAAACCCATCGACGCACTCAATGCCGGACTCGAAACCTTCCGGGACGAACTCAATAAAGACGATCTCGCTCGCAAGCGGGTGGAAGTGGCGATCGTTTCCTTTGACAGCCGCGTGCAGGTGATTCAAGATTTTATTACGGCCGATCGCTTTGAAGCCCCGATTCTTACCGCTCAAGGACTGACGAGTATGGGAACGGGTATCAATCAAGCCCTCGATCTGATTGCCGATCGCAAATCTCTCTATCGCAACAACGGCGTGACGTACTACCGTCCGTGGGTGTTTCTAATTACCGACGGAGAACCCCAAGGGGAGTCGGATAAAGCGATCGAACAGGGTATCGATCGCATCCGAGACGACGAAGCTAACAAACGAGTGGCTTTCTTTTCCGTTGGGGTGGAAAACGCCAATATGAAACGTTTGAGCGAAATTACCGTGCGCGCTCCCCTCAAACTGAAAGGGTTGGACTTTCGAGAAATGTTTATCTGGCTCTCGGCAAGTATGCAGCGCGTCTCCAACTCCAAACCCGACGAGCAAGTGCCCCTGCCGCCACCGGGATGGGGTGAGGTGTAGATCGAAGCTGGGGGAGCTGGGGAGGCTGGGGGAGGTGAGGCAGGTGAGGAAGGTGAGGGAGAATGAATGCGAGATACAACTATATTCTCCCTTGTCCTCTTGTTTCTCTTCTCTCCGCGTCCCCGCGTCCCCGCATCCCCAGCTCCCCCGTCACCGCGTCAATCTTCCTCCCGTTCCCCGTTCCCCATTCCCCATTCCCAAACTGGGATTATTGTTTGCAAGATAGAAGATGGCTTATGAAGGATGAGTGTCAACAATCCGCGATCGATACCCAACCCCCCGCGTCCCCATCGACGTGGCGGGTAGTCGGGGCATCGGTGTGCGGAACGAGCCACCAGAAGCGATCGCAACCCTGTCAAGACGACCATTTCTGGCATTGCCGCCACGATGGCGTACTGATTGCGGCGGTTGCCGACGGTGCGGGTTCGGCATCCCTAGGAGAGGTGGGAGCGCAAATTGCGGTGCGGACTGCGGTAGAACGACTCCGTGCGGTTGATTTTCGCGAGATTCCCATCGAATTATCTGCGATGGCGGATTTCTCGCCAGACGGGATGCCTGAAGATGCGGTTTCGACAGAGAGTCTAACCGCTTCCTCGGAAAACAGATCGGAAGACACCGCAGAGATAGATCGAGCGGATGACATTCCCTCAGAGTCACAAGATGGGCAAAAAGAGGGGTCAGACGGTGAGTCGGGAAATGAGTTAAAAAAGGAGCGAATCTCTCTGCCACCGCTGGGCAAAACAGAACTCCCAGAGTCAAATCCGGTCGATATCCTAACTGGGGTCGTCAAGTCCGATCCGCCCGACTCGGCAGGGTCGAATTCTCCCATTCGCTTGCTCTTGGCGGATGCTCTCGAATCGGCACGGCAAGCAGTCGAAGCGGCAGCCGAAGAGCGGCATGTGGCGGTGCGCGAACTTGCGAGTACCTTGATTGCGATCGTCGCGACACCGGACTGGGTAGCGGCCGCTCAGGTTGGGGATGGGGCGGCTGTGGTTTGCGATGTCGAGAACCAAATTCTTCCTCTGACGATACCGAAAAGCGGGGAGTACATTAACGAAACGACGTTTCTCATTTCTCCAAACGCCCGCGCCTCGGCTCAGTTTCACCTGTGGCAGGGAACCCCGATGCAAATTGCCATGTTTTCGGATGGTTTGCAGCTTCTGGCCTTGGATATGCCTGCCGGAACGCCTCACGCACCGTTTTTTGCCCCCCTGTTCCGGTTTGTCGCCCAGGACAATCTATCGGACGATCGCGCTAAAGAGGAACTCGAGAACTTTTTAACCTCCGATCGCGTCACTCAGCGAGCGGATGACGATTTGACCCTGGTACTGGCAACCTTCAATGGCTCGGGCAGGGAACGGGGAACGGGGAATGGGGAACGGGAGGAAGATTGACGCGGTGACGGGGGGACGCGGTGACGCGGAGATGGAAAACGGGGAATGGGGAACGGGAGGAAGATTGACGCGGTGACGGGGGGACGCGGTGACGCGGAGATGGAAAACGGGGAATGGGGAACTGGGAACAGAGAATGGGAATGGATAAGACTTATTTCTTTAGTCGTGCAAATAAACTGATGACGAAGCGCTATAACGTTTTCCAAATCCTGAAGTGGCGACGATACGATGGTGATTTCATCGATCGACTCGACGAGAATGAATTTTCTGCCCTTGAGGGAGTGCGATGATTTCTAGCAAAGATTTCTACGATTTCTAATACGGATGTCACAATAGTTTTGAAGGATAGAGTCAAGGAGCTTCTAGCTCTGGCCCCAGGCAAAATGCGATCGCTTTGCAACCCTGAATTTCAAACGAACTCCAGTACTGGGTCGATCGCCGCCACTGACGACGATTGCGAACCCCGAGACGGTCTACATCTTCAATTCCCGAAACGGCAATGCAGGTGAAACGGCAATCGAACGGACGAACCCTCGCGCTCAACACCGAGTTGGGAGGCGGCGGCGAGGGCAAAATTTACGCCGTTGAGGGCGATGCGACGCTGGTGGCCAAAGTCTATCACAAGCCGACTCCAGCCGCTGCGAACAAGTTGGCTGCCATGCTGGCCAACCCCCCCGAAGATCCCGATGCCGTGGAAAATCGGGTGTCGATCGCCTGGCCGGTAGACTTATTGGTGCGGGGGGGACGGACGGTGGGGTTTTTGATGCCTCGCGTCGATGGCGTGCGGGCGGTTCACGATTTTTACAATCCCAAAACTCGGCGCGATCGCTGTCCTTTCTTCAACTACCTGTACTTGCACCGCACCGCTCAAAATCTGGCAGTGGCCGTGAGTCGCTTGCACGGCTGCGGTTACGTTATCGGGGACGTGAACGAGTCGAATATTTTGGCGAGCAAAACGGCTCTGGTGACGCTGGTGGATACGGACTCTTTCCAAGTGCGCGATCGCCGCTCGAATGCCATCTATCACTGTCCCGTCGGCAAGCCGGAATTTACGCCCCCCGAATTGCAGGGGAAGGTGTTTCGCAACCTCCACCGGACCCCGGAACAGGATCGCTTTGGCTTGGCGGTGCTGATTTTTCAATTGTTGATGGAAGGCACTCACCCGTTTGCGGGGGTTTATACCGGCAGCGGCGATCCCCCGGCGATCGAAGCGCGAATTGCAGCGGGACATTTTCCCTACGGCGAACGACGGGTTCCCTACCGTCCCACCCCCGTCGCCCCGGCATTTGAAGTACTGCATCCGAAGTTACGGCACTTGTTCGTCCGCTGTTTCGAGAACGGACATCGCTATCCCGGCGCGCGTCCCGATCCGCTCGCCTGGGTTGAAGCCCTCGATGCGGCCCAACGGGAACTCGTCACCTGTTCGGTCAATTCCCACCATCGTTACGGCAAGCATTTGAGCCGCTGCCCTTGGTGCGATCGCACTCGTCAGTTGGGCGGACGCGATCCCTTCCCGTCGCGGGCGAATTTGCA
Organism: Cyanobacteriota bacterium; assembly: GCA_034189805.1. Lineage (GTDB taxonomy): Bacteria > Cyanobacteriota > Cyanobacteriia > Cyanobacteriales > Geitlerinemataceae > Zarconia. Next base: position 12,446 of record JAXHUC010000035.1, read on the forward strand.
GCAATCCCGCCGCCAACCCCCCGCACCTCGCCGACGCAAGCCGGTGCGCCCCGAACTCGTACCCGTGCGATCGGTGACACCGAGCACCATACCGAGTACCATACCCAGCGCGATCCCCATCCCGCCGACTCGCTTCGTTTCTGCCTATCACAGCGTTCCGGGTACGAATATCGGCGGATTTTGGCAGCAGATGGCACAGTGTAAAAACGATATCTTTGCGGGGTGCGTCGTGCTGTTAATGACGGCTGCGGGGGTGGTATATTGGTCGGGGCGATCGTCGTCAACCAGGTCCGATGCCAGGGCTTACATCTCTGGTGACAATGGCGGTCGATCGAGTGCCGTTGCCAGCATCTCCTCAGAAACCACCTCGGAAACGGCCTCAGCATCGGTCTCAAATGACTCCCCGCTGGTATCGGTACAGCGGCTGCAAGTCCACGGCGCGCCAGTGGAGGCGGTGGCGATCGCTCCAGATAGTCAAACGTGGGCGAGCAGTAGCCCGGATGGTACGGTGAAAATCGGCCCCCTTGATGCTGGGACGGAGGTTCGATCGATCGAGGGCAATCGTATCGGGGCGCTGACGTTTGGAATCGATAGCCAAACCCTGATCGGCGGTACTCTCGGGGCGGTGGATCTGTGGCGGCTGCCGGGAGGAACTCTCGAGGAGGTCAAAGCCGTGGGGTTGGATGAAGTTCAGGTGGCGATCGCCCGATCTCCCGATGAGATTTGGCTGGGGGGACCGCTTAATGGCAAGCTAGCCCTTTGGAATGCCGCTTCTCGAGAAATTATTCCTTTCCCCCGAGAGACGGGCGATCGGATCGTCGCTTGGAGTAGAGATGGGAAAACCCTGGCGACGGTGGGGCGGGGAATTCGGATCTGGGATCTATCGACAGGCGGACTGCGACGCACTCTCGAACCGGAAGCGTCTGACTCGGTTGTGGCAGCGGCATTGAGTGCCGATGGGGCGATCGCTGCGGTCAGTCGTTCAGATAGCGATCGAATTCAATTCTGGGCAACCGATACGGGCAATCTTCTCCACGAAGAACCGATCGCCAATGTCAGCGCCATTGCTTGGAGTGCCGATGGCAAAACCCTCATAACTGGAGAAACTGACGGTTCGATCTCGATTTGGCAAATTCAGTTAGACTAGCAAGCTTGGACTAGCAAGCCACCAGAGTATCCGATCGCCCCAACACGCGCCGATCTTCGTCGTCGAGTTCGACAGGGATGCCACTGCGGATTAACTCGATAAAGTCTTCGTTGGGAACCATCATACACAACAGATACAATCGCTCTTTGCCGGTATTCCAAATTTCGTGGGTTCCCGTCGGCGGAATTAACAAACTATCTCCGGCTTGGAAGCGCACCACTTTACCATCGCAATGGGCAACCCCCGATCCTTTGAGGACGAAAAACATTTCCACGGCGAGTTGATGGCGATTGGGAGGCGTTTTCCCGCCCACATCAAAAATTTCGACGCAAACGGCTAGGGACATATTTGCCGATTGGGGATCGAAAACGATCGCCAATCGATTCGTATCCTGGGGGCTAATCCGAAACGCTTGATAGTCCTGAGAAGATTTTGCGATGGCGATCGTACAACATTCCATCATCGGCCCTTTTCTCCTGAGAAATCTTCGGATTGACTTGAGGATTGAGTTTTCGTTTCGAGTCCGGCTAAAAGTCGATCGGTATTGGTCACAAACCCAAAACACTGATTAATGTTATACACCGTTGCCAACCAACAGTAATCGGGAGAAGTTGTTGCCGAACAGTCTTTAACAAAAATACAATCGTAGCCCAAAAAATTCGCATCTTGCAGCGTTGCCATCACGCATTGATCGGCATTCACTCCCGCAAAAAGTAAGGTGGTTTTTCCCAGGTTTCGCAACATACTATCGAGGGGAGTATCCCAAAATCCGCTCATGCGATACTTCTCCACGCGAATATCTTCCGGGGCGATTTCGAGTTCGTCTACGACTGCTGCCGCCCAACTCCCCACCGTTAAAACAGGTGCGCCATTTTTGGGCAGCGGATCGGTTAAACCCACCCCCGATCCCGTGGGATTGTAAACGTGACGCAACCCGGCACTGATATTGAGTAAGTCCGGTCGATTTCCCCAATTGACCCAAATAATCGGAACGCCTACTTTTCGCAATTGAGGTAACAGTTTGTTCAGGGGATCGATCGGGTCGCGAGCAGGGGTGACATCGACTCCGATATGGGATAACCAACCATCTCGATGGCAAAAGTCATTTTGCATATCGATGACGAGAATGGCCGTCTTGGCTAAGTCGAGGTTGAGGATTTTGGTCTCTGTTTTTAAGGAAATCGGTCGAACTTCAAGAGGAGATCGAGTCAGATCGGCAATTCGATCGTTGACCATCCAGGCATTGGGAGGAACGCCCAATGTTTTGAGGGAATCATTCATCGGCAAGTTTTTCGGGATTTTTAAATGGATTTTTGAATGAATTATTGAATGAATTTTCGAGTTTGGGCGATCGCCCTCATTTCCATAAGCCAGAAGTCGGACAATTCTCGGTCAAAATTTCAGGACTTTTTTTGCCTGTCTTAAAAATGCTCGAAATATTGCTGAAGTGTATCGAAAGCTATGATGAAACTGTTATGAAAGATGTTGCGAACGGCGATTGAGAAAAATGTATTTTGATGAATTGGTCTGAAAATCAATTTAAAGATAGACATTTAATGATGATATATAGCAATTAGACTATCATTTTCAAAGACCTTTCAGCACAAATAAAAGTAAATTCTTTCTTAAGATTGCATAAAAAATCCCAAAGCCTCCATCCAGGGGAGAATTTGGGAATTCAATCTCAAGGTAAAGCGAAAAAGCCGTTCGCGAAGCGACTCCTTCGGAGTATCGCTGAATGCGTACAAAATGTCTGCAAACAAGATATTTCAAAACCAGAAATGTTGTAAGCATCCAGCACTTAGCAATCGGGAGTCAGCGATCGCCAGAAAATGTATTCAGCATTGCTTGAATCGAAGTTCTCACTCGAGCGCCCAATTGGGAGTCTATGGAACGAGAATTCTTTCAGGTTTTAGATGTTATCACTTAACACTCACTTATGGCTGAGGGCCGTTCGCTGAATGCTTGCGAAATGTTGGCTGAATATCGCTCAATAGAATGAGGTATAGTAGCCGCTACCTTTAACCGAAGAACTCTGACGCTCGAGAGTACTCACGTGAGCGAGTTCTTTAATTTTTAAGGAACTGGGTTTCGATTGAGTTTTTGCTTTGGTTTTCGCTTTTGTGGGTTGTTCTTCTTGACTTTCCATCCGATGTCCGCTCGGTTTGCAACCTTGGCGATTTTCTTTCATCAATCGGTTGAAGGTGCGGTAGGGCATGTAGTGTAGGGGATTGTACCCACCAAAACGTAGGATGAGAAGACAGGCCCAAGAATATTTACCAGCTAGAATGGCTTCTACTACTTGGTCGTATTGCTCGCGAGTCATAATTTTGGAGATGCGATCGCTGTCAAAGGAACCTTGATAAGTCATAGTTACGCCCACTCAATCTCTTTTATAAATTGACAAAATTTGGGATTAGCTAACTTGGATGATTTTAAAACAGCTTAAAAATTGGGTTTTAAACTATTACGATGAGTTCGTCGGAGTGTACTATCTCGCCTAGTTGGTCGCCATTTAAAAGCAACTTAAAAATTAATGCCACCTTCTTGTAACTGTCGAATGGGATCGAGCAAGAGATCCAATATTCGACGACGGCGGATGATAATTTCTGCATTGGCTGTTTGTCCGGACTTGAAGTAGACCGTTTCTCCATCTTCGAGGACGTAGTTACGCTCTAATTCAATTTCAACTTCAAAGACTTCTCCCATTTCTTGAGTCGATTCGGAATCCGGCGCGATCGACACAACCGTTCCTTCGACTAAACCGTACTCTTGAAAAGGATAAGCATCGAACTTGATTTGCGCGGGCAGTCCCACTTCAATAAAACCGGCTTCTCGCTCGGGAAGTTGGGCCGAGAGTACCAGCGGTGCTTCCTCCGGAGCGATTTCGGCGATCGTCTGTCCGGGTTGCACGACTTCGCCACTGTGGTTGAGATGGAGTGCGAGAATCACCCCATCCACCGGCGCGTGGAGAAATCGCCGTTCTAACTTCGCTTCGGCGCTGGCGAGTAAATTACTCGTTTCGGCAATTTTGGCATCGAGCTGCGTGAGTTGGATTTCGAGTTGGTGGATCTGCTGCTGGATTTCGAGTTGAGTTCGTTCGCCTTCAGCTTTCTTTTGTGCGAGTTCGGCATAGAGGCGATCGGCTTCGGCGGCAGATTGCTCGAGCCGACCTTGGTTTTCTTGGATGTTGAACTGACGATCGCGCAAGTTTTGCTCGATATCGAATACTCGTTCGGAGGCGACGACTTCATCATTGAGTTGCGATCGCAACAGAGCATTTTGGCTGTTAAGCAGATCTTCTTGCGCTTGATACAATCGCTCCCGAGAGAGCGCCCCTCGTTCGACAAGCGGTTCGAGGCGATCGAGACGATCTTGATTGGCTTGGATTTGGGCTTGGAGTTGCTCGTGCAGTTCTCCGGCTTTTTGAGGCAGGGGATCGACCCGATCTTTTCGAGTTTCCATCGCCCTGATTTCGGTTTGCAATCCTTCGATGGTTTGCTCGGTGATGGCTGCATTGGTTTCGGCTTGAGCGATCGAAGCTTCTTGAGCTTGAAGGTTGGCACTCGAAATTGCCGCTCGCGTTTGAGCCTCCAAGCGCAGTCGATCGATCGAGCCTTGAGTTTGCATCAACTCGATTTCGTAAGCAGACAACTGCCCGGACAGGCGTTCGACTTCGGCTTGCGCCAGTTGGGTATCGAGTTCGGCAATCGGTTGACCTGCTGTGACGGTATCCCCTTCACTAACCCCAAGATAGGCAACTTTTCCCATCTCGACAGGATGAATTTTGTGAACGTTGCCTTGATGGACTAGCTCGCCTCGGGCTTTGCCGACTTCGTTAATTTCGCCATGCCAAGCCCAAGTGCCACATACGGCAAAAAAGAGCAAACCGCCAACCATTATCTGGTGGGGAAATGCCGCCGTGGGTTGTTCGAGCAAATGTTGCACCGAACCAGACCAGTGGGCAGGGCGATCGCTCGTTTTGGTTTTCTCGTTATTTTTTTCGGAGGAGGGTTTTTCTAATGAGTCGGGGGTTGAGTTGGGAAACTTGGGTAAAACGCTCGCCACAGATGGCAAACCGCCATAGATAGCTGTGGAGCGATCGCCTAGATCTGTAATTCCATCTTGAGTGCGGGATGCTTCAGATGAATTGAGTTCCCGCACGATGGGATGTTTGGATAACGGACTCTCTGGGATGTGTTTGGAGCCAAGGGAGCGAAATTTGGGTTTCATCTTGGAACCTTCCGGTCGGGATCTCTGGCAAGGCTTCATTTGAGATATTCGATCGAGTTCGGGATAGTTGCGCGATCGGCTCGGGAACATCGATCGGTCTTTTCTTTTCTGTATTAATACAGAACCATTTCGCACTTCTCTGACATTTTTGAAGTATGAGAAGCAGGAAATTTCGCCTCACCTAGATGCTAGGCTAAGTGAATTTTCGGAGTCCCTCTGCCATTTTGGCAATTTTGCTACTTCACTTTACACAATCTTTAAAAACTGTTGCTCGATCGGCAATTGCGTCCCAGTTTTTTAAATTTTTGGTAAAGAAAAAAAAATTATCTTTACATCATTCAAGAAAATTGATAATCATAAATCTTACTTTTTGTCAATAAGACTAACACTTTCGTATTGGATGAAGTAATGCGATCGCTAACAGCGAGTTTGACGATGACTCGAGCCAGGAGTTGCAGCGAGAATTAACACTCCTGGCATCGCGAACCGTTACCGTTCCTCGAAAAAGGATCGTTCGTCTCTCAATCTAGTAAAGTTCTAATTCTTGGCAAGTGCGTCAAACAATCCGAAAAAAAAAGCTGAGTTCTCAGATAACTTAATATCTAAATCTCAGCTTTTGATTTAATTCGATCGATACCAATTCTGCGAGAAGGTTGCCCAAGATATCGATCGAATTTACCGATCGGTCTGCCCAATTTAGGTTTATCGATCGACCGATCCCATAATCACATCGATACTACCGAGAATGGCCACGATATCGGCAACCTTTGCGCCCTTCAAGATATGGGGCAATACCTGCAAGTTATTGAAGTCAGCCGCGCGAATTTTCCAGCGCCAAGGGAAGACATTATTGTTGCCAATGATGTAAATGCCCAACTCACCTTTACCCGATTCCACGCGCACGTAATGTTCTCCTTCGGGAATCTTAAACGTGGGAGGAATGCGCTTGCCCAAAAACTGATATTCAAAATCGTTCCACTTCGATTTGGGACCTTCGGCAATGCGTTTGGCTTCCAAATTTTCGTACGGACCTCCGGGTAATCCATCAAGGGCTTGACGGATAATTTTGATCGACTCGCGCATCTCTCGAATCCGGACCACGTACCGCGCCATGCAGTCGCCTTCGGTTGCCCACTGCACGTCCCAATCGAAGTCGTCGTAGCACTCGTAATTATCGACCGCACGCAGATCCCACTTCACCCCCGAAGCCCGCAGCATCGGTCCCGAGAGTCCCCAGTTAATCGCTTCTTGCCGACTGATATAGCCGATTCCTTCCACCCGACGGCGGAAAATTGGGTTGTTGGTAATCAGCTTTTCGTACTCGTCCACCTTGGGATCGAAGTAATCGCAAAAATCGCGGCACTTATCAACCCAGCCGTAGGTCAAATCTGCGGCTACGCCGCCAATGCGGAAATAGTTGTTGTTAATCAACCGCTGACCCGTTGCCGCTTCCCACAGGTCGTAAATCATTTCCCGCTCGCGGAAGATATAGAAAAAGGGAGTTTGCGCCCCCACGTCCGCCAAAAAGGGTCCGAGCCACAATAGGTGGTTGGCGATGCGGTTCAACTCCAACATGATGACCCGGATGTAGCTCGCGCGTTTGGGAACCTCAATCCCCGCTAGCTGTTCGGGGGCGTTCACCGTAATCGCTTCGTTGAACATTCCCTCCGCATAGTCCCAGCGACTGACGTAGGGAACGAACATGACGTTCGTGCGATTTTCGGCAATCTTTTCCATGCCTCGGTGCAGATAGCCGATGACGGGTTCGCAATCGATCACGTCTTCCCCATCGAGGGTGACGATCAAGCGCAAAACGCCGTGCATGGAGGGGTGGTGCGGCCCCATATTCAGCACCATCGGCTCGGTTCTGGTTTCTATCTTGGGCATGGGTATATGGTGGTAGTCGTGGATGGGAGAGCCGTGACGCGCGACAATAGCCCTCGGTCGCCAGTAGCGAAAAATCACCAACAACCGATAGATTGTATAAGGTCGATCGCGCGATCGAACCCCGGCTCGCGAATGTTTACTTTTATTTCATTCATCTCATTATAAGGAGATTAGGTTGACTCGATCGCAGACCTCGAACTCAAATCCACACCAGACGGGTGGATTCTCTCACGTCCCCGTTCTCTTATCCGAATCGATCGCCGCTTTAGCCGTTCGTCCGGGCGGTCGTTACCTCGATGCCACCGTGGGGGCCGGGGGACATACTCGAGCAATTTTGGAGGCTGCCGAGGGGGTGCGGGTGACGGCCGTCGATCGAGATGAAGCGGCACTGGCTGTAGCCAAGGCAAATTTAGCTGAATACAGCGATCGGATAGAATTTTGGCACGGTAATTTTGCCGATTTTCCCGTCCCCACTGAAGGATTCGATGGCATTCTCGCCGATCTCGGGGTGAGTTCGGGTCAGCTCGATACCCCCGAACGGGGATTTAGCTTTCGTCACTGCGCCCCGTTAGATATGCGCATGGATCGGCAGCAATCCCTCACGGCCGCCGATATCGTCAACCATTGGGACGAACGCCAACTTGCCGATCTGTTTTACTACGACGGCGAAGAGCGGTTTTCGCGGCGGATCGCCCGAGCGATCGTCCGGCAGCGTCCGTTTCAAACGACCACCGATCTGGCCTCGGCAATCGCCCGCGCTCAGCCCGGTCGCAGTCGATATGTTAAAATTCATCCGGCGACTCGCGTGTTTCAAGCATTGCGAATTGCTGTAAACGCAGAACTCAAAAGTCTAGAAACCTTGCTCGATCGCGCGCCCAATTCCCTGAAAGCGGGCGGTCGCATCGGCATTATTAGTTTTCATAGTTTAGAAGACCGACGGGTCAAACATGGTTTTCGCGACTGCCAACAGCTTGGTGTGCTAACGAAGAAGCCGATTGTCCCTCAAGAGTCAGAACGAGTTGCGAATCCCCGGTCTCGTTCGGCTAAGCTAAGGATAGCCGAACGGTCCAATGTTCGATCGACAACATGAGGATTGACCGAATTGTGAGTAGGAAAGATTCCCCAGGACGTTTGGAAATCGGATTCGAGTCATCGAACTCGCGATCGCTCGCCAACCGGCCCGAACGACCTCCATCGCCAGGAACGTTCCTCGGTCGAGCGTCCCTCAATGCCCGCTCTGGTAGATACTCAACCCCATCACCCGTGCTAAGCTCGGTGCGTCGGGGTTTTTAAAAACTACCCTCAAAACGAACTCTACCTTTGGAGGTAGCAGTGCCAATTCAATCCGATCGCTAGCCGACAAGTGGGAGATAGCATGAGTCGGGGAAAAAGTAACAAACTCAAACTGTTAGTGGTTGACGACGAAACGGACAACCTAGATTTGCTGTACCGTACATTTCGACGCGATTTCCGAGTTTATAAAGCCCAAAGCGCTCACCAAGCCCTCGCCGTTTTAGAGGAGCAAGGAGAAATGGGTATTATTATCTCCGATCAGCGGATGCCCGAAATGAACGGAACCGAATTTTTGAGCAAAACCGTCGATCGTTTTCCAGATACGATTCGCATTCTCCTAACAGGTTTCACCGATGTTGAAGACCTGGTGGATGCCATCAATTCCGGTCAGGTCTTCAAATATATTACGAAGCCTTGGAACCCCGAAGAACTCAAAGCGGTCGTTCAACAAGCCGCAGAAACCTACGGGGTTCTCAAACAGAGAACCAACGAACTCAATCGCAGCTTGCGCCGGGAATCCTTGTTTAATGACGTGATGAGCGCCATTCGGGAGGAAACCCTCTACAGCAAGATGCTACCTAAAATTATCGAGACGTTCGGTAAAAGTTTTGCCGCTGCTGCTGGCACGCTTTATCCGGTTAAAGATGATGGGTTATCCCTCGAAACGTTCTCGTATTTATCGCCAGATGCCGAGCCAGAAGTCTCGTCCCTCGAAAACCTCGAGCTGATGCAGCAGGTTTGCCAAGAACGCCAAAGCCAATTGGTCCAGAGCAAATCAGACAGTGGCAGCCTCACTCAACTGGTCGTACCTCTGACATACCAGCAAGACCTACTCGCGGTACTCGCACTCTACCAAGTTCAGAGCAACGAATCGTGGTCTCCCGACGACGTGAAACTCATCGAGAGCGTTGCCGAACAAGCCGCACTAGCTCTGTCTCAGGCCAAACTCTACCAGCGCACGGAAGAACTCGTCCAGAAAATGCTGGCAGAGTTGGACGTGGCTCGCCAGATTCAGTCGAATTTGCTGCGCCAAACGATGCCCGAATCGAAGACGGAGAAGGTGCAAGCCTGCTGCTATCCCGCACTGGGGGTCGGTGGAGACTTCTTTGAGGTATTCGTACACCCGCAAGGGGATTTGTGGCTCGCCCTCGGAGATGTTTCTGGAAAAGGCGTTCCGGCCGCTTTATTTATGGCGAGTGCGATGTCGGTCATGCGCAGAGAGCTTTCTGTGGATAATCCCCCCGATCCCGAAATTGTCATGCAAAACTTAAATCATGGTTTGGCAGACGATCTGATCGGCAATAACTGCTTCATTACCATGGTTTTGGCTCGCTATACGCCATCTACCCGACAGTTAGTCTATGCCAATGCCGGTCATATTTATCCTTTAGTCTGGTCTCACAAGGAAGTGAACGCTCGAACCCAAAAATCTGGAGACACGCAGATCGCACATCAATTTCTCACGACCCGAGGTATTCCACTGGGAATTTTGCCGATTTGGAAGGCGAAGTCAGGTTCTTTGACCCTGGAGTCGGGAGATGTCTTTTTACTGACGAGCGATGGCATTACCGAAGCCACCGTCACGCAGACAGACAGTCGTGGAGAACAAAAATTGGTGATGTTACAACAGGAGGGGTTGTGGGAACTGCTCCAACAAGAATCGAGTCCGCTCGATTTGTCGAGCCTGTTGAACCGCGTTCGAGGTGAAACTCAAGAGCAAGAAGACGACCAAACGATACTTTCCTTGGAGGTTCTGTAGTTGATGAAAACGGAGCTACACATTCCTAGCGAGTTACGATTTTTAAATATTGTTGAAAATTGGCTGCTGGGATGCTTGGAAATGGATCTCGGTGAAAGTGAGAATTGGCCGCGTCAATCGAATCGCCTGCGCTTGGTACTTGCGGAAGCTTACTCGAACGTCGTCCGCCACGCCCATAAAGATCGACCCCATTTACCGGCGATCTTGCGCCTGGAACTCAATCGAAGCAATCTCGTGCTAGAGGTTTGGGATTACGGTGGAGGATACCATTTGGAGGATTACGAAGCACCCACGCCAGAAGCCCTGCAAGAAGGTGGATACGGCTGGCTGATTATGAATCGGCTGATGGATCGGGTGGAGTATGTCGCTCAACCGGACGGACGTAATTGTTTGAAGTTAGAAGCCGATCTATCCAAATAGGTTGGGACGCTCGATCGAACCGGATTCAATCACGAAGGCGATGGTCAAGGGCTTACAAACTTCCTCAAATCTATCCTCAAATCCATTGGAGGACGCTCGGTCTTATTTACAAGCGTGCGTTGCTCCCCAAGCCGATCGCCTCGATGGGGATCGGGTGGCGTTGCGCGAGGCGCTGATGGGTTTGGCCGATCGCGGTTTGTTGACCCTGCGCTTTGAAGCGGGGGCGGATGTTTTTGCCGAGTATCAGGAGACGATCGCCCGTTATTCTGGGGCGCTGGCATTTTTGCAAACCCAACATCAAAGTGCGGCGGCGATGGTGGCGGCTAGCTCGAACGAATCCCTCAAACGAGACTATCTCCCCCATCTGGCAACGGGCGATCGTCTTCTGGGAGTGGGTTTTTCTCAGCTACGCCGCTCGGGCCCCCCGCCAGTACGGGCGCACCTGACCGACGGTGGATATCAAATTGACGGAGAAGTGCCCTGGGTGACGGGTTGGGGATATTTTCAGGAATTTATCGTCGGGGCGATGCTGCCCGATGGACGCTCGGTCTTTGGAATCGTGCCGCTCGTACCCACCGATCGCGCTTCGGGTGGTTCGATCGAGTTTGGAGAACCGATGCAACTCAATGCCCTGAGTGCGACGAATACCGTCACCGCTCGGCTCGAGAACTGGTTGTTATCGTCCGATCGAGTTGTCAGCCTCAAGCCGACGGGGTGGATGGAGACACAGGGGATGAAGAACGTGTTGAACCACAGTTTCTTTGCCCTTGGATGCGCTCGGGCGGGTTTGGATATTGTGGAAGAGGCAGCGCAACGCAAGCAGCAACCGTTTATATTTGAAGCATTTGCAGCACTCGATCGCGAGTTGAAGAGTTGTCGAGAGCAAATTTTCGCTCGGGTGCGCGCGCAAGAAACGTCCTTAGATGCGATCGCCTTGCGGGCAGAGGCGATCGATTTAGCCGTTCGCTGCGCCCATGCGGCCGTAACCGTTTCGAGCGGAGCAGCGAATTACAGTCACCACCGGGCGGGGCGAGTCTATCGAGAAGCTCTAGTATATACCGTTTCCGGGCAAACTACGGCAGTCATGGAAGCAACATTAGCTCGGTTAGTGGGTGGCTGAAGGAGAGCTGGGGAGGCTGGGGGAGAGTGAATGCGCGCATTAAAAATTAAAAATTAAAAATGCAAAATTCTTCCTTGTCTCCCTCATCCCCGCGTCCCCGCGTCCCCGCGTCCCCGCGTCCCCGCGTTCTTTCTCTTTCTCATCTCCCTCATCTCCCTCACCTCCCTTGTCTCCCTTGTCTCCGATCTCTCCCTCACTTCCCACGACCTAAAGGAGCTGCGAGCGTATCAGCAACGACTTGCAAGCTTTTGGGATCGCTCACCATCCAAGCGTGCAAGGCGATGGGTAGTTGAATCTCGCGTCCGACAGTCATTTGCGAGCTATGGGCCGGTAAAATCATCAAATCGTAGGGAGTCCACATCGAGGTAAAGTCGATTTTGCCCAGGATTGCTTCTGCGTCTCGGTTCAAATCTTGCAAGAACGCACTGTTCGGACGCATTTGCAAACAGCCCGGTCGCCCCAATGCATAAGCCGTCCAGGTTCCGTGGTGGGGCGAGGAGATGGAGATAAATCGCTGTATTCGATCGATTCCTCCAAGTCGCTGAAGGTAATAGCGGCTGACGATGCCACCCATACTGAAGCCCACCAGATCGAAGGGTCGAGAATCAAATGTCCGTTCTGCGTAGGTGGCCACTTGTTCGGCCAAACGCTCTAAACCGAGCTTGCCGTTGTTGGGGGTTAAATTCAAGCTGAAAACCGACCATCCCAAATTTTGTAAGTATGCCGACATCCGATTGAAGAGGGCGGTTGTATCGCTAAAGCCATGAATCAGGAGGACGGGATTTCGCGGATTTTTGAGAGGGATATCGTTCATCTTGCGGTCGTTGGGACGGATTGTGTTTCGAGCTGAGGTTTTGTCAGAAATCGATCGGACTGCGATAAGTATAAATCCTTAATCATTCTGTAAATCATTGTAAAAAATTGAGTTGCATTTCTCGATTCGATCGGGTAGTCAAGCCCGGAAGGCAACAAAATTTACCATATTTTCGCTCTAAATATTAAGAATAATGAATAGTTATTGCAATTTTGTATCTTAGAAATTCATAATTTAGCTTAATAGAACTTTAGAATCTCAGTTCGGCTCGCACGGATCGCGATCGAGTTCTTAGCCTCGGTTCTCTCGCGTTCGAGCCTAGCTAGACTGTCAAACGATCGATTTCCGACACAGAGCAGACCAGTTCTTCGCAAATGTTTTTGCAGACGCTTCTAGATCTCATCGATCCGCGTCGATCGCCATCTTTGTTCGCTAGATTGAAGAGCGTTCGAGTGTCATCTTGTCTCATCCTAGACCCGTTTGGGTATTGAGATCGAGTTTGCGAGTGCGGTCTAATTAACTACACGTTCATTCACCATAGGTAACAATCTCCATGTTCAAGCTATTTGGCTCCAAGCAGAAAGAAAGCTATTTTCTAGAATTTGACGATGCGAGCGAAACTCAATCGGCACAACCCGAGCAGCCACCCGCACCTGTCGCGCCAAGCAAAGCGAAAACTTCCGAACCCATCACAGAAGAAGCCGTTCGAGCAGTCGATAAAGCCGTTCAACCGGTAAAAGAAGAAGCCAGCATCGCCACCGAATCGGCAGAACCCACCAAAAAGAAAAAGGCGAAGAAAGCCAAAGCCAAGAAAGCTCAACAGGAAACCCCAGCACCCGCACCAGCTGCTCCCAAACCCGCCCCGAAAAAAGAACCCGAACCGGTGGTTCTATTTGCCCCCAACTATTTAATGCCCACTCCAACCAACACTCGCCGTCGTCCGAGTGCGAATATGCGCGGGTTTTTGGACATGGCCAAGGATATGAAGCGGCGCTAAAGCAGTGCTAAAATCCTCCCTGACGATGTTTGAGGAAAACTAGTCCGCTATAGAGGGCAAATGCTGGGTCCCAATTCGAGGGTTCTTTGCGGGCTAGTTCGATGTAGTGGGAAATGCGAGCGAGCATAAAGGAATACTCGAGTACGGTTTCGGCAAATGGGGTAAACTCCGATCGCACCGGTACGCCCTCCAAATGCCGCTCTATATTTTCAATTAAACCGTTCCACTTGATACGGTTGGTGGTTTGGGAAAGACCCGCTTCTGAAGATCGGTCTCGAGCTGCACTCGCGTCTTTGGGAAATTCGTAAGTTCGATCGCACAATCGCAGAATACAGTTGCGATCGCTCAGGTGTAAATCGCAGACTCGGGCGTAATCTCGGGTTTCTTGTTTGCGCTTCACTTGCTCCGATTTTTTGCGGCTGATGTCGTAGTGAACGGCATCGACGAAAATAGGCAAGCCCCCGTCTACGCGCTGGGTCACTTCTTGCCAGTCAAAGGAAATTGCTCCGAGTCGATCGTTTTCGTCGAGACAAACGACTGTGGGTTGACCGGAGAAAGATTGAAAGTAGCGAACGCGAAAAATTTGTATTTGGCGAATCTCTTCGAGGGAAGCCCAAAATACGGGAATACCCGCTTGTCGCAATTCTCGGCCGTAAACGCGCAACTCGCCGATAGGTCCGGTGCGGTACAGTCGCCAGCCGTGGGCCTGCAAGCGCATCCTGGCACTGTAGGGATCGATTTGTAAAATTCGGGCTAGTTGCTGGGCGGTTTCTTTGCGTTTTTGGGGGGGTGTCGCTTCGAGAATCAAGACTCCCGCTTCGTCACTGCGAGGGTCGGCTTTGGCTTGTTCGAGAGCCTGCTCCCGTTGCTGGCGTTCTCGCGCTTCCAAACGCTGCAATCCTTGACGGGCTTTGGTGAGAATTTTGGGAAAACTGGCGCTGCGCAATAGTTGGCGATAGACTTTTTCCGCCGCTTCGGCTTTATGGGTCTCTTCGTAGAGGCGACCGATATAAAACTGTACCCAAGGATCGTGCGGCGTTTTCTTATAAAGCTGTTTGAGTAGCCGAGAAGCTTGTCGGTAATCTTGATTCTCAAAAGCAGTTGTCACGCGATCGAGCATTTTTCTCTCCAGGCATCAGGCGGGTTCATCGCTGTGGACGGGCCATGTTTCTACTGGCTCTTTCTACTGGCTCTATTTTGCCCTTTCTAGGGCGGCTGCGACCAGGGAGAGGGCAACAATCGGGGCGGTGACGGCTCGCAAAATCCGGCAGCCGAGGGAGACTGGCACAAAACCAGCATCGATCGCTGCTGTCACTTCTTCGGGTGTCCAACCGCCTTCGGGACCGATGGCTAGGGCGATTCTCCTTTGGAGACGCTGCGCGAACGCATCCGGTGGTGACTCTTGCAAGCAATCGAGAAGGTGGGGGGCATCTCCTCGAGCGACGCAGATATATAAGTGCGGGGGAAAAACTTCAGACTGGAGAATTGAGGGGAAGGGCAAGGGATCGGCGATCGTGGGAATCACCTGACGTTCCGATTGTTCGGCTGCTTCTCGGGAAATTCGCCGCCACCGCTCGATTTTGCGAGGACTGGGTTCGAGGAGGGTGCGATCGCTGAGGGCGGGAAGGATGCGATCGACTCCCAACTCGGTGCAGGCGCGGACGACATCATCGAATCCATTACCTTTGGGGAGAGCGGCAATGAGAGTAACGGCAACGGATAGCTCGGTTTGAACTTGAAGTTGTTCTTCGACGATCGCCGTCCAGGCTTGCGAATTGAGGGGCGAATTGAGGGGCGAATCGAGCGGGGTGGGTGCTTTGAGCCGCGCCAGCCACCACTGACCCTCCCCATCCATGGCAATAAAGCGATCGCCCGATTGCAAGCGTAAAACCCGACTCAAATAATGTTGTTGGTCTCGAGTCAGGTGAATGTACGGGAGATCGAACTGAGAGGGGGCGATCGCGATTCGTTGCCATTGGGCCATAAAATCCGTGGGTCGATACTCGAGCGGATTTAGTCAGATTACTCTGCGATCGCATCCGAATCAACTGTCATCTATCAGCATTTGGGCGATCGAACTTCTAGCAATCGCCAACGGATTCTCAATCGCATCTCAATGCATTGTTTCTCTTTCCCGAAGCTGAAGGGGAAAAATCCGTTGCGGAGGCAAGAAGTCCAATCGATTTGGCGTTCAACTTGCCGTTCAGCCAAAACATCTAGAGGGGACGCGGCAGGAGTCCTTGTTTGGGGCAACTTGCAGATTGTGCCAGCGATTCCACTGAGTTAAGCGATTTTGGATGCCTTCTTGGAGCAACATTTCAATTTTCAACCGCTTCTGGGTGGAAACGCAATGCAGTAGCTCGGGTAATACCTCTTCTTCTGGAGTCTCGATTTCGATCTGTCGGCTGGGAATTTGGCTGACCACTTCATCGAGTAGCGCTTTTCGGATTTTCGGTCGGACGAATTCCGATCGGGTGCTTTGATAGGGATCGCACTCGAGAAGGGAATCGAGTTCTTCTTCGACGGCTAGGCGAGTGAGGTTGATGGTTTTTTTCGACATGGTTGAGCCTTTTTAGTTAGGTTCGGAAACATTGATGACCGACGCTATCTTTAAATCCCGAGTACGTGAAGTCAACGTATAAAGCTGAGGAAACCTACACGAGCAAGATTGACTCGTGTAGTTTCGAGCTGAAGGATCTCAGAGAAAATGTAAGCGTCGAATATCGACAATCTGACTTCAAAAGATAACGGTATCGGTCTTTAAGAGATGCTGACTCGATCGGATAGTTGGTCTTTATTTCTGAGTGAGGTTGACTCGAACATCGAGCCACAAAAAATTCAGAAAACAAGACCGATAAATCCGTTTCGATAGTTGCTGCAAAGCTGAGGTGAACTAGAAGTTTGTTTGCTTTAGCAATAGAGAAATTTAGCTCGATCGAGTCATTACTCTTAGAAGATATTACAGACGTTCGTGCTTGTAATGGATACGTTTGAAACGCCAGTTCTTCATCGTATTGAATAGCATTTAGTTGAGATTCAAGCTACTGATAACAATCGATAGTACATTGACTGTCAAGAATACACAGTACTCTTAAGTAATATTTTACCAGATTTCGATCTTATCGCTCGGACGATCGAATCTCAACAGATTCCTTTAGAGATTGCACGATTGTAGCGGTATCGAAAACATGCAATTGTCGATCTCTTAGGCAAGTTGCAAGTCCTCTAGAGGTTTGTTGCGAGCTTGTAGGGCACGGGCGATCGTTTCGGCCAAATCGGGCATTTCCTGCCAACAAGTCGGGCAAAACCAGTAGATTTGACTTTGGCGAACGTGGCGAATGAGTTGGTCGGAGCAGCAAGGACAAGTATTCATGATTTTTTAAACTCTAAATGACGTTAGCTGAGGTATTTTCCTCACACTATGCTTCTATCACTTCATTTAGCTCGAACAGTGTATCGTCGATTACAAGTGTCGAGATAAAACTTAGTAGCTTCTTGAAGTTATGTGGAGACTTTATCAAATTAAGGTGAAGAAGTCGGGAATAAAAAGTGAAGAAATCGAGAAGGTAAACTTTTAGATCGCAAATATGAGATTTTAGAGGTGGGAAGATCGATCTAAAAAAAACAAAGTGAGGCGACTTGGAGTTCTTACAGAGTGGGAAACAGAGGTCGGTCTTCAGTTCGGTTTGGCGGTTTGGCAGTTCTCATAATTCATCAGTCGATCGAATTTTCGATAAAGGCTGGCAAAATGCCGATCGAGTCAGCATATCTCAACGGTATTTCCTCGGCTTCCCAACAGTCGGTCGCCACGAATTTAGTTCGATCGATTTGGAGGTATCGTTGAGATGAAAACTAAAATTCAAACAAAAGTGAAAACATCCAAAAAGAGTGCGATCGCCCGATCGATTCTTCACTCGTCCTTGATTGGCAAAATTCCTCTAATGAATTCATTTTAGGTGATAGCCAACACCCCTAACAGTTTCGATAAAATTGGTCGTTGCACCCGCCGCTTTGAGTTTGTGGCGCAATCCTTTGACATGAGCTTTGACTGTTTCTTCTTCGGGGGGATCTTCAAGAGACCACAGCTTTTCAATAATTTCGCTGCGAGTGAGAACTCGTTTTCCGTTGCGTAAAAAGAGTTCGAGAAGTGCGTATTCTTTGGGTGTTAAATGAAGCGTTGAGTCCTGGTAAGTGACTTCGTAAGTCACCGGGTCGAGTCGCAGTTGACCCCATTCTAAAATCGGTGGAGAATAGATTTGCCCCCGACGCAGCAGCGCTCGCACTCGAGCTAAAAACTCGGGGAAATCAAAGGGTTTAACTAGATAATCGTCAGCCCCCGCATCCAAGCCTTTAACTTTATCCGTACTCGTATCGCGAGCGGTGACCATTAATATTGGTGTTTGGCAGCCATTGTAGCGCAGCCGATGGCATAGTTCGATGCCATTCATTTTCGGTAGCATTACGTCCAACAAAATCAGGTCGTAATCGAGGATTTGCGTTTGCATCCAACCGGCTTCCCCATCGGCAACCACATCGACAATGTAACGTTGCTCGTCGAGGGCTTCGGCTAAAGCTTCAGCTAGCTGCATATCGTCTTCGACTAAGAGAATTCTCATGGAATTTCTCCTTAAATGGCAGCAGTATTGACAGACAAACGAGCCAGCAGTGCGGACGTTTTTTTGTTAATTCTTAAATTATTGTAATTATATTTTCGGATTTTCTCAATTTTTTTCAAATAAAATTAATTATTATGAGATTATAACGCCTAAGTTTTTAATAAAAGTTAACATTCTAATCTAAGTTGCGCCCAAAGAGATCTCTGATGCCCATCGAAATTCAGATCGATTCTCCGGCCGAAATTCTCCAAGATTTACCCATTCTCCGTTTAGCAGATGTTTGAGAAGTACAGCGATCGAAAAAACCGATGAAGCGTAATTTCCAACGATGGCTCGCTGATGCGACCCGGATCGAGTTTTGGGGTTCGAGATGGACTCGAGGGGTATTTTCGCCGAGTACCGATCGACTCAAACTTCAACTCTCGAAACAAGCAGCTGAAATCTCTCGACTCGAAACCGCGTTGCAAGCCTTAACGGGCGATCGCACCGAGATCGAAACTCAGTTGCGATTATTCGAGTCGGTGGCCTTAAATATCGACGAAGCGGTACTGATTGCCAAAGCCAAACCCCTGGGCGAACCGGGGCCGCAAATTACTTACATCAACGAGGCTTTTACCCAAATCACCGGCTACTCTTCCGAGGAAATCTTAGGGAAAACACCGCGCATTCTCCAAGGTGCGAAAACCTGTCGCCTCGAACTCGATAAAATTCGTCAGGCCCTCGAGGGATGGCAACCGATTAAAACCGAACTTCTCAATTACCGTAAAGACGGTTCGGAATTTTGGGTTGAAGCGAGTATTATTCCGATCTTCGATCGAGATGGCACGTGCTCCCACTTTATGTCGATCCATCGCGATATTAGCGATCGCAAGCGAACTCAGCGACAACTCACGCAGATTCGTAAAGCCGTCGAAAGTGCGAGCGATGCGATCGCCATTGTCGATCTGCAAGGTCGCTCGACCTACCACAACCGAGCCTTTTTGCGCCTTTTCGACCACACCCCCGAAACCTTAAATGCGATTGGCGGTTGGACGAGTTTGTTTGTAGATGAAAATATCGGTTCGACGATATTGGCGCAAATTGCCCGAGGTCGTTCTTGGCTGGGGGAAGCGATTCTCTGTAGTCTGGGCGATCGCAAAATGCTCGTCTCCCTGCGAGTCGATGCCATTGAAGATGGCGACGGTAGCATTGTCGGACTCGTGGGAATCTGCACCGATATTACCGAACGCCGCCAAGCAGAAATGGCCTTGCAAGAAACCCAGCATTTGCTCGAACAAATTGCTCGCACCACTCCCACGCCGATTTATATTTTCGATTTGGGGCAACTGTGCAGCGTCTATGTCAATCGCGCGGGTTGCGAGTTTTTTGGGATGTCTCCGGCAGCATTCGGAAACATGGGGTGGAAGTTTTTTGCTCAAGCGCTGCATCCAGAGGATGTTTTGGCGTTTGCGGCCTTTGAAGAACGCTTTGCCTGCCTAGAAAACGGCGAAGTGCTCGAAAATGAATTTCGGATGAAAAATGCCCGAGGGGAATGGCGCTGGCTGCACACCTGGGAGGTGGTATTTACCCGCACGGTCGAGGGAATGCCGCAAAAGATTTTGGGAACGGCGATCGACATTACCGAACGCAAACGGGCCGAACGAGCGTTGCGCGAAGAACGTAACTTTGTCGCGGCGGTGTTGGAAACGGCCGGGGCGCTGGTGAGCGTTCTTGATTGCCAAGGAAATATTATCCGCTTCAATCGCGCGTGCGAGCAACTGACGGGGTATACCCTCGAAGAAGTTCGACATCGATGTATGTGGGATTTGTTCGTGATTCCCGAGGAATTATCTCGGGCGCGATCGATCTTTCAAACCCTACTCGCTCGCCGAGATCCGATCGAATGCGAATATTGCTGGCAGGCGAAAGATGGGACGCGCCACCTGATTTCTTGGTCGAACAGCGTGTTGCTCGATCGAGAAGGAGCCGTCAAATATATTATCGTCACCGGACTCGACATTACCGAGCGCAAACGAGCTGAGGAAGTGCGCTTGGCCCTGGAAAAAGAACGAGAACTCGGTCAACTGCGGCTGCGATTCTTTTCGATGGCATCCCACGAATTTCGCACGCCTTTAAGTACGATTTTGCTCTCGGCGCAATCCCTCGAAGCGTCTGCCCAACATTGGACTCCTTCCCAACGGTTGCGCAACATCCATCGCATCCAATCGGCCACCCAGCACATGAGACACCTCATCGAAGATATCCTCACCATCAATCGAGCGGAAACGGGTAAACTCGAGTTCGATCCTCGACCGATCGACCTCCACGGTTTCGCCCGCAAAATGATTCGCGAAATGCAAGGCGATATCGATGCCAAACATCTCGATCCCCACCGCACCATTCAGTTTGAAAGCGTCGGCGACCCTCGACCGATTGCCGTCGATTTGAAATTGATGCGGTCGATTTTGACTAATTTGCTCTCTAATGCCGTTAAATATTCTCCCGACGGGGGTGAAGTTAAATTAGCGATCGCCGATCGGCCCGATGCGGTAACCCTGGAGATTATCGATCGCGGCATCGGCATTCCCGAAGCCGATCGCGATCGATTGTTCGAGGCATTTCATCGCGGTAGTAATGTCGATCGCATTCCCGGTTCCGGCCTGGGACTGACGGTGGTGCAAAAATGCGTCGAACTACACGGAGGACAAATCCGAGTGACCAGCGAGGAGGGGGTGGGAACTGCCATCACCGTCCGTTTGACCCGATAGGGCTAGTTCCGCACTCAGGAAGTCGATAAATTGCCGGGCCGTTCTCCCCGATCGCCCGTTATGGCGGGTTGCCCAGGTTTTGGCACGATGTTCGAGTTCGTCGGGGGCTAGGGGAATGGCAGCTCGAGCGGCCAGGTGGCGGATAATTTCTAAGTATCGCTGTTGGTCGGCACTCTCGAAGGTTAACGTTAAGCCGAAGCGATCGCTGCATGAGAGTTTTTCGTGCATCGTATCCCAAGCATGAACTTCGTCGCTATCGCTGGGACGGGGGCGATCGTCGAAAAATTCGCGAATTAAGTGCCGTCGGTTGGAGGTGGCGTAGACGAGGACGTTAGGCGGGCGTTCGGTGAGGCTGCCTTCTAAAACCGCTTTGAGGGCTTTGTAGGTATCGTCGTCTTCTTCAAAGGAGAAATCGTCAATGAAAATAATGAATTTTTGAGGTTGGTGGCGCAGTTGTTCGACAATTTCGGGAAGGTCGATAACGCTCGATTTTGCCACTTCGATCGACCGCAAGCCCCGATCGGCGTATTCGTTGGCTAGGGCTTTGACTAGGGAGGATTTGCCCGATCCCCGACTGCCGTAAAAGAGGATGTTCAAGGCCCGATACCCCGCCAGAAAAAACTCGGTATTGGCGATCGCCTTGGCTTTGGGGATATCGTATCCGGCTAAATCCGCCAGTCCGATCGGATCGGGGTGGGAAATGCCCGCCAACTGACCCGACTGCCAGCGAAAGGCGCGATATTCGGCAAATAAACCCGTCCCGAATTCCTGGTAGTAGGCGGCTAAATCGGGGAGGGCATTTTCCCAGTTATTCAGACGCTGAAGTTTGTCTTGGAGTTGGCTTTGCCGTTTCCTTCTCGTCTGGGTTGTATCGGTTGTCGCCCAGCGGCGATCGCTCTGGTCCCAGGAAATGGGGGAGATGGGG
Organism: Cyanobacteriota bacterium; assembly: GCA_034189805.1. Taxonomy (GTDB): domain Bacteria; phylum Cyanobacteriota; class Cyanobacteriia; order Cyanobacteriales; family Geitlerinemataceae; genus Zarconia. The sequence goes on from JAXHUC010000035.1 coordinate 34,404, forward strand.
ATGGGGGAGGCCAGTTGCACCCACTCGCACAGTTGGGAACTCGGGAAGCGGTAGAGGGTCTGCAATACCTGCAAATCGTGACGGGCGGCAGCGACTAGGGATAGCGGTAAATCTTCGAGTCGATCGTGTTGGACTTGCTCGGTAAAAGGATTGTCTGCGGCGAAAATTTGCCCGAGGAGGTAGGTTTGCCAGCTTACAGTTTTCCGAGCGAGTGCTTGAAACCAGCGACCGTAGGCGAGTAGCGCGCCGGTACCATCTTTTGGAGCATCGAGTAGAGCCTCGAGCAGCGCTAAAAAAGTCCGACCGATTTCTCCGTCGAAGGTCGATTGGTAGATGAGGAGAGATGCCGCTTGGCATTGCACGAAGCGAATCGATGCAAGGGTGCGTTCGTCCATAGATTCGTTCTGAGGAGGGAACATTCGAGGCGATCGACATTCCCTATGATGGAGCTAGCTCGTCAATTGCGCAACCGCTCGACGATTTGGAGGGCGAGTTGGGCATCGTCAGGTCGTCCTTGAGCCCGAAAGAGTTCGGCAGCTTTTTCGAGATCGGAGATCGCATCCCGTCGCTTGCCAAGCGAGACGTTAGCCAAACCGCGATTGCCGTAAGCTTCGGCGTAGTTGGGTTCGACGAGTAACGCTCGGTTAAAATCGGCGATCGCCTTGTTGGGTTCGTCCAAGCGTCCCCAAGCCACGCCGCGATTGAGATAGGCCGGCGCGTAGTTGGGTTCGAGTTCGACGGTTTGGGTGTAGTCTTCGATCGCCCCTTCGATATCTCCTTGCTCGAATCGATCGATCGCCCGGTTGTAATAGGCATCGGGTTCGGCAGGATCGAGTTCGAGAGCCTGGGAGAAGTCAGCAATTGCCCCGGTTCGATCGCCGAGGGCCGAACGGATGTTGCCTCGATTGATATAGGCTGCAACCCGCTGGGGATCGAGTTCGAGGGTCTGGGTGTAGTCGTCAAAGGCCGCTTGATATTCGCCCAATTCCGTCAAGGCTCTGGCACGATTGTAGTAGGCGGAGGCGAGGTTGGGTTGAGCTTCGATAGCTTGGGTAAAGGCGGAAACGGCCGCTTCGTAGTCGCCATTGCGAATGCGATCGAGTCCTTGCTCGAAGTATTCGGCCGCACTGCGCCAAACGACGGCACTGCGAGCCGATGGTACCGAGACGACTAGGGGAGTGCTAGTGCCGACAATCCAAATGCCCAAAATGGTGGTCAGAGAACGAATCCGATCCATAATGTTCCAGTAGCGATAGTAATAGCTTCGATCGAGTCGCTTGAATGAAGCGCACATCGACCGAGCGCCGGAAGTGAGGAGTCTCGTCTTGCAATAAGAGTCCATTTCCACCACGACAATCTCGACATCCCCTCAATCGATAAGTCCTCGCCGCAGCGACAGCTACTCGACAACATCAAGATGTAGCGCTTCGCTGGATTTCCCCGACCTGGGCTGAATTCTCAACTATGCTGGCTCTTGGGGGTGACGACGAGCTTCGGGTTGGGTGACGCTTCTCGTTTGGCAATTGCGCGTTCGCGCTCCCAATGCTTCTTAAATTCGATCCGATAAAGATAGAAGCGAGGGCAACAATCCCGTTGCGAAACTCAAATAATCGATTTGCTGTGAATTGTCGTTATTATAACATCGATCGAATTGAGAATAAAGATTCGTTTGAGTTTTATTGATATGAATAAACAATGGCTCGATCGACTTTCTAGTTTTGATTTTTCGTTTCTCGATCGCAGTTTCTTCCGATATTGGGAATCCCGTGGGTTCTGGTGCCCAAAAATGTCTGCGCGCTTCTGAGTGCGTACTGTCGAGTCTCCCCAAAACCTCCTCCACTCTTTGACCTGTGTCTCTGGGTCTGTGAGGTTCGCGCCACGATTGGGGAGAGCACAGAGCTGAGAAACGTGCTGTCGATTTTGGGCGATTGCTTCTAAATGACCGATCGAGTTTTATGTTTTGAATCTAACGAGAATACGCGATTTTTGCTAACAATTGGAAATCGAACGTACACTTTAGTTCCTCGATTGACAAAACTTTGAATTGTTAAAAATCCACCATGTAATTCGACAATTCGTTTGGCAATTGTTAGCCCCAATCCCGCACCTTGCTGCTCGTAAATTTTGCGATCGAATTGCATGTACGCCCCCACTTGAGAAATTCGATCGGCGCTCATGCCTCGTCCTCGATCGCTCACGGATAAAACTAAGGTTCCATTATCGATCGCGCTCGAGATTAAAACCGGAGAACCCTCGCTCGAAAATTTGAAGGCATTATCGAGTAATTCTTCAACCAGTTTGTTGAGCCAGTACTCGGAAATCGGTAAAGAGATATTATGAATATCGATTTTGAGATCGCCATAGCGCTGGTGTTTCTGAACTTGTTTGGTTGCTAAATCCGAAACGATCCGCTCGATCGAACCAGAGCGATAAGTCCGGAGTTCGGAGATCCGAGTTGGCTGAGTGGCGATCGACTCTAACTCGGCATAAAGTAAGAAGTTTTGTACCAGTCGATACAATCGTTTTCCCGAACCGTGAATTTGAGCGGCCATATCGCGAATCTCTTCGGGTTCGACGGTTTCGGCTTCTTCAATAAGGAAGTTCGCAAATGAAAGAATTCCATTCAATGGGGTGTTTAACTCGTGGGGAAGTGCCCGCACGATGTTACCGCGCAATCGATCGAGTTGGTGTTGCGATTCTCGCTCGATTTCCGAGCGTTTTTTCAATCGAGTTTCGATCGATTTTAAGAGTTCCTCGGATGTAAAGGGTTTGGCTAAATAATCGTCAGCCCCCAATTCCATTCCTTCGCGCATGGAAGTCCAATCGACTTTCGAGGTGAGAAAAATAAAGGGAACGGTTGCTGTCGTCGGATCTTGGCGCAGTTGACGCAAAACACCACAACCATCGAGTTCGGGCATGATGATATCGCAAAGAATCAGATCGGGGATTCGATCTCGCACTTGTTGCAACCCCACCACACCATTATCTGCCGTTGAGATTTGAAAATTTTTCAGTTCTAAAATATCTTGAATGCTATCTCGAATTTGAATATTATCTTCAATGATTAAAATATTTTTCATGTTACTCCCGACATCGCTTCGATGATGAAGGTGCAAAATCCGATCGTCTCGTTCGCGCATCCTCAACATCATCCTATCGATCTCATTGTTTGCGATCGTGTACGTGCTTGAGTTGGTACGAGAAATTTTTTCTCTCTCATACAACCATAAAAAACTTTCAGCCGTTCTCATCAAAGGAAACAACTGAAAGTTCGAGGATCTAGAGCGATCGTCTAGATTTTGGAGTCGAGTGACTGCTACTTAGTAGCGGCTGGTGTTGGGCTTGTAAACGATGAAGCTCACAGTTTGGCACTGCTTGATGTTATCGAAACCCACCACGCGGATGTAGCAATTGGGGTTTTCCGAACGGCACTCGCGCACTTCGCTGAGAACCTGTTGGGAGGTGGAAACGCTGAACAAGGGTAGCTTCCACAGCGTCCAGTGGTGATCGGCAGGACTGGGATTTTCTTCAAATTCGATCGCCGGAATGAACCCCTGATCGAGCATGTAGTCGATTTGCTTGGAAATTTGCCGATCGTCTAAAGGCGGCAAGTAAGAGAGAGTTTCGTAACGCTTCTCTTTGGGTAACGTTTTCATGAAAATTGGCTCCTGTTGGTGAAATCAGAAATAATAGTTAGTCGGGAGAATCGTTGATGTCGCTCTCGGGACGAGTAACATCATTTGGACCGATCGAGCTGGAGTCTTGGGTTTGAGTCATGCGCTCTAACATTTGACGGCGGTGCTCGATGTTGGCTTGTTGGATTCCCGTTCGCACCATCTCTGGCATGAAATCTAACACCTCGTCTGCAAGGTGTTCGCGAACGGTCAAAATCCGCAACACGAGATCTTTCTTTTCTCCCATCAGGTCTCGTAAATAGGCTTCGCCATCTTGAATCCTGTTGTTTGAGGAGAATTGCCGCAGCCAAATACCCAAAGGGGGATTAGTTTCAGACAATTGCTTAATTACCGTTTGTACGGCTTGGTAGGTGAGGTAACTCTGCAACACTTTAGCCGTATCTTTGGCGACTTGCTTCGTATCCATCTTTCCTCCCCCATCCCAGCTCGGCTTCAAAAAGAACGCATCGAACTGTGGATGTTAGGCATTAACGATTTATTAACACCTAACATCTACCATCATCGAATCGATCGGTTCGGTGTCCGTTGCTGCGTTGTTGCTGCGTTAAGTAAATCAACTCAGCACGCACGCTTTAGAGGCGATCTTGCCTCAAAGCGATCGTCAAACGGTATCGATGGCTTCGTACTCGAACTTGATTTCCTTCCACAGTTCGCAAGCCGCGGCCAGTTCCGGACTCCACTTGCAGGCTTCGCGAATCACGTCGCCGCCTTCGCGCATCAGGTTGCGACCTTCGTTGCGGGCCTGGATGCAAGCTTCAAGAGCGACGCGGTTGGCCGTTGCGCCCGGTGCGTTGCCCCAAGGGTGACCCAAGGTTCCACCACCGAACTGCAAGCAAGAATCGTCGCCGAAGATGTCCACCAACGCCGGCATGTGCCAGACGTGGATACCACCGGAAGCCACGGGCATCACGCCAGGTAGAGAAGCCCAATCTTGGGTGAAGTAGATACCGCGATCGCGATCTTCTTCGATGTGGTCTTCGCGCATCAAGTCAACGAAGCCCATGGTGATGCCTTTTTCACCTTCGAGCTTACCGACCACCGTACCGGAGTGGAGGTGATCGCCACCGGACATCCGCAAGCACTTGGCTAAGACGCGGAAGTGAATGCCGTGGATCTTCTGACGGTCGATGACGGCGTGCATGGCGCGGTGGATGTGCAACAACATACCGTTGTTGCGGCACCAGCGAGCCAAGGTGGTGTTGGCGGTGAAACCACCGGTGAGGAAGTCGTGCATGATGATGGGCGTGCCGATTTCTTTGGCAAACTCAGCCCGCTGCATCATTTCTTCGCAGGTGGGGGCGGTCACGTTGAGGTAGTGACCTTTGATTTCGTTGGTCTCGGCTTGGGCTTTGACGATGGCCTCTTGGACGAACAAGAAGCGATCGCGCCAGCGCATGAAGGGCTGAGAGTTAATGTTCTCGTCGTCTTTGGTGAAGTCGAGACCGCCGCGCAAGCACTCGTAAACGGCACGACCGTAGTTCTTCGCCGACAGACCCAGCTTGGGCTTAATCGTGCAGCCGAGTAGGGGACGACCGTATTTGTTAAGTAAATCGCGCTCGACGGTAATTCCGTGGGGCGGTCCTTGGAAGGTTTTCAGGTAAGCGATGGGAACCCGCAAATCCTCTAAACGCAAAGCTCGCAGAGCTTTAAACCCGAAGACGTTACCCACGAGAGAGGTCAGTAAGTTGGTGACCGAACCCTCTTCAAATAGATCTAGAGGATAGGCGATGAAGCAAATATACTGGTTGTCCTCTCCAGGAACCGCTTCAAAATCGTAGCAGCGACCTTTATAACGATCGAGGTCGGTGAGTCCGTCAGTCCAAACCGTCGTCCAAGTTCCGGTGGAAGACTCGGCGGCGATGGCGGCTGATGCTTCTTCGGGAGGAACGCCGGGTTGGGGGATGAATCGGAATGCCGCCAGGATATCCGTATCTTTGGGGGTGTAGTCTGGCGTGTAGTAGGTCAGGCGGTAGTCTTGTACCCCTGCCTTAAATCCTGCTTTGGCTTGTACCATTACTGCTCCTTAAAAAGTGTAGAGGTCGTAGTTTTTTTTGCCAATTACTGCGCAGGAGCAAATTCCTAATAAATCCCTAGATAAAATTTCCCGAGATCGTTTCTGATGCTCCTGAATAAAAATTTGAAGCCGAAAGTTACATTTATTTCCTTGCTGGTTTTGTATCTTATCATGGATTTCAAATTGTTTTTAATTAAAATTTTAGAATTTTGCGGACAGTTCGATTGTCATTGTTTTTTGATTTGATTAGTTAATCTAATATAAACTTGTTGTTAACTTTTATTAAGAATTTTATTTATTGATAAACAATCGAAGTAATTTGATAGTTTTAGTATCAATTCATTACTCTCCTTAACCTCGACAAAAGCAGACACATTGATAAGTATTCATACTCATTCTTACTTCAAGAAGCCGGGACAAAATGAATGAGTTATCTGATGGAGAACACTCTCTTTTTTTTCTGGAAACCAAAGGTTGACCCCGAGATTGGAGTTGGGGTCAATCGCTTTTAGAGCCTGGGCTGGCTCTGTATTGCGGCCGTCAAAAGGCGATCGAGATATTGAGGTTCGATCGCTGAGATCGAACCCGAAAAAAGAGTTTTGGTCTCTAGCCTTGGCATAGCGATCGCATCCTCCACTTTTATTCCACTGGAGACATGCCTTGTCAATGGAGAAATATTCTCAATCTTGTAAGTCGATATTGCTTATAAGAGAGGCTACAAACGCAAGCTGAATTGGGAAACTGACAAACGATAAATTATCCCGCTCCTAAAAGCGATCGAGCGATCGTCGAATTTATTTTGAACTTAAACCTAGATAATTTTGAGGTTGCTTGCGGATTTTCAGAAATCATTTGAGCGATTCCAATTCAGAAGCACACTTTTTGCACTTTTGGGAAAAAGGTCTCTATAAAAATACCAATTCGCTTTTCTTCGAGCGATCTCAAGCTTCAGCTTGAAGTGTCCGACGAATCCTCTGGCGGTTGCGGATTTACCGACGGACGACTGGGAAACAGCGACGTAAAAATTCGCTGCACGTGAACTTGTCCGTAAATTTCAGTGGAGGAAGATTGAGGATGGAAACCATTGGATGAGGGGTCGGGCGAGTCCGGCTCGTCCTCGGCTTCAGAAGGTTCCGGTGGGTCGATCGCAATTTCGGGTTCGGGTTCTTCGATCGCGGGCGTTGATGTCTCTTCGAGTTCGATCTGACGACTGGAATCCCCGACTAAAGAGCCGGGAGGAACGATTTCTCGGGGGGCGACTGAAGCGTTGTAAATCGTGGTTGCCGCACCGATACAGGCATTTTCCCCGATCGAACATTCCCCCACAACCAGAACTCCCGCCCCCAAGTTCGCTCCCGCCCCGATGGTCAACCGACCGCGACTGCTGTGGACGATCGCCCCCATTCCCACGCAAGCCCCGGCTGCAATTTCAATTCGACTGTCGGGACTCGCTTGCAAAATCACCCCAGAGGCAATCGCCGCGCTCGGATGGATGGTGACATCTCCGCTGGCGCAAACTCGCTCGTCAATCGCAGGTTGAAGGGGCTGCAATGGCATACAAATCGATCGATAGCGCTTCGAGCGCTGGGGAAAAGGACAACGGGGACGCGAACATCAAAACAGATTCGATACAGAAGTTCGATCGGGGGATGGGGGGCTTCACAGCAAGGGAGATCGACAGCTCGATCGTTGCAACTTGCCGTTAGCCACCCCAGTCTTGATTTCGAGAACTAATTCGGTCGTTGGATCAGGGTTTCGGCAACTCGCCGTTTGGCACTCGGATCGACCCCGATCAACCGCACGTATTCACCCGGATAGGCATTCAAACAGGCTTCGAGCTGGGCGATCGCCTCCGATTCCCGATTGGATTCGATCGGTGCGCCACTTTGCCAGGAGCTGGTTTTGAAGCGCCGCTTGTTGGCGTGCTCGGTGCGGATTTTGTAGCCTTGGGCGATTAAAGAGCGTATTTGGTCGATGGCTTCAGTATCGAGACTGCTGCTGGGATATCCATTGCTCGAACCGTTATAACTCGAACCGTTATAACTCGCTCCGTTATAGCTCGCTCCGTTTCGGCTCGTGCCGTTCGAGCTGGCCTGATAGCTACCGTTACTCGATGCCTGGGTCGCGGGGTAGGCCGGGTAGACGGTGGGAGCGGGAGTGGGGTTATCTCCGGGTCGCTGAATCAAGACTTCCGAAACTCGGCGTTTGGCGTTCGGATCGATGCCGATCAACCGCACGTATTCTCCGGCATGGTCTACCAGACACACTTGGAGTTCGGTGAGGACTCGCGCTTCGCTACTCGATTGGATGATCGGGCAACTCAGCCAAGAACTGGTTTTGTAACGGCGCTTGTCGGCATGTTCGGTACCGATGCGATAGCCCGCTCGCAGTAGCGATCGCACTTCTTCGACGATTTCCGGAGAGAGAGAGCCGGTCGGGGCTTCGCTACCCGCTGCGGTGTAGGATGTAGAACCCGCAGATTGACGGGAAGTGACGGGTTTGTCGTCGGGATGCTGAATTAACACTTCCGCGACTCGGCGTTTGGCATTCGGGTCGATGCCGATCAACCGCACGTATTCTCCGGCGTAGTCGCTCAAACAGGCTTCGAGTTCGGCGATGGCGCGGTCTTCTTGAGTGGCTTGAACGGGCGCGCCGCTGAGCCAGGAGCTGGTTTTAAAGCGCCGCTTGCTCGCATGTTCGATCCCGATCCGATGACCCGCGCGCAATAGCGATCGCACTTGGGCGACGGCTTCGGCACTTAAGGTTCCCGATTCGACAGCAACCGGGCGGTAGCTGCCACCGCTCGCAGCGGCACTCGTCGAATACGTCGAATGGGAAGCAGAGCTTCGAGCTGAGGGGGCGGAACCATCGGGTTTTTGGATCAGCATTTCCAAGACCCGGCGCTTGGCTTTCGAGTCGATACCGATCAACCGGACGTATTCCCCCCGGTGGTCTTGCAAGCAGGCTTCGAGTTCGGAAAGTACTTCGTTGGCGCTGCGTCCTTGAATAATCGGACAACTGAGCCAAGAACTGGTTCTGAAACGGCGCTTGTCGGCATGTTCGGTGCCGATTTTGTATCCTTGGGCAAGCAACGATCTCACTTGCTGGGCTATGTCTGCGTTCACACTTCCATCCTCCATGGGCATTGTGTCTTGTTCGGTTCCCGAAAGCATTTCGGGGCGAGCCTCTATGGCTCGAGTCGAATCCTCTACACGTTGGTGTTCGACTCGTAAAGCTTCGTTCGTTTCGATGACGTGGCGAGCAAACTCGAGATCGCTCGGGCGCACGTCGGGTAATCGATCGGCATGTTGTTGGTCGGTAATCACCGCCCCGGAAGGAACGTACTTGCCGGGGGGAATTTCCACATCCTGAATCAGAACGTGCATCATCACGATCGAACCCGAACCCACGCGAGCGTTGAACACGGTCGAACGAAAGCCGATGAAGCAGTCGCTGCCGATGTAGACCGGCCCGTGAACCAAAGCCATATGGGCAATACAAGTACCGTCGCCGATCCAAGCGGAATACTCCTGCCCGTCATCTCCCACCACCAGACCGCCTTCCAAGCCGTGGATGAGTACCCCATCTTGGACGTTGGTTCCATCTCCGATGTGAAATGGAGAACCGCCGTCCGCTCGAATTGAGGTTCCAGGGGCAATTAATACGTTCGCACCAACGCGCACGTCCCCGATGATGTTGGAGAAGGAATGCACGTAGGCGGTTTCGTGGACTTTGGGTTCTGATAAGCTGTTCGATCGCGGAGTTAGGGAAGCCGCGCGGTTGCGGACGACCATCTGGGATATCCTCCTAAAGGTTTTGTGCTGTCGTGCTTTTATCTGAATTTGGTTATCTATGTTGCCGATCGACCCACCCGCACTGGGTTGGACTTCCTCGACTCCGATTTGCGCTTCTCAATGACCTAGGGACTGACCCGATGTCGCGATCCGACGATCTCGCTCGATGCGAGATCCGGTCGCTAGGGATCTATTTCCCGTAGAGCCGACGGTTTTCCACCGTCACCGTATCGATGATGCCGATCACCATCGCATCGATCGGTCGTTGCTCGTGACCCATTTCCTGACGCGCCGCACTCCCTCGACTCACCAACACCCACTCACCAATACCCGCACCAACGGGGTCGGCGGCAACATCGTATTGCGATAGGGGTTGGCCGTTTTCATCGAGCCATTGAATTAACAGGAACTTGGTTCCCGTTAAACTAGGCAGCTTCTGAGTGCTGACGACGGTGCCGAGAACTGTAGCAATTTGCATCTAAATTCGATTAGGGTCTGCGAATCGCCCTGGGAGAACCGACGCTCTCGCGGAACTGTTCGACGGCTTCGGTATACCGAATGGGTAAGACGTACTCTAAGTTCTCGTGGGGACGGGCGATGATGTGCGTTGAGAGGGTGAGACCTCCGTTAACTCGTTTGACCGATTCGATGCCGGCCGAAACCGATGCTTGGACTTCCGAGACATCGCCGCGAACGATCACCGTCACCCGACCCGACCCGATTTTTTCGTATCCGACGAGGGTGACGCGAGCGGCTTTCACCATCGAGTCAGCAGCTTCCACCACAGCGGGGAAGCCGAGGGTTTCAATCATTCCCACTGCAATTGACATTTTCTTTAAACTCCTAAGAACGAGCTAATTTTTTCCTCCGAACCCCGACGAAAAGCGATCGCCGCGACTCGCTGACGGACATGCCAGAAACGATCGAGTCGAACGAACTTCGCTGCAAACGATGGGGGTTAAGAGCGCGGACGAATTACATGCGGAACTGATCGACCTCTTCGGTATACCGAATCGGCAAAACGTATTCCAAGTTTTCGTGGGGACGGGCGATGATGTGAGTCGATAGCACTTCTCCGCCATCGACCCGATTGGCCGCATCGATACCGGCCGAAACCGATGCCTGAACTTCCGAGACATCGCCTCGAACGATGACCGTGACTCGACCGGAGCCGATCTTTTCATATCCAACCAAGGTAACTCGAGCAGCTTTCACCATCGAATCGGCGGCTTCCACAACTGCTGGAAAACCTTTGGTCTCAATCATTCCTACGGCAATTGACATACTTTTATTGGCGCTCCTTAGTGCCTATGCGCAGCAAGTTTAACAAGGGGGCAAGTGCGTGAATGTAACTCTGGCTCAAAATTCGCAAATCACAACACCAATTTGGCGAGGTGATACTGTTTCGGCTTAAATGTCGATCGGATGCGCCGCGCGCTACTTCTCACGCCGAATACAATAGACCTCTTTCAACACCAGATTGGGTTGCAGGTGGCAAAAATTTGACGGGGATGGCTTATTATTTATCCCACGTCATTAGCATAGGAAATTTCGGCTCCTCTGACAATATAAAACATAATGATATTTTTAAATGGAATAGTTTAACAAAACTTAACTGCGCTCTCTCCAGGAACTCCTCAGACATTGAAGCTGTTAGGTTTCGGGAACTGTCCCGACTGTTTTATAATTTCTTTATTCTGATTGAGAAAACTCGAATGTTGAGGTCGAAAATCGGTACTCATTTGTGATGGGCTTCCATTGGCGGGGTTCTAAGACTCGGCTTCGGTCGCCATCAATATTTCGACCGAACTTTGGGTCTCGATGGCGAGCTGTCGGGATATAGCGCTCGTGCGAGCGATCTCTCGAGCCGGGTTGTGTCTTGCTCGGTTGAAGATGGTGTTAGAGAGATTCAAACGATGAATATCCCGAACGATCGCCCTATTTCAACTTTAGAACTTGAAGTTGTTCTCTGATTTTACTGGGCAAAAATTCTGCTTTAAGAGCGCGCCCGATCTGAAAAAAAACTGCGACCTCAACCTCGGCAAGTGAGTACGAATCGCCAAACTTGCTATTAAAACATCCCTTTTTCTTTCATACACCCCTTGGCTCGAACTCGATCGGGCTTCAAAATCGATTCAATCTATCGACCTTTTGTAGACTCACTTTACAGAACTTCTTTCGTGCTGACCCTAAACTTTGTCAGACCGACCGCTCTCACCTTGTAATCTATCAGGCATTTGAATGACCGATTTTCTCCTAGCAAATAGCTGGTTCGTTCCCCTCTACGGTGCGATCGGAGCCGTTTTAACCCTGCCCTGGTCTTTGGGGCTGATCCGTCGCACGGGTCCGCGACCGGCCGCTTATGTCAACCTCATCATGACCTTGGTTGCCTTCATTCACGGTTCGATCGCCTTCCGAGCCATTTGGGGACAACCCACCCAACAATTGGTATTGGACTGGTTTAGTGCCGCCGACCTCACCATCCCCCTCACCGTCGAACTCTCCCCCGTTAGCTTGGGCGCTTTAGAACTGGTGACGGGTATCAGCTTGCTCACCCAAGTTTACGCCCTCGGCTATCTGGAAAAAGACTGGTCTCTGGCGCGGTTTTACGGCTTGATGGGCTTATTTGAAGCGGCCTTGGGTGGGATTGCCCTGAGCGATTCCCTGTTTCTCACCTACGGCTTGCTCGAAGTTCTCACCCTCTCGACGTATCTACTCGTCGGCTTCTGGTACGCCCAGCCTCTGGTGGTGACGGCCGCGAGAGATGCGTTCCTGACCAAACGAGTTGGGGATATTATTTTGCTCATGGGTATCGTTGCCCTGTCGAGTTACGGCGAGGGACTCGATTTTAGTTCCCTGCAAAATTGGGTGGCCACCGCACCGATTTCCACCTGGACGGCCACTTGGGTCGGATTGACGCTGATTGCCGGACCCACGGGAAAATGCGCTCAGTTCCCCTTGAATCTGTGGCTCGACGAAGCGATGGAAGGGCCTAACCCGGCGGGAATCATGCGCAATTCCGTGGTGGTCTCCATGGGGGCTTACGTTTTAATTAAACTCCAACCGATTTTCATTCTGTCTCCAGTTGCCGCCGATGTTTTAATTATTTTGGGAACGGTGACGGCGATCGGGACTTCCTTAATGGCGATCGCCCAAATCGATATCAAACGTACCCTGTCCCATTCCACCAGCGCCTATCTGGGATTGGTGTTTATCGCTGTCGGTTTGGAACACGTCGATATTGCCTTCTTGATTCTATTTGCCCACGCCATCGGCAAAGCGCTAATTTTCATGAGTGCCGGATCGGTGATTCTGACCACGAGCAATCAAGATATTACCGAAATGGGCGGATTGGGAGCGAAGATGCCCGCCACGACGATTGCTTTTGTCGTCGGTTCGGCAAGTTTGGTGGCTTGTTTGCCCCTCGGGTTCTTCTGGACGATGCAGCGCTGGTTGAACGGATCGTTCGAGATTCCGGTCTGGTTGCTCGCCATCTTGCTCTTCGTCAACGCTTTGAGTGCGATTAACTTAACCCGCGTGTTCCGTCTGGTATTCCTGGGCCCGACGCAACCGAAAACCCGCCGCGCCCCAGAAGTGCCTTGGACGATGGCGCTGCCGATGGTCGGGCTGACGGTGGTGGTTCTAGTCGCGTCAATTGCCCCTCATTTGTGGCCCCTGTGGCTGAGTCCGATCGCTCCCCTGGATAATGCGGATTTGCCCTCGATCCGGATGGCAATGCCGTTACTCATTGCCTCGGGAGTTTTGGGTGTGGTTATCGGCAGTACCATCGAACTGCGCCGTTCCTGGTCGAGACCATTACAACGTTCTCTGCGCTTCCTCCAGGACTTGTTTGCCTACGACTTCTACATCGAAAAAATTTACGAGGTGACGGTGGTGTTCGCCGTAGGATTTGCCTCCAAAGTGACGACCTGGTTCGATCGCAATATTGTCGATGGGGCGGTGAACTTTGTCGGTTTGGCCACCCTGTTTAGCGGTCAGGCGCTCAAATACAACGTTTCGGGTCGCTCTCAGTTCTACATCCTGACGATCGTCATTGGAACCTGTTTGCTCTTCGTACTCACCCGGTCGTTCTAGCCATCTTGACAAACATTTCCCCGCGAAATCTTGCCCACTATTTACGGAGAGAGGATGCTTAGCGCTTTACTTTTAATTCCCCTGGTGGGGATGGTCGCCATTGGCTTTTTGCCCGGAACGATCGAACCTCGCAAATGCCGCCGGGTGACCTTCGCGATCGCCAGTGCCGGACTCCTTTGGACGATTTGGATCGGTTTGGGGTTCGACCCCACCGCACCGGGAATGCAGTTTACCGAGTTCGTCCCTTGGGTGCCGTGGATGGGGTTTAACTACCATCTGGGAGTCGATGGCCTATCGATGCCCCTGCTCGCCCTCAACAGCTTCCTAACGGCGATCGCCATTGCCAGCACCCCCGCCGATTTACCGCGCCCCCGGTTTTACTACACCTTAATCTTGCTCCTCAATATTGGAGTCACCGGAGCCTTTGTCGCCCAGGACTTGTTCCTATTTTTCGGCTTCTACGAACTCGAAATTATTCCCCTGTACTTCTTAATCGCCATTTGGGGCGGCAAGCGGCGCGGCTACGCAGCCACCAAGTTCCTCATCTACACGGCCGTCTCGGGGATTTTGATTCTCGCCTCGTTTTTAGGAGTGGTTTGGTTTGCCGGGACGGGCAGTTTCGATTACGCCCCGTTGCGATCGGCTCATTTGCCCCTAGAAACGCAAATCCTGTTGCTGGTTCCTTTGCTTGTCGCCTTTGGTATCAAAATTCCCTTTTTCCCCTTCCATACCTGGCTTCCCGACGCTCACGTCGAAGCATCTACCCCCGTCTCGATGCTGCTGGCTGGGGTGTTGCTGAAATTGGGAACCTACGGCTTGTTGCGGTTTGGCGTGGGCTTGTTTCTCGATGCCTGGGCGTATCTAGCTCCCTGGTTGGCGATCTGGGCGGCCGTTAGCGCTCTCTACGGGGCTTCCTGTGCCATCGCTCAAACGGATATGAAAAAAGTGGTCGCCTACTCCTCGATCGCCCACATGGCCTTTATTTTGCTGGCTGCGGCGGCGACCACTCAACTCAGCCTCCTGGCAGCCGTGTGTCAGATGATCGCCCACGGTTTGATTTCGGCCCTGCTGTTTTTCGTCGTCGGCGTGGTGTACGCGAAAACCGGAACTCGCGATGTCAACGCCCTGCGCGGTTTGCTCAATCCCGCGCGAGGATTGCCGCTCATCGGCAGTTTGACGATCGTCGGGGTGATGGCCAGTGCCGGACTGCCGGGTTTGGTCGGGTTTATTGCCGAGTTTTTGGTCTTCCGGGGCAGCTTTACCCTGTTTCCCGTCCAAACGTTACTCTGCATGGTGGGAACCGGGCTGACGGCGGTCTATTTCCTGTTGATGGTGAATAAGGTCTTTTTCGGACGTTTATCGGATGTGGTGACGAACTTGCCTCGGGTGGGATGGTCCGATCGCCTGCCCGCGTTGGTGTTGAGCGTTTTGATTCTCATCCTCGGGGTACAACCCAATTGGCTGGTCTTTTGGAGCGAACCCCGAATTGCCTCGATCGTGACGGAGTACGGTCAGCCGGAAGCGAGTTTGCCTCGATCGGGCGATCTCGATGTTGGAGTCCGACCGATGGCTGGTGAGGTGATGCAATAATAAACAGAGATTTGAGGGGTCGTTTTTGCAGTTTGGGTCAATGCGATCGGAGGGCGGAGGAGACAAGGTGGAGGAGCAAAAGAACGGACGTTTCTCATTGTATTGCTGAGGTTTCTCACCTCAACAGGTGCGATCGATCGGCGAACCTCGAGAACACCCTCACCCTCGTCTGTCCTTCGCCATCTCCCCCACACTCTATCGATCTTTCCTCATGTAAGTATTCAGCCGTCAGCCATCAGCCAGTGTTAAGTTCCAAAATCTAAAACCTTAACGGATTCTCTTGCCACAGACTCCAAACTCCGCGCTTGAGCGAGAATTTCGATTCAAGCAATGCTGAATGCTTACTTCCTTGTTTATTATTTCTCATTTTTGCATCAGATACGAACCATGCTAAGCATCGATAAAATAGAACCGTCCACTCATCCCCTCGCGCAATACATTCACCGTCTCGAAGCGGGAAAAGCACTGCTCGAAGATACCCCCACCCACGTCGTTGAAGTGGTGGGCATTCTTAAGAGTTACGGCATTATTTTAGATGCGTACTCTCGCAACTTAATTTATATTGCCGAACATCAATTTTTATATCTGTTTCCCTTCTTTAAATACTTCAATGGAGAAGTTACATTCGATCGACTGCTCAAACATTGGAGTCACGATCGGATTAATTTCGAGTACGCCGAATACTGCATGAAAGCGATGCTGTGGCACGGCGGTGGCGGATTGGATGCCTACCTCGATACCCCAGAATTCGCTCGAAATGCCGAAGCTGCCATTCAGGCACGGTGGAAAGGGAATTTGTTCATGTTGGGATTGCACAAATTATTCCCCGCCTTTTTACCCGAACAGGTGCGAGTGATGGCCTACTACAGCGGTTTGGGGCAGTTCTGGCGGGTAATGAGCGACATGTTCCTCGATCTGTCCGATCGCTACGATCGTGGTGCAATTACATCCGTTCCCCAAATCGTACAGCATATCCAAGATGGATTGGTTGCTGCTGCGGCAGACCCGATTACCTACCAAGTTCAACTCGGCGATCGAGTTTGCAAGATTTTACCCGAGTCGGCGGGTTTAACCTTCCTCATGGATACGGCCGTTCCCTATGTAGAAGCGATTTTCTTTCGCGGTACGCCCTTCCCCGGAACCATTTCCTATAACGCCCAAGCCCACCAAATTCCTTTCGATCAGGCCATTTTCAGTTACGGCGCGCTCTACGCCGATCCGCTGCCCGTCGGCGGTGCGGGGATTCCTCCCACGTTGCTGATGCAGGATATGCGCCACTACCTACCCGAATACTTACACGACATCTACCGCCAAGGCAAGCGCCAAGAAGACGATTTGCTCGTGCAGATTTGCCAGACGTTCCAAAAGTCGATGTTCTGCGTCACCACGGCTGCCATTCGCGGTCTGGCCCCCCATCCTCTCGAGACGACGAATATCGAGGAACAGAAGGCGAATCGGGCGTATCTGGAGACTTGGATGAACCGTTTTATCGAGTCGCGGGTGGTGGCAGCGAACGAGGGGAAATAAGCGAAGGTCGTTCCCGACCGATCGCGGAATGGAGGGCTGGCAATCGCGGGGGAGCTTCGGGGGCTTCGGGGGCTTTGGGAAGACAAGGAAGAATTTTGCATTCATTCCCCCCCTGCCTCCGTTTCCCCCGTTTCTCTCCCTCTCCGCGTCCCCGCGTCCCCGTGTCATCTTCTCCCCCGTGCAACTCATGCCTCACACCCGACGGGAATTGGCCATGTTGCGGAAGCGGGTGTATTGCGGATCGAATAGAAGTTTGACGACCCCTGTCGGTCCGTTGCGGTGTTTGGTGACGATCAGTTCGGTGATGCCGCGATCGGGGGTATCGGGAAAGTAATATTCGTCTCGATACACCATTAAAACCAGGTCTGCATCCTGTTCGATCGAGCCACTTTCTCGCAAGTCCGAGAGCATCGGACGCTTGTTATTGCGCGCTTCCACGCCGCGACTGAGCTGAGAGAGGGAAATCACCGGCACGCTGAGTTCTCGTGCCATCCCTTTGAGGGCGCGGGTAATCCGGGAGAGTTCCTGCACTCGGTTATCGCTGCCGTCTCCGTCCATGAGTTGTAAGTAGTCGAGAACGATCGCCCCGAGTTCGCCACCGCAATCGGATTTGAGTCGGCGGGTTTTCGATCGCATCTCCGTTACGGTAATATTGGCCGTATCGTCGATATAGATGGGTAACTCTGAGAGAACGCCGATGGCGCGGCTCAAGGGTTCCCACTCGTTTTGGCTGATGCGTCCGGCGCGCAGGCGATTGCTTTCGATTCCCGCTTCAGAGGCCAGCAGTCGCTGTACCAACTGCTCTTTGGACATTTCCAGGCTGAAAACGGCTACGGGCATTCGATAGCTCGCGGCAATTTTATGGGCGATATTCAGGGCGATCGCCGTCTTCCCCATAGAGGGCCGACCGGCAATAATGATTAAGTCCGATCGCTGAAATCCCCCCGTCATCGCATCGAGATCGTAGAAATCCGACAGCAACCCCGGCATCGCTTGACCTTCGTTGCGAATTTCAATTTCCTGAAAGGTTTGCACGAGGGTATTTTCGATCGCCACTAAATCCTGTTTGGGGCGGTTTTGGGTAATGCTAAATACTTTTTGTTCGGCGCGATCGAGTACGGTTTCGAGCTTGGTGGTCGATTCGTAGCCGAGTTGGTGGATTTCGTTTCCCGCGCGAATCAGTTGGCGGCGCAGGTATTTATCCATCACCAAGGTGGCGTAGCGATCGATATTCACTGCCGATACCGTGCGATCGATCAACTGGGCTAATTTGCTCTGTCCGCCGATTTTTTCGAGGAGGTGGCGATCGCGCAACCAGGCGGTGACGCTAATCAAATCCGTTGGCATCCCGGTATTGTGGAGGGATTGGGTTGCTTTGTAGATTTCCTGGTGAGCGCTGATGTAGAACGCATCGACCGTGAGGATTTCGGTTACCCGACCGATCGCTTCGGGATCGAGGAGGATACCGCCGAGAATCGACTCTTCTGCCTCAATATTTTGTGGAGGGAGGCGATCGGTGTATGCTTGAAAGTTAAGTTCTCGAACCATAGTTAGTTTGTTGTTTCCCCGCTCGATCGATGCGACGGTACTTGCTTGAGGCAACGGATACAACAAATTGTAGACCGCCAAGGGCGGTCTTGGGGTAGAAGTGGAGATCGATCTTAGAGCTGGATGTGACACTCGGGTTGAAAAAGTCGATCGCCTCAACCGATTCTCGAGCTTCACCCCCGACAAACGTTACTCGCTAGTGCCAAATAACACAACCGCGATCGCCACAAGAGAGAATGGCGATCGCGGTCGTTACCATGACGATCCAACGTCTATTCTCACGGCATTACAACGGCGCAACGTGAATTTCGATTTCTGCGGTGACGTTGGCGTGCAGCTTCACCTGAGCTTTGTAGAAGCCGGTTTTGCTAATTTCGGGTAAGGTAATGCCACGGCGATCGACTTCTTGGTTCGTCGATTCTTGAATCGCATCGGCCACTTCGCGATCGGTAACGGTTCCGAAGATGGCTTCACCTTCGCCCACCTGCTTGCGAATCGTAAAGCGTCCGATGGTTTCGAGAGCCTGCTTGCGAGACACCGCTTCCTGTTCGATGGCGGCCAAGCGATCGAGTTCTTTTTGCTTGCGACGTTCGACGAGTTTGATAATACCCGGAGTCGTCCGAACTGCCAGGCTTTTGGGAATGAGGTAGTTACGAGCGTATCCCGGAGCCACCTCGACGATTTCTCCCGCTTTGCCTAGTTTGCGGATATCTTCGTTTAAGAGTAATTGAATGCGTTTTGCCATGAGTAGTACTGTTTGCGTGCGATCGTCGGTTATTCGTCATGTCGGCTCGCCCAGACCTCGCGCGCTGCACGGGACACTCGCACGGGGAGTTCGGGAGGGATAACCACCGATTGAATTGGGAAAAATTGAACTAGGGTCAGACTTTTTATCCTACGTCGAGAAGGGCGCGATCGCAACCCAACCGGCTCGTCTAA
>JAXHUC010000036.1:0-53259 GCA_034189805.1 Cyanobacteriota bacterium
AAGCAGTGCGCGAAGGGACCTACGACCACTACCAAGCCTATCAGGATTATTTGGGGAACCGCCCCGTTGCCGCCCTGCGGGATTTGTTAGATTTCCAAAGCGATCGCGAGTCGATCGATCTCGATGAGGTGGAGTCAACCGAGGATATCGTCAAGCGCTTCTGCACTGGCGGCATGTCCCTCGGGGCGCTGTCTCCGGAGGCGCACGAAACCCTGGCGATCGCCATGAACCGTTTGGGGGGCAAGTCCAACTCCGGTGAAGGAGGCGAAGATCCGATCCGCTTCCGGGCGTTGGCAGATGTGGATGCCGAAGGTCATTCCCAAACCCTACCCCACTTACAGGGACTCCAAAATGGCGATACCGCATCCTCGGCGATCAAACAGGTGGCATCGGGCCGCTTTGGAGTCACCCCGGAGTACCTGATGAGCGCCAAGCAAATCGAAATTAAGGTCGCCCAAGGGGCCAAACCCGGAGAAGGGGGACAACTCCCCGGACGCAAGGTGAGCGACTACATTGCCATGCTGCGCCGTTCCAAACCGGGGGTGACCCTGATTTCTCCGCCACCCCACCACGATATCTATTCGATCGAGGATTTGGCGCAACTGATTTTCGACCTGCACCAAATTAATCCCGAGGCGAAAGTGTCGGTGAAGCTGGTCTCTTCGATCGGCATCGGCACGATCGCCGCTGGAGTCGCCAAAGCCAATGCCGACGTGATTCAAATTTCCGGTCACGACGGCGGTACCGGGGCCTCTCCTTTGAGTTCGATCAAACATGCCGGCAGTCCCTGGGAATTGGGTCTGACGGAAGTGCATCGAGTGTTGATGGAAAATCAACTGCGCGATCGGGTGATTCTCCGGGCCGACGGCGGGATGCGCGCCGGCTGGGACGTGGTGATGGCGGCGCTGATGGGGGCGCAAGAGTACGGCTTCGGCACGATCGCCATGATTGCCGAAGGTTGCATTATGGCCCGCGTCTGCCACATGAACAGCTGCCCGGTGGGGGTGACCACCCAGCAAGAACGGCTGCGGAAGCGCTTCCCCGGTATGCCCGAACACGTGGTCAATTTCTTCTTATTCGTCGCCCAAGAAGTGCGATCGCTCCTGGCGCGGTTGGGCTATCGTTCCCTCAACGAAATTATCGGTCGTTCCGACTTGCTGAAGGTGCGCGAGGATGCCAAACTCTCCAAAGTCGCATCTTTGAACCTCGATTGCATCACCAAGTTGCCCCAAGGGAAAAACCGCAATTGGGTGACACCTTCCGAGGTGCATAGCAACGGAGCCGTTCTCGATGATGAATTGTTGGCCGATGCAAATATTGCTGGGGCGATCGCCAATCAAAGCAGCGTCAGCAAGACCCTACAGGTCGTCAATACCGATCGTTGCGTGGGGGCGCGTCTATCTGGGGCGATCGCCAAAAAGTACGGCAACACCGGCTTTGAAGGTCAACTCGACCTCAAATTTCAAGGTAGCGCCGGACAGAGTTTCGGGGCGTTCAATCTCCCCGGTATGACCCTCACCCTCGAAGGGGCGGCCAACGATTACGTCGGCAAGGGGATGCACGGCGGTGAGATTATTATCAAGCCTCCCGTCGGTACGTCCTTCGACCCCAGTGAAAACGTCATCGTCGGCAACACCTGCATTTACGGGGCGACCGGCGGCACTCTGTACGTCCTGGGATTGGCCGGGGAACGCTTCGGAGTGCGCAACTCTAAAGGACAAGCGGTCATTGAAGGGGCAGGCGACCACTGCTGCGAGTACATGACGGGCGGCGTTATCGTTGCTCTCGGGAAAGTGGGTCGCAACGTCGGCGCGGGGATGACGGGCGGTTTGGCCTATTTCCTCGATGAAGAAGGCAACTTCCCGGCGAAGGTGAACCCGGAAATCGTCAAGATGCAGCGGGTTGGCACGACTGCTGGGGAAGCGCAACTCAAAGCCCTAATTGC
Source organism: Cyanobacteriota bacterium (assembly GCA_034189805.1). GTDB lineage: Bacteria > Cyanobacteriota > Cyanobacteriia > Cyanobacteriales > Geitlerinemataceae > Zarconia. The sequence goes on from JAXHUC010000036.1 coordinate 1,946, forward strand.
CGCCCATGCCGAACGCACGGGAAGCCCGAAAGCCCAGCGGATTTTGGCGAATTGGACGGAGTGCCTGCCGAAGTTCTGGCAAGTGGTTCCGCCTTCGGAAGCGGATTCCCCGGAAGCGAGCAATCAAGTATTAGAAGAGAAAGAGTTGGTTGTGAAGTAGGCTCTCAAATGGGTTGAATCGAAGCCGCCATTTTTCCCGATCGGTTATTTTTTTCTGGGGGGAGAAATGGCGGTTGTTTTGAGGATATTTTCTGATTGAATTCACCACAAAGGCACAAAGGACACGAAGTATAGCTGTCGCCAGGAGTCTTAGGATATCGGTGAAGGTGAGCTGGGAGACATTTGTATGCTTGTGGAGAACGCAGTTTACCCGACTAAGTTGCAACTTGTCATAGGCGAAAATTTCAATATATACTCAGCCATTGGTGAAAGGTTAAGGCTGTATTCACTTTGTCAACTGCCCAATAATCGACCGAAAACCCGGAGTTGGGGGGTCTCCCCCCAAACCCCCCGATGGGGGACGAAACGCCTCCCCCATACCCCCTGCGTACAAGAGTCAGATCGTGAATTATCCAGGTTAAAAGGGGTCGAGCTATTCGAGCCAATCAACTTGACATCTGGCCAAATTGCTTAACCTTTCACCAATGATACTCGGCTGTTCTCCGGGCGATCGACTCATTTTAGACGAAGCCCGATCGATGCAAACAGTATTATGGCGGATTGACAGTACCACGCACTTGTGCACCAAGTCGGAATTCCGCAATCGTACAGAGGTTATATCGAGGCTCAAGTCAGTGATGATGCGGAAACTGTAACGATACAGTCTCTTTTACGAAAACACTACACATGATTTCGGTACGATCGCTGATGACGCTGGAAAAAAAGTCACATACTATGATTTGTAGCAGAACTCGAGTTGGATAATTTGAGTTAAGCAAGCAAGTAGATCGACAGGTTCAAAGCTTTCGATCGGGGTTCTGGTGAGTACTGTTGCATACGGTAAGCGAGTGTCTTACTGCTTACGGCAAGCTACCACCCAGGTTTAGTAGTAAAATTCTTTGTAAATTCCCATCATGGGATGACTGCACGAGAACACGCAAGCAACTAAAAGACACAATAAGGAGCAAAGCAAATGACATTTGTTGTTGGTACACCCGGTAATGACGATATTGACGCTTCTAGCGCTGGCGATCTCATCCAGGCTGGAAATGGTAACGACATTGTCTTTGGTCGTCTAGGTAACGATACTATTAACGGCGGCAAAGGTGACGACGAACTGCGCGGCGGTTTGGGCAACGACAGCATCAAAGCAGGTGAAGGCGATGATTTCATCATTGCTGGTGCTGGTGACGATACAGTCTTTGGCAACCAAGGCGACGACTACATTATTGGTAAAGCTGGCAACGACTATCTGCGAGGCAGCAAAGGTAACGACATCGTTCGCGGTGGTGACGATGACGATACTATTGATGGCGGTCTAGACGACGATTTAGTTGTTGGCGATAAAGGTAACGACTCGCTGCTTGGAAACGACGGCAACGATAGACTCGAAGGACGTGAGGGAGACGACACTCTCATCGGCGGCGACGGCAGCGACACGCTGTTCGGCGGCGAAGGTGCCGACTTCTTCAAGGTCGGATTGGGTGATGTGATCGCTGACTTCGATGCATCTGAGGACACCATCAAGTTCCAAGAGAAGGGTCTCACCCTCAACGAAGAAACTGGTTTGGTCGAGTTTGCCGATTCGGCGATCGAAGAGGCTTCTGCTGACGAAGGTCCTTTTGGTAGCTTCTAAGCGATCTTGCTTCGATTTCACCCATCTCATTGCTTAACATCAGTTCGCTCTAAATTTAAAGACATTCGATCTGTACGACAGTAGCCACAGTCCCCACGAATCTTTCTGGGACTGTGGTTTTTCACTAAGTTTTTGACTGGAAACACTGAGTGCTGGGAGTGTCAAATCTCAGGGCGATCGCGCGGAGTGTCCTCGAAAACAATCTCTCACCTATATTTTTCGCAAACTTCAGTACAATAACGGATGACGCAGCGACAAAAACGATTAAGAATTAACTAAATTCTCGTACATCCCAGGTAAAGGTCGTTTATCGATCTCGTCGAGCGTCTGCGTCAAGGTTTTCCAAACGTTTTTGAACGGGTGAAGCATTTGTCGCGGGTTCGCCGATCGCAGTGGCGCAGTTGGTTGGGTTGAGATCGCAAAGACTCAACTTACGACCCATTTCAAGGGTTGGTTAGTCCGCTATTTTCACTCGACCGTTCAAGTGTGCCATCCTCAACCCGAAAAGACCTCTATTTGCTTTCCATCTTCATCCGTAGCCTGCGATCGTCCGTCGTCGCGACGCAGTCCGAATCGATAGACTCCGATCGAAAATCAGCCCAGAACGCGATCGTTCATGAAGGTTAGAACACCGACAGCATCCACTCATCAGCCTCCGTCGAACAAACAGACGGCAGCAGAATCACGGCGACGATTACCGATGGAGTCTCTGACGGAAACTCACGTCGAACGCGCGAGAATTTATGCCAAAGCCGGAACGTTCGATCGAGCTGTCGAATGCTACGAACGGGCGCTTTCCCTGACCCCAAACAATCCCCAACTGTACTGCGAACTCGGCGAGATTGAAGAGCGACGACAGGATTTAGCCGCAGCTCGCTCGGCTTACGAACGGGCGATCGCCTTGCAACCTCATGGGGCGATTGCCTTCGATCGACTTGCATCGGTCTACGCTCGCCAGGGTCGTCCTCGCGATGCCATTCGCTGCTACCGAGAAGCCCTCGACAGGTTCTCGCCAACAGACCCCAATCGCCTCTACGCCTACAATAATTTGGGCTATCTCCTCGTCCGTTTGGAACGGTTCGACGAAGCTTTGGTCGCCTATCGAGCCGCAGGCGCGATCGACCCGCAGTTCGCGCCCCTCTACAATAATTTAGGGAAATGGTGGCTCCTGCAAGGGGAATTCGATCGAGCGATTGCAGCCTACAATCGCGCCCTCACCTGCGACCGAAATCGCGCCTTAACTCATTACAACTTAGGCAAAGCCTACGGGCAATTCGATCGCCACGCCGAAGCCATTACCTGTTTCGAGCGAGCGAGTGCCCTCAAGCCGGGTTGGGTTGCGCCCCAAAGCGACTGCGGGTTTTCTTGGATGGAACGGGGAAACCTCCCAAAAGCTTTTGCTTGCTTTGGTCGGGCGATCGCCCATCAACCGGAATGGGTCGAAGCCTACTGCGATCGGATGGCGCAAGTCAAGCCAGATACCGATTTCGATCGCGCTCGATTGGCGGCGGGTCAACTGGTTGCCGCGCTCTCCCAAAACCCGGACTCTCCCGAGCTAACCCACTCTCTCAAAGAAATCTATACCTATCTCGCTCGCGTTCAGTTCCAGTCTCAACGCTACGGGCCCGCCGCCGACTACTACCAAAAAGCCGCCACCCTCGCCCCCCAAGATCGAGAACTCCGGCAACAGTTGCAAGAATGCGAAAGGCAACAACAGCGCTGGCAAACAGACCGCAGAGGCGATCTACCCCAAGGCGTATACTCGAGAACCCGAGATTGGTGGGAGAAGTCGCATCTCGACTCGAGCGATTGCGTTCGGGTTCGTCCGGGCACTTCGCCGACGGTTTCCCCAGACCCCCTCACCCCCTCATTTGTTGCCGAAGATAAATGCCAGGGATCGAGCTGCGGCCGATGCTTGAAATCGATTTTCGATCGGTGGGAAATGGTGGATTTAGGTGGAGGCGTTCTCCAATGTTCCGGTGATGCCTACGGGGTGGAATCTCGAGAAACCTTTGTGGCAACAATTCCCCAAGGACGAGCCTGGGTGATGCCCCAAACCAGTTGGTGGCAAATGTGCGAAACCATGGCAATCGTCACCCCCGATAACTATCTCCTTGCCGACGTATCGCCAGAGTATCCCGGCGAACTTCCCGGCTGCGATCGCCGCGATGTCCGGCAGCATCGTATCTTTCGGATGCCGGAATTGCCACCTCTCGAAAAGATTGAAGGCACTGTTGCGGTGGTAACGGCCCTATCGGCAAACGTCTATTTTCACTGGATGGTGGATCTTTTGCCCCGACTGGATATTTTGCAGCGAGGTGGGTTCGATTTCGATCGCATCGACAAGTTTTTAGTCAATCAATACCAACAACCGTTTCAAAAAGAAAGTTTGCAACGTTTGGGAATTCCCGAAGAGAAAATTATCGAGTCCGATCGCCATCCCCACATACAAGCCGATCGCTTATTGGTTCCCTCACTGCCCAATCATTTTAGCTGGCTTTCTCGGCGATCGGTTGCGTTTCTGCGCCAAACCTTTTTGCCGAAAACACCTCAATTTACCGCTTCCCCCGAACGCATTTATATTAGTCGATCGAAAACAAGATACCGACATCTTTTAAATGAAGTCAAAGTTCTCGAATTGCTCGAAGAATATGGTTTTGTTTCCGTTCGATTAGAGACACTATCTTTAGATGAGCAAATTCACTTATTTTCCCAAGCCAAGGCGATCGTCGCCCCCCACGGAAGCGGTTTGACCAATTTGATATTTTGCCAACCGCAAACCCAAGTTATCGAATTGGTTTCCCCGAACTATATCCGACATTATTTCGGAGCAATTAGTCAACTGCTCGACCTCGAGCATTACTATGTCAGGGGAGAAGCATTTACATGCTCTCCAATCCGCCAACTGATGTATCCCAATGCCTTGACCGAAGATATTCAAATTAATTTGGATATCTTACGGAAAATTTTGGAAAGAATTGGTATAGTAAAACCAATTCAACTCTTCCCTTTAGAAGCGTTCGTCGTGAATCCCATGCAAGCCACCCTCAGCGCCCAACAGACCGCCGAAAAACTAGCAAGCCAAGCGGAAACCTTACTGGGCGAACGTCAGTTTGAAGCGGCGATCGCCGCCTGTGAAAAAGCACTCGCCACCGTTTCCGATTTTGCCCCTGCTTGTAAAATGTTGGGTAATATTTACCGAGCGCAAAAACAAATTGAACGAGCCAGGGAATGGTATCTTAAGGCAATCGAATTTGACCCGAAATACGGGGAAGCTTATGGAAATCTCGGGAACTTAGCTGCTCAGGAAAAAAGCTGGCCCGAAGCGATTCGCTGGTATCAAAAAGCCATTTCTCTCGACCCGAGTTTTGCGGGGGCTTACGATCGATTGGGAAAAGTTTGGCAGCAGTTGGGGAGAGAAGCAGAATCCCTAGATTGTACCTATCGCGCTTACGAATTAGAGCCGACAGCATTCAAACCCGAAGAACACGTGAAATTGGGCGATCGGTTGGGCGATGGCGGTCAGCTCACCCAAGCGATTACTTGTTACCGTCAAGCCCTCAAACTCAATCCCCAACTCGGGGTCGCCTACGATCGCCTCAGTCGCTTACTCGCCCAACAAGGTGGGTCGGTCCCAGCAGCAACTGAGGTTCTCGGGACGGGTCGGGTTCCCGATTGCGGAGCAAGGGAAGGGGCGAGCGAAGAGGGCGGACAAACCGCAGCCCACTGCCAGCAGACGGCCGAGACGCTGCTATCGAAAGGCAAACTCGATGAAGCGACCGTTGCGTGTGAGGAAGCCCTCAACATCGACCCAAATTTCGCGCCTGCCTTGAAAACGTTGGGAAACATCGCCCGCGCGCGCGGAGAACTCGATCGGGCTAGAGAGTCCTATCTCAAAGCCATCGAAGTGGCTCCCAACTACGCCGAAGCCTACGCGAACTTAGGCAACTTGGCCGCTCAAGCCCAACAGTGGCCCGAAGCCATCGAACGCTATCAAAAAGCGATCGCCCTCAAACCCGACTTTGCCGGAGCCTACGATCGCCTCTCGAAGGTGTGGCAAAAGCTAGGTAAAGAGCGAGAAGCCACCGAATGCGCCTTCCGAGCGTGCGAACTCGATCCCCAAAGTGCGAGCGTCGAACGGTGGCTCGGGTTGGGCAACGCTCTATTTCGCAACGGACAGCTCGATCGAGCGAGCGTCTGCTACCGTCAGGCGCTCGGGTTAAACCCCAATCTCTTCGCCGCTTGCCAGAATTTAGCCGAAGCCCTCACCCAACAGGGTAAATCCGACGAGGCCGCTGGGTACTATCGTCGTGCGATGCAACTCTACATGAGCCAGCCCCCAGAAACAACTTCGGGGAAAGACAAGGGAGAATTTGAGCCAGTTGCTCGATCCCAAGAACCACAGCCGAGCGACGAGCATCCCGATCGGGTTCGGTCTTACTTGCAACAGGCCAGCGATTACTACCAGCAAAAGCAGTGGCAAGCAGCCATCGATTGCTGCACTCGAGCCATTGAAATTGCCCCGGAAGACCCGGAAGCCCACGCCCTTTTGGGGAATGCCCTCTACGCGCGGCGAGATCTCGAAGCAGCGCGATCGACCTATATCCGAGCGCTAGAGCTTCAGCCCGATTTAGCCTACGTGCTGGTGAATCTCGGGAGTATTTGCGCCGAACTCGATCGGGTTGAGGATGCGATCTCCTACTACCAGCAAGCGACTGACGTGCGACCGGATTTTCCCCTGGCTTACTGCAATTGGGGCAAGCTCTACCTCAAACTCGATCGGATCTCGGAGGCGATCGATTGCTATGGCAAAGCCATCGAACTCGACGACGGGTTTGCTCGGGCCCACTTCGGGTTGGCCGCCGGACTCTGCGAGCAAGAACGATGGGAGGAAGCGGCGAGTGCCTATCAAAAAATCTTCGAGATCGAGCCAGATTTTCCGGGGTTGTACGAAAAGTGGGCCGACGTGCGCCGCAGGCAAATCGAGCGTTACGCTCAAGAGTCTCTAGAGTTGTACGGTAAAGCCATCGAGCGTCACCCCGATAATATTGAGTTGTATCGCAAAGCCCTCGAGATTGCCCCCGATCGCACGGATCTCTACAAACAGCTCGTCGCCCTTTCGATCGAGCGTGGGGAACTCGACGAGGCGATCGTCTTCTGCCAAATTGCCCTTCAAATGCAGCCGCGAAACCCTCAGATTCACTGGCAACTGGGGCAGATTCTCGCTACCCGAGGTCAATGGGAAGATGCGATCGCCACTTACGAGCGAGCGATCGCCATAGATCCGCAAATGAGCTGGGGGCATTTTGCCCTGGGGACGGTTTTTGCCAGCCAAGCTGATGCCGAGCGAGCATTGGCTGCGTTCAAACGGGCGGCTGATTGCGACGAAGCGTTTTACGCTCGTCTGAATGACGACGGACAGACCAACTTAGAAGCGAGTCATCGAAGTGCGCTCGAAGAGAGTAATAGCTTTATTTACAGTTGGATTGCCGAACAATTTACCCAGCAAAATCAACTCGATGAAGCCATTTTCTTCTACCAGCGAGAACTGGAAGTTCACCCAGAGAATGCAGAGGCTTATTTTCAGCTTGCCAATACGTTCTCTAAGCAAGACCAGTGGAAACTGGCTGTGGATGCCTACGATCGGGCGTGCCAGCTCAACTATCGCTCCCATTGGCTGTATCATTACTATGGAGTTGCTCTCGAAAAAATCGGTCGCAAAGCAGAGGCAATCGATGCTTATCAAATGGCAATTGAGTTAGATCCGAATTTCTTTTGGTCTTATTGGCATTTAGGTGTAAATCTCGAAGAAAGTAACGATATCGAAGCCGCACTTCAAATTTACAAGCAAGCGAGTCGAATCGACTCCAATTACTTTTGGCTCCAGAAAAAACTAGGTGATTTATTAACCGGTCAGGGAAATATTCAGGATGCAGCGATCGCCTATAAAAAAGCTTTAGAGATCGATCCATCTCTAATTTAATCAACTCGATATATAAAGATTTAATATGAGTCAAGATGAAGCTTTATCGATTTTTAATCGAGGGAAGAATTTTTTGAATGAGGGGCATTTATCAGATGCGATCGTGTGTTTTGAGAAAGCCATTCAACTCGAACCGAAAGCATTTCGCTTTCGCCACAAACTTGGCGAAGCTTTAAGCCGAAACGAAAAACTCGATGAGGCGATAGCCGCCTACGAAGCCGCTATCGAACTCAACCCTCGCGCCGCCTGGTCTTATCACAATATCGGACAAGTTTGGGCGACTCAAAATAAAATCGATCGGGCAATCTCGTATTATCGAAAAGCGATCGAAATTTCGAGCAATCTCGATTTGTTCTATCAAAGCTTAGGCGCTGTTTTAAATCGAAAAGGAAACCAAACCGAAGCAGCTCAATGCTATCGAGACGCAGCAGAACTTTTAGGTCAACAGGAGAAAACCGACGGCGCGATCGCCTGTTACGTTAAAGCTATCGATATCCAACCCGAAGTTATCTCCGCCCAAAAGCTGTATTCTCTCTCCCATTACGCCCCACTGAATCCCTCTCAAATCGAGCGAATTGCCCTCAGCTACCAGAAAGTCATAGAAGCACATCCCGACTTTCTCTACGGCTATATCATGCTTGGAGATATGTGGGCGCGCCAAGGTAAAGTATCTGAAGCAAGTCGCTCCTATCAAAAGGCGATCGCGCGCAAAGTTGAGATTGCCAAACCCGATTTCGTGCGAGAACACGGTCGATCCGGTGGCGTTCGCGAACCCAACTTTATTATTATCGGGGCAATGAAATGCGGGACGACTTCCCTTTATGAGTATCTCGCCCAACATCCAAATATCTTACCTTGTTTGGAGAAAGAGGTTCATTTCTTTAGCTATAAATACGATCGCGGCTTGGATTGGTATCGCTCCTATTTCTATCCCGTTCCCGAGGGACGAAAATATTTAAATGGAGAAGCCAGTCCCAGCTACATTCACATGCGCGACACCGAACGGCGCGTGTTCGAGAACTTTCCCGACGTGAAACTCATTGCCATTTTGCGCAACCCGATCGATCGGGCATTTTCTCACTACCATCACTTAAAAAATCGAGTAGGCGTTGAGAGTCGATCGTTTGAAGATGCCGTCGATGCAGAAATGCAAATTCTGCAAAACATGGAAGATTTTCCTTGGGAATGGGATAAGCACTGGTCTACCCAAAAAGGCTACTTGTATTTGGGACTCTACGTTTACTTCTTACAAAGGTGGATGTCAGTTTTTCCCAAAGAGCAGTTCTTGGTGTTAACCACAGAAAACCTACAAGCTAAACCAGCGCTAACCATGAAACAAACCTTTAAGTTTCTTGGGGTGAGCGACTATAAACTCGATCGATATCCCAAACACCTCGCCGGTTCCTACTCCCCCATTTCCGATTCTCTACGAAAAACGCTTCATAACTTTTACCAACCCTACAATCAAAAGCTAGAAGACTATTTGGAGATGTCCTTTAAGTGGACTGAGTAATGCGATCGAGATTAGTTTTAGATCGCCAATGAGACTGGCAAACTAGGATTATTTTTATCCATCATGCATAACTTAAAAACAGATACTCAAGAAACATGTACTGTTTCCCAAGCTAGTAAATCAATTGATTTTATATTTTCTGAAACATGGAATTTTTTAAATCAAAAACGATGTGATTGGTCTTCTAATGACTTAAATACTTTTTTGAAGCTCGTTGATGTTTTGAAGTCACAAAAGCAGCAATTAGAGAGACTTCAAGATTTTAATGAATATAAGCATATTTTTTTACAATACTGTAACGAGCCAGAGAAACAATTCCTTGAGTCTAAAGGTCTTTCAGTCGAACGTCTTTATTCGTCATTTAGGTTGACTGAAGCTCACGCACAGTATAACTTGACTAAAATTAAAGCTCGAACAAAAGCAAAGAAAATTCCGATCCGCTTTCATAGAGGCTATGGAAATGTGCTGCGAGAGTATCAAGACGAAGTTCTCACTCGGAGATACTTTGTGCTGACTTGTCCTTTTACAGAAATGGAGATAAAATCTACACATTCATTTCCTATCGGACAAGCAATATTTTATCGCTTTGAAAGTCAAGAAGTTTTTTATGTTATCTCATTTATCAACTCGACAGGATACCATGTAAACTCAATTTATTTTCCACATTTAGAAATATTGGTTAATGCTTTTAGAAATGTAAAATCGCTCCAAAATAACTTAATAAGCTTTGTTAATAAACTTAGATTAGAGCTAGTACTCGATCTGCATAGTTTGTCAACTTATCTTTTGGCAAAACATCCTAAAAAAATTATAGTTCATATCGGAAATGTTAATTTTGCACATCATTTACATAATGAATTAGAAGCATTACAAAGATTACTAGATCGAAATTTATTGGATAAAATTGATGAGTTTTGGGTCACGAGTCAACCTCTTGGTTCTATCGATTTAATCTATCCAGAGATTCCAGCTAATAAGTTGAAGCTAATTCAAGATATAAATGTGTTAAATAAAGCTATAAATGAATGTTCTTTTTCTCTGAAGGTGGGTGATATGTATGTGAGTGAAAACTTAAAAAGTCGCATTTTTAAAGTCTCTATAGAAAATTCTCAACCATCTGTTATTGAATTAGTAAATCACGCTAAACAAAATTGCTTTCCGTTACTTTGGGTTAGTATTAGATTAGTCAATAGAACCTGCGTTAATCAAATCGATGCATTTTTTAAAATTATTACAAAATTAGCGCAAACACATCCTAATCTAGGAGTTGTTTTTGATGGTTTTTCTTTGCCTATCGATCGCTTATCTAATCCTAAATATAAAGAGTTAGATTATCAAGAAGATAATATAGAAAAGGCTAATAAATTAGTAGAAAACCTAATATCTTTAATTCATAGCAAATGTAGTAGTATTCAAATCTTTAATACTGTTGGTTGTACTTTGGCTGAATCTATTGTTTGGGCACATACTGTTAATTTTTACTTATGTCATCATGGGACGACTCAGCACAAAATTGGATGGTTGACTGATAAACCAGGTATCGTTCATTCAAATCGCGAGACTCTATCTAGATCGAGTTATCCCGAAGCGAAAGGAAGTTGGCTCAATTGTAAAAATGCGATTTTCTTGTCTGAAGAAGATGTGACTGACGATGAAATTCCAGATGAGTATAAAAATGACTTCAGGAAAAACTTAAAAAATTATTATTTAAAATGGGAGAGAGCTTATGAAGAACTTCTCAAACTCTCATTATTACCCTTAAGAGGTTAAATAATTTTAATTCTGTAAATATGGGCTAAGAATGTTGACTTAGTTTTGAGTCCTCAGCGAAAACGAAGTAGATTTAGTCGATCGAAATCGTAAGGGACAAAACTCAACGCAATCGAGTTTTGTCAGTCAGTTAGGCTCTCTACAGAGATGGCAGCATACCGATCGTTTAGTATGCTGCCCCATAAGCCCAGTCAGCCCAGCAGGTTACCCATACTCGACTTTTCCTGTGCTACAGCGGTCATACCTCCACTTGAGGAGATGATAATTGGGATTTGAGCAGTGCAAACTCCGCGCGAGCGCGTTCGAGTTGTGCTTGAGTCTCGTTGAGTTCGAGCTGAGTAATTTTAGCAGCTTCCTTCCAAGCTTGACATTGATACTCCGCCAGCTCTCGCGATCGCTGCAACTCCTTGACCCATTTTTCCGTAGACTGCCACTGCTGGGTCGTCATCTTTTCGAGGGCGAGGAACTCTTGAATGAGAATCACCATTTCTTGGGCAACTGCCGGGGTTACGCCGGGATGGGAGCGATTCTGGCAGCGTTGAATTGCCTCGGCAAAAATCCCTTCCATGATTTCGACCATTACCTGTAACGAGAAGAATTTCTCAACCCGTTGTCGAGCGGCTTCACCCAATTGGCGGCGGCGCTGGGGATCGCGAATTAAGGGTTCGAGAACATCGAGATATTCTTGAAGTTCGCTCTGGTCCGCTCGACCTTTGGGTAATAAAAACCCAGTTTCTGGGGTAACCAATTCCTTCTGTCCCCCGACCTCAGAGGCAACCACGGGAAGCTGCATGGACATCGCCTCGTAAATGGCCATCGAAATCCCTTCGTATTCTGACGGTAGCAAGAGGATATCTGCCGCTGAATAGAAACCCAACATTTCTTCTGGAAATACTGTTGGTAGGATGCGAACCACCGAACCGAGGTCGTACTCCTCGATTTTCGCTTCCATCTGTTCCAAAAGATAGCCTTTGCCGAGAACGACCACCGCAATCGGCAGCGATCGATCCACTAGGGCTTTGAGTATTTCCACAAAGAAGAGCGGTCGCTTTTGGGGGACGATCCGGGCGGGATAGAGGAGGAGTGCCGCATCCTCAGAAATCCCGAGTCGATCGCGAACCTGTTGCCGTTGAGCTTCGGAAAAATGCCACTTTTGCGTATCGACGTTAATGTGGCAAACCCTCAAGTTCTCTTCCACTTCGGCATCAATTTTGAGGTAAAAATCCACCAGATATTGGGAGGCCACCACCTGAAGGTCGAGAAACTCCGCCATCTGACAGGACAATCGAGGTAAACCGATCCCGTACCAACCCGGATCGTCGGTATGGGTATAGTCAATAAAGGCAACTTCGGGAAATTCTTGCCGCAGAATCGGCAATAAGTAATAGGTGTAGTGAGAAATCGACAGAAACACCACATCGATCTGACGGGAGGTGAGAATATGCCGCAAGAACGTCAGCCAGTGGTTATTGGGAAATAAGTGGGTGAGATGGAAAATATCCGGCGTAATTTCGTAGAACTTTTCGTGCCAGGGATGATCGGATTCGACAGTCGTGGCGATGGTTAGATCGTATCCCCGTTCGACGAGCAACCCGAATAAATCTAAGTTAAATTTATCGGCTCCTCCCACTTCCAGGTAAGACAAACAACATAGCACCCGCTTTTGGGAGCGCGTGTCGCGAATTCCATTGTCGAGCGCGAGGGTTTTCGATAAGGTTTCGGTGTTGAAAGGAGCGCGGGGTAATGAGAGATCCTTGAGGTGAAACTGGCTAAAAAATTGTAGATATCGCGAACGAATCATTTGGGTAGTTCGTTCGAGTTCTAAATGTCGATCGCCTTGAGTTGGAGGAGCGATAGAACGGGTTTTGACGTGCAGGTGTTCGGGAATCGTCCAGCCAATTTGTCGGTGGGCAATGGCTTTGAGCCATCGCTCCCAATCGGCACGAACGGTTAGAGTTTCATCAAAGGAACCCAGGCTATCGAAATCGACTTTACGATATAAAACACTACCGGAAATTAGTGGGTTCTCGATAATTTTTGAGGGTTGGTGAAATCCCGATTCCCAAGCTCGAACTTCAGGCTCGAGGGTAATTCCATAGGTATTAATAAAAGACAGTTTGGGATAAACTTCAAGTACTAATAGGCATTTTTCGAGATAGGTCGGGTCGAGTAAGTCTCCAATTTCTAGAAATAAGAAATATTGTCCTTGCGCTTTAGAAACGCCGAGATTCCAAGCCGATGCGAGAGATGGGTTAGACATTAAAGCGATCGGGTGGAGCTTCGGAAGTCCCTCTCGCGCGTCATTGAATCCACTCAACGTCGATGGATCGAGAGTTCGATCTGCCACCAGCAGCCATTCAAAATCTCGATAGGTTTGATTGAGAAGTGTTTTCCAGGTTCGATCGAACTGCCGATCGAAATTCTCAAGGCGATCGTCTAAATAAGAAATAATCGAGACGTTGGGGGTTTCAGAAATCTCCGAACTCGAGACATCAAATGTTTGAGTTTCTAAGGTTGTGACAAAACGTTCGATCTGAGATAGATCTCGCTCTATAGACACGTGAATTTTCTCCTTTCTCGGTAGTTATTTATAGTAGGTACACCGATAAAAAACGCTCGAAATCAACAGGATGATGTAGAGACGTACAGACACACTCAATTGAAGTTAACTCTAGAAATTCTCGATCGAACAGATAACGGGAGCGATCGCCTAAGATACAACTCACCCTAAGATCGGACGCGGCTCGAGCGAACCGGGCGATATCCTAGTGTCCGCCCCATCAAATCCTGCCATTGTGGCAGTTCGCTCAAACGATACACATTTAGAGGTTCCCCTTTTTCTTGGAAGAATGAAATGGCACTTTTCAGCCAGCTTGAAATCGTATCCACTTTTAAAAATGGAGTGTAATTCAACGATTCGAGAAGATATTCAACCATTTTTTCGGGATCTTCTCGATAGTAAGCGTAGCATCCTTGCCAAACTAAAGAACTGTAACGAAAATGACGTTCGAGTTCTCGATGGGTTTGGGGGGATTGGGTCAAAGCTCGATGAGACCGACCTTTTGTCGAGTTTCGTGCCGAGAACATCCCGTCAATCGCTTCTGCATATTCTTGCAACATCCGCTCTTCTTTAAATAAAGACTCTGCTCGACGTTTGCACCCCAAACCAATTAACTGCCGCAATTGAGGCGATTCGCCCCACTTGACGATCGTCTCGACCAATTCTCGAATCGTTCCCGTCGGATCGAGTTTTGGATCGGGTAACAGCTTACCCGTCTGGCCTAATTGTTCGGGAATTCCGCTGACGGCAGAAGCGATCGTCGGCAGTCCCTTTGCCATCGCTTCCATCACGCATAGAGGCATACCTTCAGCCAGAGAGGGCAATACGAATATGTCGCTCGCATCGAGCCAATCGGGAATATCTCGACGTTGACCGATACACTTGACGTGTTCGGCAACTCCCAATCTGGCGATCGCGGCTTTGAGTTTTGACTCGTTGCTATATCGACTTTCCGAACCGGTTCCCGCCCAAACAAAGTAGATTCTAGACCAAATCGACAAAGGCTTCAAGCACTTCATCGCCTCGATTTGATACTGGTATCCTTTGAGCGTTTCCATACGCGCGGCCGTAAAACAAACGATCGCATCTTCGGGAATCTCAAATTCTTGCCGCAACCGCCGTCGATTGGCCCAGCAAGGTGGCTGGAAATAGACGGCCGGACGACCGTTATAAATAGTCTGTCCCAAATCCGCCGGTAATTGGAAGAGGTGTCGCAACAATCGGAGATTCTCGTTAGAGACGGCGATCGTCATTTGCGCGCGAGCGTAATAATAGCGAGTGAGTTCGACATAGAAGCTCTCATCGTGCCAAGTAAAGCGGATGCAAGACGGCTCGATAAATCCCAAGACGATCGCGTAAGGAATGCCCAAATCGATGGCAGCTTGCTTTGCCGCAAAATTCGAGAAGGGCCAACCATCGCTAAAGACAATGGTATCGGGTTGGGTCTGGGAAAAAATTTTTTTTGCCCCCTCGAGATCTTTGAGGGTGCGAGTCAAATCTTTCCCCGCGTGATAGTCTAACTCAATTTGCTCGATGCCGCGTGCGATTTCTTGCTGCTGCAACTGAGGATCGCGCACCGCACAAACGTGAGAGAGTCGATACCCTAACTCAGCCAAGCGACACAGCAGCGAATGATTGAATTGAGCGACCCCCCCGATGCCAAGATCGTCCGTGTAGAGTAAGAGGTGATGCTTCATGGGCAAATTGAATCTTGAAGTTCAGTACGATCTCGGATGACATCTACGAGCAGAATTGCTATCTTAGCCGAAAGTAACAGTATCCAATATCGGCAATCCTCAAATAACCAGTACCATTAACTGTAAAAATGTGTAAAAACGCGCGACCAAACTAGAACGGGTGTATTTATCCGTCATCTCTACAGTTGAATGTTAGGTAAAAGTTGCACGAGTTTTTTCGAGTTCACCATTCGAGAAAAGGCTCCATATCATTCTAGAAGCTGTTTCGGGATCGGTCAGCTCGAATGAATTTCTAGAAGCGTAACAGAAAAATTAGTTATAAATCACAGAGTATCTGGATGGAATCCAAGAATTCAAGCGATCCCAACTTACTCGATCGAACCCCGGAAGCAGATCGGCAACCGCGCAATGTTGAATCGAACTCCATTGAAGAGTGTCGGCAACTTATCCGAAAATATGAAGCACGAGAAGAGTGGGAAGAGGTCGTTCGCTGTTGCGAACAAATCCTAACCCTCAATCCCCAGAAGGTTGAAGCTTACCGCAAGTTGGCGCGAGCCTCGATACGTTTGAACCGACCCGATCGAACGATTTCTGCTTGTCGAGCGGCGATCGCCTTACAACCGGAACAGCCGATTTGGATCTACGAAAATTTAGGCAAAGCTCTGAGCCAGCAAGGTCAAATGACCGAGGCAATTTCAGCTTACAAGCAGACGATCGCACGAGATGCCGACCGACCGAGCTGGGTCTACCGCAATTTAGGCAGCGCTCTTTACCAACAACAGCAGCTCGATGAGGCGATCGCCGCTTACCAAAAAGCGATTGACCTCGATTCCGAGCAACCTTTCTTCACCTACAAAAATTTTGCGGAAGCCTTAGCCGAACGAGGAGAAAACGATCGGGCGATCGCCACTTACCAAAAAGCGATTGAAATTAAACCCGATGCAGCAGTTGCACTGCACTTGCGCGTCGGCAACCTGCAACTCCAACAAAAACGGCTCGAAGCGGCGATTGAAAATTATCAACAAGCGCTCGATCTCAAATACGGCAAGACGACTGTAAGAGATCTCAAACGGGAGATCGATATTCAGTTTCAGGAGGGTTCGGAGGTTCAATTAGACGCACAAATTTATACTCGCCTCGGAGATGCGCTCTCTCTCAAAGGTCTTCCCCAAGGAGCGATCGAGTGTTATCTCAATGCCGCTCGATTGCAACCGACGTTGTGGGAAGTTCACAACAAGTTGAATGCGTTGATGAGGCGTACGTCCCTCAAGTCAGCATCCCTGGAAGTTTGTTACGAGTATTACCAAAAAGCCGTTACCTTCTATGGAGAGCAGGCGATCGTCCATGCTAACCTTGCAGAAGCCTCGATCCAGCTCGATCGTCTCGATGAAGCTGTAACCAGTTACCGCACCGCTAGCTACCGGATGACAATCGCTGAGTTTCCCGAATTAGCCGATCGCCCCTGGGATTTGGACAGCTTCAGAAATCCTGATTTTTTGGTACTCGGGGTGATGAAAGGGGGAACGTCCTCGCTCTACGATTATATTATTAAGCATCCGAATGTTTTACCGTGCTTACTCAAAGAAGTTCATTTTTTCAGTAAGAAATTCGAGCTGGGCTTTGATTGGTATCGATCGCATTTCCCACCACAAATTCGAGGAGATAATTTTTTAGTGGGAGAGGCAAGCCCCAGTTATATCAACAAAGATATTGCTCCGCGAATTCGTAGCTTGCTCCCTAATGTCAAGCTCATTATATTGCTACGAGAACCCGTTAAACGAACGATTTCTCATTACAATCATAATAAAAGACTCGGATTTGAAACGCGCACTTTTGAAGATGCAATTCGCCCAGAACTAGAATTGCTAGAAAATTTTAGTCGTTTACCCTTTGAAGAAGCCTATCCTCAGTTCTTATCGATTCGCAAAAATTGGAACTGGCACAAACATCCAGGATATGTATTCATTAGTCTCTACGTTTATTTGATTCAAGAGTGGATGAGTCTATTTCCCAAGCAGCAAGTTTTGTCGATTAAGAGTGAAGAGCTATACGAACAAACGGGGAAAGTAATGGAACGAGTTTTTGAGTTTTTGGGTTTGCCAGACCATCAGCACTCTGAGTATCAAAATACCTATCCAGGTTCGGGTTCTAAAGTAAAAAGCGAGCAAGAAGAGATCTTATCATCTTTCTTTGAGAAGCCAAGCCAAGAACTCAAGATAAGAATGGGCAACTGTTTTTCCTGGTAGCGTTTATTTAGCGATAACAAAAGTTTTACCAATTCATATTCCAGCATTATAACTATCCATAGAGGCTTCCGAACATCAATGAATATCAACGATCGTCAAACAAGTGGAAATCAATTTATGGAAGAGGGAGACTTTGAGAAAGCGATTCAAGAATATCAAAAAGCACTAGAAGTCAATCCTAATTACATACCAGCTTTGAGTAAACTAGCAGAAATATACGAAATTCAAAAAGAATTTTCTCGATCGCTTGAATATAACCAAAAAATTGCTACGCTTCGACCCGATCGAATTTCTGCATATATGAAGCTAGCAAAGACTATGACAAATCAAGGCAGGCTTGAAGAAGCCTCTCACATTTACAGTCAAGTTCTAAAAAAGTTTCCAGGGAATCTTGATGATGTAATGAAAAGTCGATTTGCAAGGATTAATTTTCTTGCAACTCTTAATAAATCAGTTTCTTACCTGGAAATTGGTGTATGCAAAGGCGTTACTTTTACTCAAATAGCACTCCCAAACAAGGTGGCTGTAGATCCTAAATTCCAATTTAATTATTCAGACTATAAATCTGAAAAAGTTGAATTTCATGAAATCACAAGTGATGATTTTTTTAAATTAGACACTGATGACCTGTTTGACTTTATTTATCTAGATGGACTTCATATATTTGAGCAAACATTTAGAGATTTTTGTTCGACGTTGTCAATGGCACATGGAAAAACAATATGGCTAATTGATGATACGGTTCCCAGCGATAGGTTTGCTGCGGAAAGATCGCAGAAAGAATGTGGAAAACTTCGTCGCGCAGCAGGTCATGAGGGAAGTGAGTGGATGGGAGATGTTTTTAAAATAGTCTACGCTATACATGATTTTTTTCCTCAATTCAGTTATGCGACCTTTCCCCATCATGGACAAACAGTTGTGTGGCGTGAAACACGTAAATGCTTTAAGCCACATTTGAATTCTCTTTCGGCTATCTCAAATCTGACCTTCCAAGACTTCCTCAACACCAAAGAAGCAATAATGAATTTTCAAAAACCTACAGAGATTATTGCTCTTTTGAACGATCGCTTCAAAAATTTTATCTAGATCGGTAACTTGGGAACGTGAAAAGGGGAGATTGCCTGTATAGTGGCTGCTAAGCAAGCTTTAACAACTCTCAGCTCAGTTGAATAGAGAAAAGTCTAGGGATTGCAATGATATGTCAAAAGATTCTGAGGAAGTTGTACTCAAAAATCAGTTCGATCGCGCCAAACAACTTAAAGACGAAGGGAAATTCGATGAAGCCCTTCCCCTTCTACTCGAGACGATCGAGACCGTACCCACTCACGTTCGAGCACTCATGCAACTGGTAGAAATTCACCAAGACTGCCAAGAATGGGATCGAGTTGCCACTTATTGCCAGCGAGTTGTTGAGATTCAACCCCAGCGCATCGGAGTTTATCTCAAGCTGGCCAAAGCACTCCAAAAACAAGGGGATACTGTGGGGGCGATCGCCACTTACCAAAAAGCGATCGCCCTCAAACCCGACCAACCCCCAAACATCTATACCAATTTTGGCAATCTTCTCAGCCAAGAGGACAGAGTAGATGAAGCGGTCGATGCTTATCGTCAATCCCTCAAGCGTAAATCGGAACAACCCCAACTCCACATGAAGCTGGGGGCACTTTTAACAAAACGAGGTCAGTTTGGAGTTGCTGCGGAATACTACCAGCAAGCTTTGATGCTCAAACCCGAGTGGGGAGAGTATATTCAAATGCAGTTGGCTAACGTTCGGATGCAGCAAGGGCAACTCGACGAAGCAATTTCCCACTATCAGACCGCGATTAGAATTAACCCAAACCTCGCTGAAGCTTACCAAGCATTGGGCGATATATTCCAGCAACAAGGAGCCTCTGAAGAAGCCCTAGAAAACTACCAACAATCCGATCGGCTCAAACCCAATAATCCAGAAGTCCGAAAAGCGATCGAAGCAGCAACGCCAAAACCCGCAGCAAAAACCGCATCAGAACCCAATATTCTCGAAGAATTCACGACCCTTCCCAACAATGTCCCATCCGCAGACCTGGCAACCAAAGGCTCTTCCCAAGCCAGTGGCAAAATGTTCCAGGATAAGTTTAAAAAGATGGGGAAGTTCAAAATTAGAGAAAAACCCAAAATCGTAGACCAAAAACAATTGGAAGGGAAAGAAATATTCCCCAGCGTTGATATTCAGTGGAATCGCTCTAGTATTATCGTCTTTAGCCTCTTTCTGGGAATTCCTTATATCGGAGGGCTGATTGCGGCTTTTTCTTCTGGGGTGAAGGCTTTCATGATTGCCATGACGGTTGGACCGATTTTGCTGCTAGGATTTGTTGGTTTGCTCTACTTTGCCTCTCGCAGTTCGCAATAGACATTTACCATAGACAACAAGACGGGGCGCACTCGAGTGCGCCCCGACAATCTTATAGAGTACTAGCCCCTCAGAGGAGAACTTTACCCGACGACTCGCTCATTCGTGGCGGGCGTAGTCGTCTTGATAGCGAACGATATCATCTTCACCCAAGTATTCCCCATTTTGCACTTCAATCAAAACCAGGGGAATCACGCCGGGGTTTTCCAGGCGGTGAGAGGTTCCTTGGGGAACGTAAGTGGATTGATTGCTGTAGACTATTTCTTCGTTCTCGCCGCAGGTCACTTTTGCCGTGCCGGAAACGACAATCCAGTGCTCGCTGCGGTGGTGGTGCATTTGGAGGCTCAGACGGTGTCCGGGCTTCACTTCAATGCGCTTGATTTTATATCTCGGGCCTTCTTCTAAGATGGTGAAAGAACCCCAAGGGCGTAATTCGGTTGCTGCTACTCCGTTCTGAGCAAAAGAAAGAGGGGCAATAGCGTTGTCGGGAATTTCGCGGGCGTGAACCATAACTTTCGTCCTTGAAAAGATCGCTTTTTTCTAGATGAGTAGCCCATCGGGTCGATCGAGCTACCGAGCGAACCGCACAACTTTTTGTCCGGCACAACTCCTATTGTGATATACGAATTGGGAGACTGGGAGCATCTATATCAATTCTTCATGTCGATCGATGAAGCTTTAAAAGTACTTTAAAGTTACATAACTCATAACTTTCGCATTATTTTTTATCTGTCTGAAATGTGGCACGATATTTCCAAATTAAATGAGATCGATCGGGTATTTCAGGCAATATTTAGTAGTATCCGATACGATATTTCATCTTAAAAATTAAATTGCGAGCGCTTTTTTAGGTCGATCCTCCGTTAAAAATAAATTCCCGACAAATGCAAGAACAATCAGTTGTCTGAGATGCAAATGCCGCACACCTAGGGAAACTCATCGAGCGGGGAGGCATCCCGATCGCTTAGCTCGATCGCGCGATTATTGGCTTCGATCGCTTCTCCATAGCGTCCCAACTTTTGTAGCACCATTCCTTTGTGAATCCAGGCTTCTTGGTGTTCCGGGGCGAGTTCTAAGATTCGATTCCACCCGGCGATCGCCTCCTCCCATCGCCCCAGAGGGTGAAGGGTCAAACTGCGCTGAACCCAAAGATCGAGATCGTCGGGTTCGAGTTCTAATGCCCGATCCCAGGCAGCGATCGCCTCTTCAAATTGCTCGAGTTGGCTGAGTGCGCTGCCTTTATCCTGCCAACCCAGCAAGAAATTCGGTTCGAGAATCAGGGAGCGTTCATAACATTCTAAGCCTTCTCGGTCTTCCCCCATCTGAGTTAAAATTTTGCCTTTACCCCACCATGCCAGATAAAATTGCGAATTTTGTTCGATCGACAGGTCGTAGCATTCCAACGCCTCGTCGTAACGACCGAGTTCTTGCAAGATCGTACCTTTGAGATACCAACTTTGAGGATTTTCCGGCTGAAGTTCCAGAGCGCGATCTAAAGCCGAGAGCGCCTCTTGAGAACGACTTAATTCGTGCAAGAGATGCCCTTTACTGTTCCAGGCTTCGGCATAGGTCGGCAGAATTTCCGTTGCCCGCTCGCAACACTCTAACGCTTCTTCGTACCGCTTGAGATACCACAGGACTTTTCCTTTATTGTGCCAGCCTAAAGCGCTATCGGGCTGAAGCTCGATGACTTTATCGAAACTCTCGAGCGCTTCGAGTTCCCGTCCCAAGGACAATAGGGCGTTCCCTTTACCGTTCCAAGCCAAATAGAAATCCGGCTGGCGATCGAGCGCTCGCTCGAAACAAGTCAGAGCTTCATCGTAACGCCCCAAGCCGATGAGAACGATTCCGCGATCGGTCAGCGGTTCGGGATTGTCCGGTTGCAGTTTGGACGCGCGCTCGAATAGAGCCAGTGCCGTCCTCAGATTCCCTTGCGTGTACTGCTCCAATCCTTCCTCGAGCAGTTCTCGAACCTGTTCTTCTGGAGAAATTTCCGAAGTCGGTTCCGGGGATGGAGTCAGTACCTCGCTCGACTCGGCTTCCGGGCGATCGGGTGTGGATGGCGGCTCTTCCTCGGCGGGGTTGGCATAGAGTTCCAATGCCCGATTGTTTGCGTCGATCGCTTCTGCGTAGCGACCTAACTTTTGCAATGCCACCCCTTTATTAATCCAGGCATCTCGCAAATCCGGACTGAGTTCTAAGGCCCGATCCCAACTGGTGAGGGCTTCTTCCCAGGATTCGAGAGCGCCCAAGGCAATTCCTCGGGTCAACCAAATTTCGCTATCGGTAGGTTCGAGTTCCAAAGCTCGATCCCAACTGGCGAGGGCTTCTTCCCAACGACCCAAACGCGCTCCCAAAGCCAATCCTTTGTTGTTCCAGGTGTGGCTGTCGGTGGGTTCGAGTTCCAAGGCTCGATCCCAAGCGGCGATCGCCTCCTCATAGCGCTGTAAATCGTAGAGCAAATCCCCTTTCCGGCTCAATGCCATCGATAAATCCGGTTCGATCTCTAAGGCGCGATCGTAAGCAACGAGAGCTTCCTCGTACTGCTGCAAACCCACCAAAGCATCGCCACGCCCCACCCACGCCTGATAATGACGCTCTTTACGAGCGAGGGTGCGATCGAATAAGTTTAGCGCCGCCAGGGAATTTCCGGCATCGAGGAATTCTAAGCCTTGTCGGAAGAAAATTTCCACATCATCTGAGGTTGAGGTTGGTTTTGGGGTGGGTGTGGGTGACAAAGTTGGCTCGGGTTCGGGTTCGGGTTCCGCTTCGGATTCTAAAACGGGCAGCTCCACCTCCGCATCGTCCTCGTCGGATTCGCGCTCTTCCCGTGCGTTTTCGACTAATTGCGCCCCAATATCTCCAGCCACCCGAGCGACAGAAGTACTTCCCACTTCCCCCAGCCGTACCAATCGCAGCCCGAGTTCTCGATGGGGAACCGGAGACCGGACTAGGGCACTACCAAAATTGTGCAACCAAGCAATCCATTGGGTTTCGACCGCCCGATCGCTCAACTCCTGGAAAAAACGAGCCACTTCCGTGGCAGTCCAACCTCGATTGACACCATCGAGAAGCTGCATGAAGAAATGTTCGTACTCTTCATCTGTAAGGGGTAGAGGTTGAGATAATTGCTGCGCGGGTGATGACGGACCCAATCTCCCAAATAGTCGCTGAAATAGCCTGACTAGCCACTGCCAAATCCGTCTCAGCATTGTCTGTCGTTACGTTTGAATCCCCTCAAGCCTATCACCTAATACTCCCTCCTCGGACTCGAGATCCGAAAAATTCTGTGTTTGTGCCATGGCCATAGTCGTACCATAAATTTCTCGGTCGATCGCAACTCAGCATACCAATTTTTAGATTTAACTTCAGTTCTGGATGAGACAGTTTCTCATCCTACGCGAGAAACTCCGAAATGGGAGCTGGGGGAACTTCAGAAGCTTTACAAGTGTATGTGTTTTAGATTCTGGCGAAATCGAGCTGGGGAAGGTGAGGAAGGTAAGGAAGATGGGGGAGAAAAATGCAAGATACACGCATTCTCCCTGGTCTCCGAAGCCCCCGAAGCGCTAAAAACTCCACTCCGTAGATTCCACCGATTCGGAGCCTTGCAAGGCTTCTTCCATTTCCGAAATCTGTTGCCGTTCGATTTGTTCGGCCAGATCGCTCCACTGGGGTAGTTCTAAATCCAGGCTCTCCGCAGTCGGCAACTCCCAGGGATCGATGTGCGTCTGGGAAGCTGCATCTTGGGAGTCGAGATGCTCTTCTTCGAGAATTAATTCCTCAGACCGATGAAGATCGTCGTTTAAGTCAATTTTCTCATCGCATGTCTCATCTGCGGCCATTCCAGCGGGTAAATCGACAATAAAAGTCGAGCCGACCTGCTCCTCACTCTCAACGGTAATATCGCCCCCCATCATCTGGCAAAAGCGGCGACTGATAGCCAGTCCCAATCCCGTCCCACCATACTGCCGGGTGGTCGAGCCATCAGCTTGAGTGAACGGCTCGAAAATTTGTTCGATTTGCTCTTGGCTCATGCCGATTCCCGTATCGCTCACCCGAACGCAAATCCACGAATATGCATCGGAATTGGAACGGCACTCGGAACTCGATTCGCTGCTAAGGTCGCCAAAAGGAGAGGTTTGACGGTTCACCGTCAAGGAGATCGTTCCTTGGTGGGTAAATTTAGCCGCATTGCTCAGTAAGTTCAACAACACCTGCCGAACTTTGGTCGAGTCGGCATAAATCGTGCCTAAATTCAAACTGCACGTCACCTCTAGGGTATTGGTATTTTTCTCCACCAAAGGCGCGACGGTCGATTCGACCTCGTAGACGAGTTTAGACAGCTCGAAGGGTTCTGGAGACAACTCCATTCTCCCGGCTTCAATTTTCGAGAAGTCGAGAATATCGCTAATAATCGAGAGTAGATGGCGACCGGCCGTGGTGATACTGCGCAAATCGGCGACAATATCTTCATCTTGCAACCCGATATCTTCAACTTCTTCTTGCAAGATTTCGCTGTAACCGATAATCGCATTGAGGGGGGTGCGCAGTTCGTGGCTCATATTGGCCAAGAACGAGCTTTTGGCCTGATTTGCGGCTTCGGCAGCCAGGGTCGCTTGATAGAGTTCGGCTTCTGCTCGCTTGCGCTCGGTGATATCGCGAGCGAACGTACAAGTATATTCGCGATCGTTGTATTTGAGGGAATTAATCGTGAGTTCGACGGGAAAAATTTTGTTGTCTTTGGTGCGATGTCGCGAATCGAGGGTAAACGAGCCAAATTCTTTCACCTGATCCCAATAATCGGGCCAGACTTCTGGGGGAAA
Source organism: Cyanobacteriota bacterium (assembly GCA_034189805.1). GTDB lineage: Bacteria > Cyanobacteriota > Cyanobacteriia > Cyanobacteriales > Geitlerinemataceae > Zarconia. Next base: position 26,722 of record JAXHUC010000036.1, read on the forward strand.
ATCGGGGTTGATATCGTGGACGGTCATCGAGAGCAATTCATCTCGTTTGTAGCCTAGAGATAAGCACGCTGCGTCGTTTGCGTAAAAGAGCTGACCGTCTTGGGTAATCCAAAAAACCGCATCTCCAGCTTTATTAATGGAGATTTGACTCATGGGCAATGTTTCGTCGATGCGCGCCCTTTCTTCTTTGGCACGACGTAATTCTTGGCGAATTTTTTTGAGTTTGTGTTGTTTCTGGTGTAGGAATTGTTGGAGCCTGAGATTGGTTTGTTTGAGATAATCGATCGCCTTTTTGCTTTTGGTAATGTTTTCTCTGACGAGAATTAAACCACCCACTTCCCCGGCGGCCGTATGCCAAGGTCGAATTTCCCACTTCACCGAGATGCTCGTCCCGTCAGGCTGGAGTTGATATTTTTCTTGCCACTGCCCCGTTTTACCCGCCAAACAGCGCTGGTGAATCCGTTTCCAAGTGGTTTGGCGATGGGAGTAAACTTCGTAATGGGAACGACCGATCGGATTGAGATCGTCCAAGCCCAAATCGAGCGACCACTGCCGAGTCACGCATAGATATCGCATTTGGCGATCGACCACGGCAATGGCGGTGGGCGCGTTCTCCAACAACAAGCCGAACAACTCTGGATCGTCTGGGACGTACATGTGCTATTTGGAATGACGGGTGACTGGGGCGCAAGGAGCGGGCGTCAGTCTGGAGTCGAGCGCCCTGTGCGGCCATCGACACGAAGCGCGGGTCTTACGATAACGGCCATCAGCACGCGCTCTAGTTTGATTTTCCATTTGTTAACCCTCTCCATGCAAATACTCGATCGAGCCTATCGTTTCTCGATCGCCTCAAAGCTTATCGAGATGTACGATCGGGTCGTTGCATCTAGTTCAGTGCGAGAACTTGACGTTGGTCCTCGGTTGACAGTCGATCGAGTTACGGAACCCCTTACAAGCAATCATAGCTTTTTGGGGTAAGGAGTACTCCTTACCCCGATTTTACGATCGGACTTCTCGATATTACGAGCAGACGGACTCGGGTGATGTGCTTGGTAATTACGGCTTGGGATTACATCATGCCGCCCATGCCCATGCCACCCATACCCATGCCGCCCATGCCCATGCCGCCCATGCCGCCCATGCCACCCATGCCGCCCATGCCGCCCATCGCATCCATGTCGGGGGCTGCGGATTTCGGTTCGGGTTTTTCTACGACGAGGGCTTCTGTGGTTAACACCATCCCAGCAATAGAACCAGCATTTTGCAAGGCCGAACGCACGACTTTAGCCGGATCGATAATGCCAGAGGCGATCGTATCTTCTAATTCTCCAGTGATGGCGTTGTAGCCAATGTTGAAGTCGGCATTGCGGACCTTCTCGACAATGACGGCTCCTTCATATCCGGCATTATTAACCATCTGATAGAGAGGCGCTTCGAGAGCTTTGGCGACGATATTCGCGCCGATTTGCTCTTCGTTGGCTAAATTGGCTTTGAATTCTTCGACTTTGGCTGCCAGATGAAGCAGCGTCGTGCCGCCACCGGGGACGATACCTTCGTCAACGGCAGCTTTCGTGGCGTTGAGCGCGTCTTCGATTCGCAACTTCCGATCTTTGAGTTCGGTTTCAGTCGCCGCCCCCACTTTAATGACAGCGACACCGCCAGCAAGTTTGGCAATCCGTTCTTGCAGCTTTTCTTTGTCGTAGTCCGAGTCGGTGCGTTCGAGTTCCCGGCGCAGTTGCTCGATGCGTTGGGTCACTTCCGATTTGAGGCGATCGTCGGTCGCTGCCAAAATGGTGGTGTTGTCCTTGGTGAGGGTCAACTTTTCAGCGGTTCCCAACATCTCGAGGGTCATCGTATCCAAGCTCAGACCAATTTCTTCAGAAATCATCTGACCGCCGGTGAGGATGGCGATATCCTGGAGCATGGCTTTGCGGCGCTCCCCAAAACCGGGGGCTTTGATAGCGGCGACGTTTAAAACCCCTCGGGCTTTATTGACCACTAAGGTTGCTAGGGCTTCTCCTTCGATATCTTCGGCGATAATCAGGAGGGGTTTGCCCTCTTGGGCGACTTTTTCGAGGACGGGAACCAAATCCTGAATTGCCCCAATTTTTTTGTCGGTAATTAAAATCCGAGCGTTATCAAATTCGGCGACCATCCGTTCGGAATCGGTGACGAAGTAGGGAGACAGATAGCCGCGATCGATCTGCATTCCTTCAACCACATCGAGTTCGGTGGTGAGGAACTTGGATTCTTCCACGGTAATCACCCCGTCTTTGGTGACTTTTTCCATCGCTTCGGCAATGGTTTTACCGATTTCCTCGTCGTTACCAGCCGAGACGGTAGCCACTTGAGCGATCGCATCGCCAACAACGGGTTGAGTGACGGATTCGATTTCTTTGACTAATGCGGCGATCGTTTTATCGATGCCGCGCTTGACGGCAACGGGATTGGCACCGGCAGCCACGTTTTTGAGACCTTCGCGAATCATCGCCTGGGCCAGAACGGTGGCGGTGGTGGTTCCGTCACCGGCAACTTCTTTTGTTTGAGAGGCAACTTCTTTGAGGAGTTGAGCGCCCGTATTTTCGAGGGGATCTTCGAGTTCGATTTCCTTGGCGATCGTGATACCATCATTGACGATATCCGGCGCGCCAAATTTCTTCTCGAGTACGACATTACGCCCCTTCGGACCGAGGGTAATCCGTACTGCATTGGCCAGGGCATTCACGCCTTCTTCGAGCGATCGCCTTGAGTCTTCTTTGAATGAAACCAGTTTTGCCATTACTCGATTGTTTAGCTCTCCAATAGAAAAATTTAGCACTCTAAGGTGTAGAGTGCTAATTCGTGGAAACCGTACCGTTTGGGTTTTGGTTAACGTCAGTTTTGAATAAGACAGTTTCGGGTGAAGGTGGGGAATGGGGAATGGGGAACGGGGAATGGAGAGCTGGGGAGGCTTGGAGTTCGGAAGCGCGGAATTCGGAAAAATGATGAATGATGAACGTCAAATACTCCTTTGTCCCCGTTTCCTCCGTTTCCCCTGTTTCTCCCCTCTCCGCGTCACCGCATCACCGCGTCACCGCGTCCCCGCGTCTTGCCCTCTCCCTCATCTCCACTCACACCTCAGCCCCCACTTGACCGAAACACGACAATAATTTGGGATATAGGTCGATGAGGATGTAGAAACTGTCCCGAGAAAGAGCGAGCAGGCTACAGTCGGAATCGGCTTCGATCGTCGTTTGGTAAGATACGTCGTCAAATAAACCCGAATCGCCGAAAGAGTCTCCCCGTTCGAGACGACCGAGTTTTTTCTTGCCGTCCGAGGCGTTTTGAGAAACCCGAACGTTGCCTTGGTACACTACGTACAGGGTATTTCCGAGTTTGCCTTCTTCACAGATCTCCCGATCGGCCCGGAATTTTTCGAGCTTGAACGCACGGGCGATCGGGAACAATTCATCTAGGGAAAGTCCCCCAAATAGAGGCGTAGTTTTGAGAAATAGCACTCGACCGATGGGCAAACTATCGAGATCGAATCCCGTTCCCGAGTTTTGTAAGACCCGATCGGCCACCTGGCGAACCAACGGATCGGACTCTCGCTCCATCTGCTTTTCGAGCATCCGAAATCGACCTCGAGTCGCCAGGACGATCGCCGCCCCCAATCGAATCCATCGATCGCTTGCTTGGAACACTTCCTGGAGAACGCGACGGCGAACGCCTTTGGTGGGGCTGAGATTTCCTTCGGGCAATTCGAGCAAGGGCAAAATGGGAATGACGAAGCGTCGGTGTTTCAAGGATGCTAGGGCTTCTACCGCATTCGCCCGTCGGCGGGCATCGGTGGCATCGAGCATTTGTCGCACGTGATTGAGAGTGCGTTGGTGGCCCAAGCGAGACAGAACGTAGAGAACGCGCTGAATCAAGCGCTTGCTGTAGTCTTGGAGGGCAATATCGAGGGCCCACCAATCGGCATTGTAGTGGGGAATTTGCTGTCGCCAGCGAACGATACACGCCACTTCTTCGTAGCTGGGTTTGAGATGGTTGAAGAGGATTTTTTCGGCGCGGCGAGTTCGGACTTTGGCAATCGCGGCGATCGCCGCTTCGACGATCTCCGGACGGGGGGAGTCGAGATAGGTTTCGAGCAGAGACAGACTGGCTTCTCCGTAGTTGGCAATGGCCAGTGCCGATTGCAGTCGCACGGAGAAATCTAAATCTTCTAAACCGCGACAGATGAGGACGGGCAAAAACTTGGGGCTTTGAATGGCTCCCAATAGATCGATGGCGGCCATCCGCACGGCGGGATCGGGGCGATCGAGTTCGGCGATGGCGAGTTCGGCGAGGTCTTCATTTCCTTTCGGTGCGAGGGCGGCCAACCCGTTCAGGGCTTCTTTGGTGGCTTCTGCCGTTGCGTAGGTGAGAATTTGATTGAGGCGGGGAATTAAATTCTTGTTGCCCGTACTGCTGATGCCCCGAATCAAGATCCGTTGGGTTTCTTCATCTTTCTCGGATCGCCACAGTTGCTCGCACGCTTGGTTGAGAACGGGATCGGAACTTTTGGCATTCTCTGCGGCCACGCAAGCGAGAAGATGAAGTTCTTCGCTTTTAGCGTTCAGAAGAGGGCGCAGCTCTTTATCGGAGAGGAGCTGGCGGTTGGCAAGTAAAGAGGACAGGGCGATCGCCTGGAGGGCTTCTCGGCGCGCTATAGAATGGGATTTCGTCCGCTGCGACTGGAGCAATTCGCGCAAGTATTCGGAGATGCCGATCTCTTTAGCGGTACTGAGTAGGTCGATGGCACTCAATCGCAGTTTCGTATCCTCTTCGAGGGGTAAACACTCGATTTCGGTAATAAATCGGCTGGGTCGGTCGATCCGAGAGGCGAGCTGCAATCCTAAAAGTCGATCGTCGCGCTCTTTGCTTCGCAATAATTGACGGATTTGGGGCGTGTAATTGTCTGGAAGTCGATCTAATCCTTCGCTTACGTCGTTGAGGCGCACGGAACCGGCACGAAGCATCGAGAGTAAAGATTGAAGGTAACTTCGACCGACACCATGGCGCACGAGGACGAATAACGTCGCTAAAACCGTGGCGAGTAAAACGGTTTTCGAGTCTGCGAGCCATACATCGAAAACCCACAGCAGCGCACCGACAAAAGCCAATCCGAGGGAATAGAATAAGCCATCGACGAGCGATCGCACTCGTCCGACAAAGTTTGAGGGAATCGCGTTGAAGTTGAGGGTATGAACGGGTTGGTTGAGCGCCGTTTCCACCGCTGCATTATTTAGGTTCAAGCCAATCGCAACGGGAAGATTGCCCCACAACCCGAGCGAGATAAATCCGATTAACGTGGTGATGGGATAGATCGGATTCATCCCGACGACCCCCAAGTGTCGAATGCCCGGTCGCGTGACAAAATAGAGCAGTAAAAGTTGCAGCACTTCGCTGGCGGCTCGAAATAACCCTAAAAACCGAGTTAACTCGCGCTCCTCCATGAAGGCTTCTGAATAGATGCTGAGATACTCGAACTCAGCCAAGCTGTAGAGAATGACCCACAAAATACTGCTGGCAATCAAAAAGTCAATAATTGGGTAGCGTTTGCGCAGCAGGGGTAAGACTTTGAGGTTCTCGATCGAGGAATGATTCGATCGCGCTCTGAGTCGAGAGCCTTCGATGGGTTCTTCCGAACGCTCCAAGTACCATATTTGAACGATGACCAAACTATATAAAAAAGGCAAAATCAATAGAAGATTACCCGTTGAGAGGCGATCGGCCAGCACGCCGACTAGCGCCCCGCCCACCAAACCTCCAATGCTTTGCGCCATGGTCAGATAGGCGACTAGATGACTATATTCTCGTGAGGTAAAGTAGTCCGAGATCGTGCTAGGTAAAAGAATATCTAGATGCAATCGCCATTGAAAATAAAATCCAATGTAAATTGCGTAGTATACTAGCAAAGATTCATATTGAATTGCATATTGAAAAAAAGCAATAAGTAAAATTCCACCCAGTAATAAGTATATAAACGTACGGGAATGACTGTAGCGATCGGCAACTTGAGAAAAGCCCGTATAAAGTGGAACTGAAGCTAAACCAATGGCAATATAAGATAGAGGAAGTCCCTGAGAACCTGCATGAATAATAAATAAGGAGCTAGCCAAAGTGTATGCAAATACATTTAGCGCCATAATTGAGATCGAAAGACCTAAAAAGTGAGTCGATCGATTGATGTTTCCATGCAGAATGCTAAAAAGTTGTTTGACTGATTGATTTTGCATCATGAATTGACTAACCCTTTAGCAATTTTTAAGTAGATGTAAGCAAAAAAAATAGCAAGTTCTTGATTAGGAGTGCAAATAAAAGATGACTGAATGTCAAACCGAGCATGTATTTATCCGGGAGGTCGCGCCGAAAGGAAAAGGTGTTTTTGCCGCCCGAAATTTTTCTCGAGGAGAAACTGTTGCGATCGGTCGCAAAGTGCGAGTTTTACCCGAGAGAACGCCTCACTCGATCCAGATGGATTTTGACCTTCACGTCTTAATCGACGAGCCTGCGGTTTTAATCAACCATTGCTGCAATCCCAACACTGGCGTTCGGAAAAACCAGTGGGGTGGTTACGACTTTGTTGCTTTGGTTGACATTGCCATCTCAGAGGAAATTACCTTTGACTACGAAACCACAGAAACTGAATTTTCTGCTCGCTTTCAATGTAACTGCGGCGTTCCCGACTGTCGGAAACAGTTACGCGGTTTTTTTCATCTCCCGGTAGAAGTACGAAAGAGCTACGGAGAGTTTGTAGCCGGTTATCTCAAACCCAAGCGAAAATATTCGACACAAACCAGGTCGTGATGGCTTCTCGATCTCCGAGCCTAACTCCTAATTCATACGAATATCTCGAAAGGCAATCCGGAGATTTCTCCGACGCTCTTTCTCCTGATCGGGTCGATCGTATTTGTTCGGACGGGCTAAACCGATCGCCTTACAAATCGGTTCTCGATAAAAACACCTCGACACACATTCCCAGACCAAAAAAACCAAATGAAGCCAGTTGGGATTGCCAGATTGCATAGGGTAGATGACCTTTTGGAGAATCTAGAGCGTAAGCCCCGTCGTCCATCTTCAACCACTTTCCCCAGCGAACCCAACCTACGCGAGTACCGAGTAGGGAATATTCTGCTTCAACTTCTTGATAAATCCGTTTTTGAACGCTGAAGCCAAACTGCCCGTTGCTGCGATCGATCCACAGTCGATCGATCGTTTGCAAAGCACTACTGGGAAATGTCTCAAAATCCGCAAGCTCGAAATAACCGCGCTTGCGAGCACCCACGATTTGTAACATCAGTCGTTTTGTCTCTCGGTCGGCTTCTTCATACTTTTGCCGATCGAGAAATTCCCGGAGTTTGGCATACTCATCGAGTTTCTCGAGTGCGACTTGAGAAGCCTCCGTTCTCGAAACTGGTTCGAGGGACTCGAGAGGATCGAACGTTTGACCATCTTCTGGAGATTGAGCCGAACGCACATCCGGAATATTGGCAGCGTTTTGCAGTGAGTTACGCTTCCACGCCACCCACCCAAATCGAGCGATCGCTCCGATGAGTACGATGACAATCGCTAAGCCGATCCATTCCATTGCGCGCTCCAGGTCTTAAGCCCAAAATATAGATTGACGCTTGAAGAGGTAGATACACATGTTTTCTTGCATCGATCGGTTCTTTCGGTACGGGCGCAACGGTTGTTGCTCCTCGATACCGATCGAAACTGTGACTCGAGTACGATTGGTTACCAGCCTAAAGCGTATGGAATCCTTTTAGAATCCGTGTTTTTTCTTGAATTTATTCTAATCCACCATCGGCTCTTACGTAATTGCACCGAACGAACGAGCGAACGAGCGAACGAACTCAAGACACTCTAATTTCAAAGCGCGATCCCCCAAGCCCTTTGCTGCGCAGATCGTTGCGGCTATCCGTATCTTGCCAGTATCTGGCGGTTTTCTGGAGTGGAAAACTCGCAAACGAACGTACCCTTCAACCCCACAACATCAAATCGAACGGTGGAACTGAAGTTTCAACCGATTTAGGTATTGCCCTCGTCGAATCTTTGGGTAGCAAAGGTTATTATTTCGCGATCGCCTCAATTTTCATCACTGCTCGAAAGCGTTGACCGATTTTTGAGGAATTTGTTCCGGATTCGAGTCGAGACCGAATTCGGTTCGCTCTTTTTTGGGAAGATTGCGCTCTTCTTTGGGAAGATAAGGACGAGCGTGTTTTCCCACGTAAAGTTGCGTCGGACGGAAGATCCGATTTTCGGCAAGTTGCTCCTTCCAGTGCGCCAGCCAACCGGCCACGCGGGCGATCGCAAAAATGGGCGTAAACAAATCTGTGGGAATCCCTAATTTTCGATACACCAAACCCGAATAAAAATCGACATTCGGGTAAATCCCCTTGTCGCCGAGCTTTTCTTCGACCTGCCGTTCTAGCTCGATGGCAATATCGTAGTAAACGTCGCGACCGAATTTCGCAAACAGCTGTTCGACCAAATCCTGCAATATCGTCGCTCGCGGATCTTTGACTTTATAAACTCGATGGCCGAAACCCATGATTTTGGATTTGCTCTCGAGTTGCTTCTCGAGATAGGGTTTGACGTTCTCTACCGAACCGATTCCCTCGAGCATGGCGAGTACCTCCTCGTTCGCGCCGCCGTGCAAAGGACCGCCGAGGGTTCCCACTGCCGAGGCAATCACGGCATAGGGGTCGGTTAAAGTAGAAGCCGTCACCATCGCCGAAAACGTCGAGGCATTCATCGAATGTTCTGCATGTAGCGTCAAGCAGATATCGAAAACGCGAGCGGCTAATTCATCGGGTTCGCGCTCGGTGAGCATATATAAGAAATTCGCGGAATAATCGAGATCGTCGCAGGGCTGAACGGGATCGTGTCCTTTGCGAATGAGCTGAAAAGCCGCGACCATCGTCGGAATTTTCGCGAGCAAGCGCACGACCGCATTGCGGATATAAATGGGATCGTCGAGGGCCCGACGGGAGTAGAACAGACCCAAAGCCGCCGCCGAAGCTTGCAAGGCATCCATCGGATGACCGCTTTCGGGAAAGCACTTCATCATGTCTCGGATGCGATATTTAATCCGTCGATGGTAGCGAATGTCGTGTTGAAAGAGCTTGAGTTCTTCGTTCGTCGGTAGTTCGCCCCAAATGAGTAAATAAGCCGATTCTAAAAAAGTACTGCGAGCGGCGAGTTCTTCGATGCGAATCCCGCGATATTCTAATACGCCTTGGCGACCATCGATGTAGCTAACGCTGGATTTGGCCGCAGGAACCCCTTCAAGACCGGGTCTGTAAGTATCGACAGACATGATTCTCCCGTTATTGTTGACTGATGACGAGCGATCGAACGCAACTTGCATAGTGCGATCGCCAACATAGAATGAGGTAAAGCCGTTGCTTTGCGAATCGGAACTGGGAGCGAGCGAATGATTCCCTTGATTTTTCTTTTTAGTATTATGACTCTATCTCGAGAATCCTGGCACTCCCACGCACCGATTTTCCCCGATCGAGTGCGATCGATGAGGTTAACTTACCAGAAAACTTGCGCTCGATCCCAGCATCTCGGGGGAGAAGCACCCAATCGGACTGTTATTGCCGTTCTCGGGTTCGGCCGTTTCTGGGATTTCAAATGTCGAATTTCAGGTTGTCGAACAAATCCGGCATCTTTTGCTTGAAAACCTGCTGAATTCGCCCTCGAACTTCAGCCATCGTCCCAGTTGCTTCGATGCGAGCGATGCGATTTCTCTCGGCTTGGGCTAATGCAGCGTACCCTTTTCTGACTCGTTGGTGAAAGCCCAGGTGTTCTCGCTCCATACGATCGATGCTTCCACGTTGGCGAGCGCGGTTGAGTCCCAGAGTCGGATCGAGATCGAGCCAAAGGGTAAGATCGCTTTTTAAACCGCCCGTGGCAATGTCGTTGAGCCGCTCGATGAGATCGAGATCCAAACCGCGACCGTAACCTTGATAGGCAATCGTGGAGTCGGTATAGCGATCGCATAGGACGATCGCTCCTCGGGTCAGATGGGGTTCGATAAACCCGGCGACGTGCTCGGCGCGATCGGCTGCGTACAATAATAGCTCCGTTCGCTCTCGAATGGGTTCTTCTTCTGGCTGCTCTAAAAGCAACTGCCGCACTCGCACGCCCAGTTGCGTCCCCCCCGGTTCGCGGGTGAGAATAATCGGAGTCGATTTTCCCAACTGGTTTGAAAGCCACTCCTGGGTTTGGTGCAACTGAGTGGTTTTGCCAGCTCCTTCCACCCCTTCAAAAACAATAAAACAACCCCTCGCTCCCTCGTTTTCCATCAGAACTCCTCAAGAATTGGCCACATTTACAACAAAAATTTAGGGCAATCGTACAATTGTGCGTTGCAGATGGTACATTAGCAGAAGTTGGAAACTTCCGAGGAGGTTGTATTCGGTGCAATCGACAGAATCACTAAGCGCTCAAGAATTGCAAGCCGAAGTTTCGCGCTTGCAAGAAGAAGTTCAAATGCGCGATCGACTGGTACAGCAGTTGTCCCAGGAATTATTTCGCCTCGTCAAGGGGAATGCCGACTTTACACCCAATCCCGAGGTTTCCGAACAGCATCACGCTCAGATGCAACTTCTGCGCCAACAGCTCGAAGAAGTCGAGCAGCAGGTTGAGTTTTACCAGCAGGAAATCTCCGAACGCGACACTCAACTGAGCCAAGAACGGCAGGCCGTACACGAACTGACCGATCGCGCTCGCATGTTGGAACAGGTGGTTCAAGAATTACCCGAAATCTATCGTCAGAAGTTTGCCGAACGTCTAGCTCCGGTGAAAGAACGGGTGGAGATGCTGCAAAAAGAAAATCGCAAGCTGCACGCGGAACTGCAAAGCGTCAGTTATCGGTTGGCGATGCGCTCTCGTCGGGCGACGGGACAGCTCGACTTACCCAGTTTCAAACCGTCGAATGGCAACGCTTCTCTGCCATCTTTTAGTTAGAGTCTGACGCGCGATCGTCTGTAGGTTTAAGATTGGCGATCGCGGGTTGACTGTTGGGTCTCGTTCTCTTGAGAGCGAGACTAGTTACGTGTATAAACTTTAACAACTTCTATCCATCTGGACAGACGGGTAGGAAGTATTTGTAGTACGATCGTGCTCCAGATTTGAAAGGTCTGTAGTAGGTTATTTTCGATCGCAGCTTCATTATTAGCCCATAAAATTATTATGGGTGGCTCACAAGCGTTCTATTATCGAAACCGCGATTCACCCGTTCAAGAAGATCTCCCAGGTCGAGCATTTTCGTCACCGCAGTCCCATTAACTGCTTCGCGAACGCAATCTGCGGTCTAATTGCCTATTTTTACCAGCCGAACAAGCCCGAACTTCAATGCTTAGCGAGCATTATACCCTCTGCGGCTTAACCCGCGCCTGACGTTATTTCAGCCAAGCGCTACACTCTAGTTTTCTCCAGTCGTTCCTTTCACACCCTGGCGATCGTGTCTCCCGACTCCATCGAAAACACCCACCCCCAAACCGGAACCGAACTCGCCCAATTGCGAGAACAAATTCGATCGCGCATCCGCAGCGAATTGCGTCCGGGACAGCAGGAAATGGCAGACTGGACGGGGGGCCCGCTCGCCGTCTCGGCCGTCCCCGGTTCGGGGAAATCCACGGGAATGGCGGCAGCAGCAGCCCTGGCCATCGCCCGCCACCAACTCCACGCCCGACGGCAACTCGTCGCGGTCACCTTTACCCGTTCGGCAGCAACCGGCCTCAAAGCCAAGATTCGCGATCGCCTCAACGAACTCTCCCTTCCCCCTGGCGGATTCTGCGTTTATACTCTCCACGGCTTAGCCCTGCACATTGCCACCCGCCACCGAGACCTCTCGGGTATCCACGCCGATAATATTACGATCGTCTCCCTCGATCGCAATCATCGGATGCTGCGGGCGGCAGTGGAACAATGGATCGCCGCTCACCCCCGCATCTATCAAATGCTGCTCGCCGGACGGGGATTCGACGGGGAAGAAACCGAACGGTTGCGCCGCCAGTCGGTATTGCGGACGGAAGTGCTACCCACCCTCGCCCGAACTGCCGTCAGCGAAGCCAAGTCGTCGGGCTTGCAACCAGAGGATTTGCGGCGCATGGGCGATACCGTTGCCGACGATTACCCGATTCTCACCATTGCCGCCGGACTCTACGAAAATTACCAAAACTTGCTGCGATCGCGAGAATCGATCGACTACGACGATACCATCTGGGCGGCACTGCGAGTCCTCGAAAACGACAGCGTGCGCCGTTTGTGGCAAACTCAAGTTTTTGGGGTATTTGAAGACGAAGCCCAAGATTCTTCGCCGCTGCAAGCCCAACTCCTAACGCAATTGGCAGCTAATCCCGAAAATCCCGAACTCCTCGACTTGGTGCGCGTCGGCGATCCCAATCAAGCGATTAACTCCACCTTCACCCCCGCCGATCCCATTTATTTCCGCCAGTTTTGCGGGCGCTGCCAAACCCAGGGACGACTCGCCACCATCGATCGCGCCGGACGCAGCACCGCCCGGATTATGGAGGCGGCAAACTTCACCCTCGATTGGGTGAACCTTCAGTGGCAAACCGGACGCTGGCGGGAGTCGGACGAGGCGATCGTCGAACCGCCCTTCCAATCCCAGCACGTTCGTCCCGTCGGTCCCGACGATCCGCAACCGAACGCCAATCCCAAAGCCATCGGGGGCGGTTTGGAAATCTACACCCCTCCGGATATCTACCGCACGATCGAATCGATCGGTCAGCGGGCGATCGATTTATTTGAGGCCGATCCGAAAACCCAGGCTGCGGTGCTGGTACGCACCAACGAGCAGGGACGGGTGGTAGCCACTGAATTAGAGCGGCTGTACGGCGATCGCCTTGCCGTTTACGATGTGGGTAGCGGCAATCGGCGCACCCGCGTACCGATGGAAATTCTCGCTCTGCTGCAATTTATCGATCGCCCTCACTCCCCGGATTATCTCAAAAGCGCCCTGACAACTTTGGTCGATCGCAAACTCGTTCCCACGCAGGATTTGGATGCCCTGGCGAGTCTTCCGGAACAATTTCTTTACCCTGGTCCCCTCGATCCCCTACCTCCGCCTCCGGTCAAAGCCGCCCGTCACCTCTGTTGCAGTTTGCTCCGCGCCCGAATCGAATTGCCTCTCTCTCACCTGATCGCCTTTTTAGGGTTGACGTTGCAGTACGATCGCGACGAACTTGCCACCGCCGAAAAGATTGGCGAACGAGTCGCTAGAGAGATGGTTGTGGGTGGAGATACGTCCCTCCCGGCAATGCTGAACGTCTTGACGGAAATTGTCACTTCCGAGCGCTTTGAACCCATCGAAACGGAAGAAACAGAGTCAGTTTATACGCGATCGAATCAACTGACGATTATCACCATGCACAAAGCCAAAGGTCTCGACTGGGACTGCGTATTTCTCCCCTTCCTGCACGAACGCCTGATTCCGGGAAACTTGCGCGTTCTGCCTCAAGCCAAGTTTTTGGGAGATTTTACCCTGGCGGAAGTGGCGCGGGCGCAAATTCGGACGCTGCTGCGCCAGCAAGAAATGGGGGCAACCCATCCCGGAGAAAATCGGGATTTCCGAACCGACCCCGACCTGCAAGGGGCCCCTCGGAGTTGGCAAATGGCTCGCCAGCTCAAAATTGCCGAAGAGTTTCGCTTATTGTACGTGGCGATGACGCGGGCGAAGCAATTGCTATGGATGTCGGCAGCCAAGCAAGCGCCCTTTACCTGGAACAAACCGGAAAATTTGGAAGATGCGATTCCCTGTCCGGTCTTAGTAGCCCTGCAACGTCAGTTTTCTCGATAACGTTTGTTGGGAATATGGGGGACGATCGGGATGCGGGTGTAAAGAATCGGGTGTAAGGAATGAGGTATGAAAAATTCTCCCATTTTATTGACAGATCGATTAAGATATGTAGTCAGTATGGGTGAGGAAAAATATCGGATTCTGAGATGATAGTACACTACCTGTAGTGCCAAACGATACTCGATCGACCCAAGCCCAAGCCACCGACGACCATTTCTGAATTTCCCCCTCCAATCGATCGGATATCCGCATCTTTTCCCATCGTTCGATCGAATTAGAGGCATTGAATTCACTTACATGCGGGTAAATTCCTTGGGTTTTCACCTTTTATAATGTTCAATGAAAGAACCTACCCGTGTATTTCTACTTTTTTAGCTTGCCTAGGAAAAAACGTCTGACGAGAAATTATTGCCCTCAAAGGTGGTGTCCCTTGGGAATCGTATTTCATACATAAAATACGAAATATTTGGCTCTCCCGTATCGGTTGTTTTGTTGGCATCAATACAGACATATTGTGGGGAGTGAGGTTCGACTCAATTACACTAATGTCGCGGCCGTGCGGGGAATAATTTGACACTCCCACCGTCATAGAGGAAGGCTGTATTTTAATGATGAATGCGCTGCAACTACTCACCCAGCAACTCGATCGCCGGTGGAAAAAAATCTGCTTGAAGGCAGCTAAGTCCACGCAGGAAGTCGCTAAGCAACTGCGCGATCGCCACAAGTCTACCTCCAATAGCGACTCTAGATCCCATCGCGCTCTGGCTTCTCCCGTTTCCGGAGCGCTTGCTTTAGTTTGTCTGACCGGAGTGGTCGGTCAGCGATTTTATAACGAACCCCAGCTCGATGTGGGAACCCGAGTTACCGAAACGATTTACGCCCCGGAAGCCGCTAGAGTTCCAGACTTGAGAACCACCGAAGCCAAACGGCGGCAAGCCACTATTGGCGAGGTTCCGCTTCTCATGCGCGACGAGAAAGTCGATGTCCAAATTACCAAGCATGTAGACAAATCTCTCAAGCAGGGGAGCGAACTGCGACAGGTGGCGGGAGCCTTTCCCTACACTTCTACCGGGTTCCTCACCCAACCGGTTCAGCACTATTTACGCAGTGCTTCTCGCTGGGAATGGCAAGCCGTCCTCGCCGCAGTCCAAGATCGGGACGCGAACCCGCCCGAACCCGAATCGACCCAAACCGAAAAACCCGAATCCGACCCAACCGGACAGCCCGCAGCCGAATCTGAAAATCGCCAATCCGAAGATCGCCAAAAATTGCTCGAAGACCTGCGAGCGGCAACGGCACGGGGATTGACCCAAGGTCTCGATCGCTTCATCGGTACGCCCGACGACTGGTCCGGACTGGCGATCGAGCAACTGCAACGGTATCGAGACACTCGCACGGCGGCTGAGTTCGCCGATCTCAAACGGCAGATCGAACGATCGCGCGATCGGTACGACGAGGCGATCGCTGCTTTGAAGGTCGAACCGGAATCGATTTACTCGCGCACGCTGTTCGAGCTTTCGGATACCCAGTGGCAAGAGATTCAAGCCGATGTCAAACAAGTGCTGGCGCTAATGCTCGACGCACCGGGAATCGCACCGGGGACTCCCGATGAGTTACTCGAAAATGCCGTAAGATTGCACTTGCAGTTTCTCGCTCCCGATCGAGACAACTCCGTGGCGGTTGAAGTACTGCTAGCCGTCTTGCAACCCAATTTGGTTCGCGATGACGAGCGAACTCGCCTCAGAGCCGAACAAGCCGCTCGCGCGGTGGACATGGTATACGTCACGATCGAGCAGTACGAACCGATCGTCCGGGAGGGCGAAGAAGTGACCCGCGCCGATTTCGTGCTCCTCGACTATTTCGGTTTGGTCCAGCGAACCCCGGTGAACTGGCTCGGACTGCTCGGGTTTAGCGGTATCGTCTTCGCGACCCTAGGCGGGTTTTGGTTTGTCGAACGTCAGGTGTTGCCCAAAGTCCGACAGCGCGATCGCCTGCTGATTTTGATTTTGGCCCTGAGCGCTCCGGTACTAGTGATTTTTCCGTTTTCCACAACCAGCTTACCGGCCGTTGGCTTGCTCGTCGGTAGTTTCTACGGGTCGTTCCTGAGTACCGCTACTGTCGGGTTGCTGGGGTTGTTAATGCAGATCGGCATCGGTCCGACCCTCGGTAGCAGCTATCTAATTGCGGGCGCGATCTCGGGTTTGCTCGGTGGCGTGATTGCCGGACGGCTGCGCTGTCGGGAAGAACTGGCACTGCTCGGTTTGGGAGTCGGTTTCACCCAGGGAATTGCCTATCTGATCGTCAATTTGATTATGAGCGGTGCGGCGGGTCCGGTGTGGACGGTCATGCTCGGAGAAGCGGGACTTCAAGCGATGCTGGGAGTATCCTGGAGCATCGTTGCTTTGGGTGTGAGTCCCTATCTCGAACATCTCTTCGATTTAGTCACGCCAATTCGATTGGCAGAGCTATCCAACCCCAATCGTCCCTTACTCAAACGGCTGGCGCGAGAAGCCCCCGGTACGTTCCAACATACGATGTTCGTCGCCACCCTGGCAGAAGCAGCCGCCCGCGACCTCGGATGCAACGTGGAATTGGTTCGAGCGGGAACCCTATATCACGATATCGGGAAAATGCACGATCCGTTGGGGTTTGTGGAAAACCAGATGGGCGGCCCGAACAAACACGATAAGATTAACAATCCTTGGTTGAGTGCCAAAATTATCAAAAAGCACGTCAGCGAAGGGATAGTCATGGCGAAAAAAGCGCGACTGCCCAAAGCGATTCGCGCCTTCATTCCCGAACACCAGGGTACGATGTCGATCGCCTATTTTTATTACCAAGCCAAGCAAAACTATACCGGACAGCGACAAGTTCGCGAAGAAGACTTTCGCTACGAAGGCCCCATTCCCCAATCGCGAGAAACGGGAATCGTCATGTTAGCCGATTCTTGCGAGGCAGCACTGCGATCGCTCGAAGATGCCACCACTGATGAAGCCTTGGTGATGGTCAATAAAATTCTCCGCGCCCGCTGGAAAGACAATCAACTGCTAGACTCGGGCTTAACTAGAGACGATATGTCGCAAATTGCCGAAATTTTCGTCCGCGTTTGGCAACAGTTCAACCACAAGCGAATTGCTTATCCTAAAGGGGCAATTTCTCCGGCTTGTCAGAAGTAGTTGGATTCGATCGGGTTGCACGTTATGGATGAGAACAGGGGTAAATGAAAACTCACAGATATTTTTTAGATGACTTTGATTCGGGAATTTAATCACTGTGTAAATGCTTCTCGATCGAGCGAACCGGATGCTAGCGATAGAACGATCGCTTCTTGTTCGTCAACGGAAGCAATAATTTCCATGTAAGAATTCAGGTTCTATTTCAGATTCTGCTGGGGTAACAATGGGTAGGGGCGGGTTTTGACT
The DNA here is from genome assembly GCA_034189805.1 of Cyanobacteriota bacterium. Taxonomy (GTDB): domain Bacteria; phylum Cyanobacteriota; class Cyanobacteriia; order Cyanobacteriales; family Geitlerinemataceae; genus Zarconia. The sequence goes on from JAXHUC010000036.1 coordinate 44,005, forward strand.
TAAAATTTTGGGTAAGTCTCCTAAGATATTGCTAAACCCGCCCTTACATCGTTTTGTCTCATACATGACACCTGAATGCTTACATTTCCATACCGTTTATTACTAAAAAAACGTCCATTGCTGCATGACCTGTTCTCTTATTGCCATCCACAAAAGGATGATTCATCACGATCGAAAAACTCAATGCCGCAGCTTTCTCGATAACAGTTGGATACAGCTCGTCTCCACCAAATGTCATTACCAAATGTCATTTTAGGCTGAGCTAAAGCCGACTCTAAAGAACCTAAATCTCGAATTCCTTCTGCACCTCCTGATTGTTTGAGTATTCGATCGTGTACGGTAATAACTTCTTTTAGTGTCAGATAACGAATCATGCTAAACGTCGGTAAAAGTTAGCATTTTTTTTGAGAATATAATGTACAGCTTTATCAAATTTATCTCAAAATGATAAATTTGACGGAGTAACTTTGGAGATCGTCAATACTTCAGGAGAAATATTATATTGAATAGCGATCGACCTTAATCACTTGAATTCTATCAATTTTTTAATTTTTAATGAGGAACCCGGTGCGCTATGCTAAAAGATCTGGGAAATTAGTTTGTTTTTAGGTAGCGCAGAGTTCATGATTCGCTTGTTGTCCAAGTTTCGCAAAAAAATTGCGCGCATCGAAATTACTGGGGCGATCGCTTCGGAAACGCGCAATCGGGTACTCAAAGCCCTCAAAACCGTTGAGGAGCGGAAGTTTCCGGCGCTGCTACTGCGGATCGACTCGCCCGGTGGAACTGTGGGTGATTCCCAAGAAATCTACAGCGCCCTCAAACAGTTACAGAAAAAGACGAAAATCGTCGCCAGCTTCGGTAATATTTCCGCATCCGGTGGCGTGTATATTGGCGTGGGCGCACCCCATATCGTTGCCAATCCCGGTACGATTACTGGCAGCATCGGGGTGATTATACGGGGAAATAATCTCGAACGGTTGCTCGATCGCGTGGGGGTTTCGTTCCAAACGATTAAATCGGGCCCCTATAAAGATATTCTGGCGTTCGATCGAGAACTGACCGAATCGGAGCAACAAATTTTACAAACCTTAATCGATACGAGTTACGAACAATTTGTCGCCACAGTTGCCGAAGGGCGCAATCTAGACGTGGAGACGGTGCGCGGTTTTGCCGACGGTCGGATTTTTACCGGACAACAAGCTCTAGAATTGGGAGTGGTCGATCGCCTGGGAACCGAAGAGGATGCCCGTTGCTGGGCGGCCGAACTCGCCGGACTCGACCCAGAAAAAACCGAGTGCGATACCCTTGAGGAACCCAAATCGCGACTTTCTCGTCTCCTCGGTCGGAATCGCGTGGCATCTCGGATTTCGGCAACGGCACAGTGGCTGGACTTTGAAGTTGCAGCCAACGGTCTGCCGCTATGGATGTATCGTCCTTAATCGGCCCCTTTGCCAAGGGCGAAGGATTTGCTCGGGGACGAGATCGTTGACAAACCACGGAAGACAGGGGACAAAGGACGAAGTAACGATAAGGAGCATAATTCCGTGGAGTGGCGAGTCCGGGCAATTCGGGGGGCAACAACAGCCCCAGAAAACTCAAAATCAGCCATCGAAGAGGTCGTAACGGAACTTCTCGATGAATTGGAAAAATATAACCCCATCGATCCAGAACAGATTATTAGCGTGACGTTCTCCGTAACGCGAGATTTAGATGCGATCTTTCCGGCGGCGATCGCCCGCAGACGACCGGGTTGGGACAGCGTACCGCTTTTGGACGTTCAGCACATGTACGTCCCCACCGATCTGCCCCGTTGTATCCGCCTCCTCGTTCATGCCAATTTCCCCGCGTCCCACCTCCAAATTCGCCATCCCTATCTCCGCAATGCCAAACACCTCCGACCGGATTGGGTGGGGGTGTAGTGTTTGGTCAGGGAGGCTTGGGAGATAAGGGGACAAGGAGACAAGGGGGACAAGGAAGATGAGGGAGAAGTTTGCATTTTCCTCCCAAAGCCTCCGAAGCCCCCAATGTCAGCACTTAACGCTAAACTTGACGGGCGCGACGACGGGCGATCGCGATAAAGGCGATCGTGCCGAACATTCCCACAAGACCGACACCGGGTTCGGGAATCGCCAGAGGATTGGTTAAACCTTCGTCGCCGTCTTCCACGGCTCGATCGAATCGATCGCCTTGGGCTTCCGCATTTTTGAGGGCTTCGCGCTGTTCGTCGTTTACCAGGACAATTGCCGAGGAGTAGGGCGTAACGATTTTATAGGTTTTGGCGATCGCGTGGACGGCATCCAATTGCGCCACATCCGGGGTATCCATCTCGCGAGTCAATCCTCGGATGAGTTGCCGCGCTGCAAGGGAAGCGAACGCCTCGTCGGTTGCAGTTTCTAGGGTTGCCGCTTCCGGTTGAACCCCGGTGGATTGTTGCCCAACCTGTTTTTCCACCGACCAAATATAGCCATCGGCAACACTGACAACCGACTCATCCATCGCCGCCATCGTCGCTTGTCGTTGCACGGCTTCGGCAATTGTTGTTGCCACACCGCCCCCATCTTTTTGAATCGCGGCGAGGGTATTATCGTCGTAAGCCGCAGATAAGCCACCTACATGCACCATCCATAAGGGGACCGAAATCGCTGCAACTTCTGGGTTATCTTCAGCCAACTCGTAACTTCCTTCATCGGTGACAACCAAAATGCCATCGTAGGTCGTATCTTCCGCGAGTTGGGCGAACTGCTTTAGCATTTGCTGGGGTTGCAACGTACCGTAGAACGTCAGCTTCTCCAGGTCGAACTGGCGGATGTCGTCGAGGCGCTGGGGTTGACCTCCTTTGGCCGCGGTGACGTACAAGTCCGCATCGTTGTTATCGAAGCGGTTGTCGGCAAAGCCATTTTTCTCAAGCCAGGTGAGAGTGTCTTTCACCTGCTGGCGGTAACTCGTCATGCTGCGGGAACCGTCGAGAACCACGGCAAATCGCTTGCCGGAAGGGAAAGCCCGATCGCCCTGGGCAAAAGGTTTTGCGGATACTTCGTACTCCGATGAGAGTCGAACTTGGTGAGACGTGGGTGCAGGTTGTCCTTCGGCGGGGATGAAAGCGGGTAGCCAATCTTGGGAATTCCCGGCGATCGCCTGACCGTTTTGGATGCGCTGGGTTTCCTTCGTCCAGAAGGCGTTCCGCTTTTCGGCAAGCTGCGGCATCGCCCACCCTTCGTCTTGGCGCATGACTTTATAGGTCAACCACAAATGCATGTGCGTCAGGCGATCGGGGTCTGGACTTTCCCAGGAGCGAGGCTGTGCGGGAATCGGGAAGGCGCGGAGGCGGTAGTTGCGCGGGCCGACTTGCTCGAGGAGTGCCGGATCGATGGGTCGCGCGCGCCGTACCTGAGAATTGTACACTTTCTGAGCCGCGCCCCGAGGCGAAATTTGGAAAACATATCGATTATCGCGATCGGCCGTATCTCCCAACCAAACCCCGGTAATCACCGCACTTTCGGGCAGCGAGAAGTAGTAAAAAATCTCTTCAACTTCGGTGGTTTGATTTTTGTAGACTTCGTAGAGTTCGACTTCGGCCCAATCACCTTCAGGTTTGATGGAAATTTCTTGAGATTCCACCCAAACTTTTTCGGCATCGATATTCAGAACCCCGGCTTTGGCTTCGTCTACATTAAATGTCGATTGTAGGGCGCGTTGGATCGATTCTCGTTCGACTTTTTGCAGGGGAATATCGAAAAATTCTGCGTACAGTTCTTTGGCTTTGTTGGTAGTCGGTCGAATTTTGACATCTTCAGAGATTGAAATGGGTCGATCGTCGTATAAAAAGGCCGACATCAATAGATTGTAGGTATCTTGCAAGAACCGATTTATCGAGTCAGGCAACCCGAAAGTGCCTCGATACATATAGTAGATAATATCGTGCCGCTCGTAGGTGGAAAGGTAGCGATAGGGTGCAAGATAAGCATGGACGAGTCCTTCGCGAATCGTATCGGATTCGGCTAAGAGTTCTTGCCGTTCGGCATCCGTTTGTGGGGGTGTTGCTAGCTTCGTGAAAACCTCAATTTGTGGCTGTTGAGTGAAGGCAAAAAAGAGAATACTCCAAGCAACTAACGTGCCGATCGCCACTTGAAATGCTCGATTTTTACCGTAATCAGCAGAAAACGCCCGCCATATTTTTTGCCCGGAATAAATGTAAAAACTTGCGAGTGCCGATGGCATCGCAATAAAGAGAGTCGCACTCAAGGTAAAGAGGGTGGTAAATAGTAGTCCTTGAATGTAGAGCCAAGGGTTCCCAGCGTACCACCAGAACGATCGTATCCAATTGAATTTAAAAAATTCAAGAACCAGGGTGGCTGCCAGGGGAACGGCATAGAATAAGAGGATAGCCCCGACCCAAAGACCGGCAACGGCAACTAAGGTATGAAGACCCATTTGCAGCCAAGCTAAAATGCGATTACGACGGGCATATCCAAATAAGAGTTCGAGGCAAAATGCAACCGTGCAAATTAGTGCCGTTCCTAACACCAACTGACTGCCGATGGTGAGTTCTCGAAAGACAAATAAACGCAGCGCCAGCAAGGCAACAAGTGGTGCTTCCACGCCATAAAATAGGCGCATTAGCTCGATGGGTTGCTTGCGCAGCCGAACGAACCCGGCAATCGTACAGACAGTCGGGACGAGGACTAAAGCCACCACCGTCAGCAAAAATTCCGATTGAATTTCATTGTTGAGAACGGCTTCGATGAGATTGCGACCGACTTCGGGTAAGATGACGACGTAAGCAAGAGCCAAAAAGATGAGATTCCACAGCCAAAAAATGAGCTGATAGGCGGTATTCAGCAATTTCTTGGGAACTCGAGCTTGAAAAATGGTTTTATGAATTCCTTTGAGTCGTTTTATCATGTCTAATGTTGTCGAGAGAATCTGTTAGCAGCGGGTCGCACTTCTGTCTTAACATTGGCATACCATCGGACAGCAGATATTCAGATCGCAGAAACGATAAATTCCTAGGGCGATCGCCAACAACCGCTCGGAATCTTAACCATTAAAGTGCTCGATTCTACGTAGGATATACTTCTCTTTGTCGATCGAAGTTTTGGGAAAATAGGTCCTTAATTTAACAAAGTTTTACAATCTCGAATAAGTTTCGTAAGCATTCAGCGATTAGCTGTCAGCCGTCAGCTCGAAGAACTTAAAATCAAACAAATTTGTGGGCCGCGAACGATGAATTTTTTCAGTCGGGAGAATTTTATTCGCACGCACGATTTTTCTGGAATATGGCGACGAATACCGAACAGTTGTTTTGAAAAGCTGATGGCTGACGGCTGACGGCACGACGGCTGAATGCTTAAATTTCTACGATATTGTTTCCCCTGCTTTCCACTCTCTATTTCCCTACAATCCATTCCCAATCAAAATAAAAGATGCCCAATAATACGGATGTTCCAAACTGCGATCGTTCATTTGCGATCGCAACTCTTCCGAAAGCGACTCCGAAGCCAGCAGGTGTTGGTGTTCTTCCCAGACCGAACCCTCCCCAGAAATCATGGCAATTTGTGCTTGCCGCAGGGCATCCGCTTTGCTTGCCCCCGCTTGCAGGGCTTTGTAAAACTCGTTCATCAGCGCTTGGGTTCCCCCATCGTCAACCACCCATAACGAGGCGATCGAAGCCCTGGCCCCAGCACGCTGCATCTGATAGCCCAAACCCAAAATTTCCGACCCCGTTCCCAAGTTTCCCCCCAGTCCGGTTTCGCAGGCAGACAGCACCACCAAATCGACATGATTTAGGTTCCAGTTGCGAACGTCGGCGATCGTTACCGGGGTTCCATCCCCAAACAGAATGAACGACTCCTCCGGTCGTCCCGCCACCATCGCCCCGTGGGTGGCAAAATGCAACACCGTATGGTCGCCCATTTTCGGCTTCGTCTCTTCGGGATTGAACGCCCGATCGAATAATTGAGTCGTCTCGGGGACGGTTTCGGCCAGCAGCGCCACTTCCACCCCCGCATAGGGCAATCCAGCAAAATTAAACGCTTCTTCCCCCATCGTCAATTGGTATTCTCCCGTGGTGAAGGCTCCGGCAAGCACTTTGAGTTGGGTCTGGGGTTGAATATTGAGATCCATTAAAGATGCGGCCGTAATATTATTGATGCGGTAGCGCTCCACCAACCACCGTTCGCCATCGTGCAAAGCCGCGAGGGGAATGTAGCGCAGTTGTCCGTCCGGCGCATAAAGTAGGGTTTCGGCGTTGGCGGCTGCCAGGTCGTTTTCCAACGGTTCGATCAGCCACTGATACAGTTGCTGCGCTGGGACTTCGATATCTCGATCGGGTCGGTAGAGCCGTTGCAGGGCGCGGCGATACTCGGAAATAGTGGCTAAAAGCTGCTCCTTCGGAACGTTAACCGTGCGGCGAATCGGGGGAGAGTCGGGGGTGGCGAGAATCAGTTCGAGGCGATCGTCCAAAATTAGCGGGTAGAAGAGGACGGCGTTTTGCTCGAGGTTTTGTAAGTTGTCCTGCAAGCCGATCAGGTCTTCAAGGTCGTTGACTAAATCCGGCTGGCGGGTTTGGGGGGAGAGTTGGGAGATCCGGGCCTGGATCTCCTCGCTGTCGATAAAAGCATTGAAGTCTTGGAGAAGGGTTTCTTGCGATCGGACGAGTTCCGCGAGGCGGCGTTCTTCTGCTGGGGTGCGGTTGGGGTTTTGTCGTAGTTGCGCCAGTTCCCCACCAATGGCGATCGCCCGATCGAGAATTTCGTCGTAACCCTGCTGGATCTCCCGTTCTGGGGGTAAGTTGGGGATGCCGTTAGTGGTGGTGCGGTTGCCGCGCACGTTCCCCAAATAGTCGTCGAGTTCTTGAACTTTGAGCAGATCCAGCACTCGCTGGGCTTCGAGGATGCGGTTTTGTTGCAAGAGTAAATCGGCGAGGTGGCGATAATCTTCGGCCACGGTGGCGGTATAGGATTGCTGGAGTGCTGAGGGGAGTGCTTCGATATTTTCCCGAATCGCTTCTCGGGTGTTGACCGATTGTTTGAAAAAGAAAATCGCCAGTTCCGTCTGGTTTTGGGCTTCCATCAAGGAACCGAGATTGCGGAAGGTGGTTCCCATCGCCGCGCGATCGCCGATATCGCGGGCGATCGCCAAGGCTTGCTGGAAGTATTCGATCGCCCGTGCGGATTCTCCGACAGACTGATATGCCAACCCCAGATTGTTCGAGGTTTTACCCATCGCCGCCTTGTCGCCAACTTCGGCCAGAATTTTCAACGCTTTTTGGTAATAGTCGATCGCCCGTACCAATTCTCCCTGTTGGCGGTAACTCTCCCCGAGGTTGTTGAGGGTGATGCCGATGCGAACGTTCTCGTCGATCTCTCGGGCAATTTTGAGGGCTTGTTGGTAGGATGCGATCGCCTGGGAATACTGTTCTAAACTGTGGTAAGCTGCGCCGAGGTTATTGAGAACGGCACTTTCACCTTTTGCGTCCCCAGCCCCCCGGAGAATCGGCAACGCCTGCTGGTAGGATTCGATCGCTTGTTGGTACTCTCCCAACTTGCGGTAAGTCGTCCCGAGGTTATTCAGGGCAAGGGCTTCATCTTCTGGCAAGTCGAATCCTCGGGCAATTTCGAGGGCTTGCTGGTAAGATTCGATCGCCTCTGCGTACTCTCCGAGACTGTCGTAGGCAAGTCCCAAGTTACTGAAGGTGTAGGCTTCGACAAATCCCATCGAACTGCGCTGAAGAGCGATCGATTCTTGGTAGTACTCGATCGCTTGTCGGTATTCTCCCAACTGACGGGAAAACACCCCCATCTCGTTGAGAATCAGCCATTGCCCATCGCGATCGCCAATTTCGCGAACGATTTCGAGGGCTTGTTGGTAAGATTCGAGGGCCCGTTGAGATTCCCCGAGTTCTCCATAGACGAACCCCAGATTTTCGAGCAATTGCGATCCGCGACTGTAGGAACGCGGCAAATCTTTATCCGCGCATTCGGCCACTTCCCCTTGAATCGCCAATGCCTGTTGGTAAAATTCCAACGCCTGCCGATGGGCTGTGCGTCTTTGATAGATACCGCCAATTCCTTCTCGGACGATCCCTTCCCAGGCGCGATCGCTGCAATCGTTTACTTCAGGAGGAATGGCTGAGGCTTGTTGGTAAAATTCTAATGCCTTCTCCTCATCTCCAAGGCGATCGTAGGTTCGACCAATGCGATACAGCGTCACTCTTTCGGCCGGGCGATCGCCAATTTCCCGTTGAATCGTCACCGCTTCCTGGTAAGCAGCCAACGCCTGTGGGTACTCCTGGATGCTGTCATAAACCATGCCGATCCGGTGCAGGGTTGTCCCCATTCCCGCGCGATCGTTTATTTCGCCATAGAGCGATAGGGCTTCCTCGAAGTGGCTCAAAGCGGCGCTAAAATCGATATTGTTGTATCGATCGATCCCTTCATTTAATAATCGATCGGCTTGGGTTTTGAGATCGCTGTTGGGATCGGTGTTGGGGTCGGAAACGGTTTGCGCTTGGACGGTGGGAGAGAAACCCCGAAAAATCAACCCTTCGATGGGAGAAGCTGCCGACAGAAACACCGTTGCAATACCGAGAGAAATGAAACGCATGGGAAAAACCTCGATCGACGAGGTGGGATGGATTCGAGTACGGAAGGCGATCGAGATGAGACTTTCCTCGATCGATCTATTTCTATATCTTGAAGTCTGTGGCGGTTTTCACAAAGATAGGACCCAGAAAATTGTAGGGGCGGGTTTAGCAGAAAATTTTGCCCTGACTGCGATCTAGTTTCAAAACCCGCCCTCACCCGGTGGGGTCAACCTAAACGAAAATTGCTATAAGTCTTGTATCTGGCGAGCGTTGTATTCAGCGCGATCGAAAGTGGGATCGAGTTTGAGGGCTTGCTCGAAGGCGCTGAGTGCGTCGTCGTACTGTTCCAAACCTGCCAGAGCAATGCCGAGGTTATTCCAGGCCGCCGGACTCAGATCCGAAGCCAGGTCTGCGTTGACAGAGGAGGATTGGGAAGGTTCTTGCAACGATCTCGGTTGGGGAGTTTCGATCGAATGTTGGGTCGAAGTTTGGGCGAGGCGATCGGTTTGTGGCCGTTGGTACTCGCTTCTAGAAAGATATCGAACCGAAGCCCGACGATATTTTTGAGTTCGATGGGCAGTCGATCGAATAGTCTGTTGAGAAGGTTGTCGGAATGGAACAACACAAGCCTGAGTCGGATTCATTACCAGTATCCTAGTTTTGAGACGGCG